>NZ_CP009048.1:1357500-1668125 GCF_000746525.1 Pseudomonas alkylphenolica
CTGTGAAGGTGAGTTGAGAAGCTTGCTGGAGGTATCAGAAGTGCGAATGCTGACATGAGTAACGACAATGGGAGTGAAAAACTCCCACGCCGAAAGACCAAGGTTTCCTGCGCAACGTTAATCGACGCAGGGTTAGTCGGTCCCTAAGGCGAGGCTGAAAAGCGTAGTCGATGGAAAACAGGTTAATATTCCTGTACTTCTAGTTATTGCGATGGAGGGACGGAGAAGGCTAGGCCAGCTTGGCGTTGGTTGTCCAAGTTTAAGGTGGTAGGCTGAGATCTTAGGTAAATCCGGGATCTTAAGGCCGAGAGCTGATGACGAGTTGCCTTTAGGCGACGAAGTGGTTGATGCCATGCTTCCAAGAAAAGCTTCTAAGCTTCAGATAACTAGGAACCGTACCCCAAACCGACACAGGTGGTTGGGTAGAGAATACCAAGGCGCTTGAGAGAACTCGGGTGAAGGAACTAGGCAAAATGGCACCGTAACTTCGGGAGAAGGTGCGCCGGTGAGGGTGAAGGACTTGCTCCGTAAGCTCATGCCGGTCGAAGATACCAGGCCGCTGCGACTGTTTATTAAAAACACAGCACTCTGCAAACACGAAAGTGGACGTATAGGGTGTGACGCCTGCCCGGTGCCGGAAGGTTAATTGATGGGGTTAGCTAACGCGAAGCTCTTGATCGAAGCCCCGGTAAACGGCGGCCGTAACTATAACGGTCCTAAGGTAGCGAAATTCCTTGTCGGGTAAGTTCCGACCTGCACGAATGGCGTAACGATGGCGGCGCTGTCTCCACCCGAGACTCAGTGAAATTGAAATCGCTGTGAAGATGCAGTGTATCCGCGGCTAGACGGAAAGACCCCGTGAACCTTTACTATAGCTTTGCACTGGACTTTGAATTTGCTTGTGTAGGATAGGTGGGAGGCTTTGAAGCGTGGACGCCAGTTCGCGTGGAGCCATCCTTGAAATACCACCCTGGCAACTTTGAGGTTCTAACTCAGGTCCGTTATCCGGATCGAGGACAGTGTATGGTGGGTAGTTTGACTGGGGCGGTCTCCTCCTAAAGAGTAACGGAGGAGTACGAAGGTGCGCTCAGACCGGTCGGAAATCGGTCGTAGAGTATAAAGGCAAAAGCGCGCTTGACTGCGAGACAGACACGTCGAGCAGGTACGAAAGTAGGTCTTAGTGATCCGGTGGTTCTGTATGGAAGGGCCATCGCTCAACGGATAAAAGGTACTCCGGGGATAACAGGCTGATACCGCCCAAGAGTTCATATCGACGGCGGTGTTTGGCACCTCGATGTCGGCTCATCACATCCTGGGGCTGAAGCCGGTCCCAAGGGTATGGCTGTTCGCCATTTAAAGTGGTACGCGAGCTGGGTTTAGAACGTCGTGAGACAGTTCGGTCCCTATCTGCCGTGGACGTTTGAGATTTGAGAGGGGCTGCTCCTAGTACGAGAGGACCGGAGTGGACGAACCTCTGGTGTTCCGGTTGTCACGCCAGTGGCATTGCCGGGTAGCTATGTTCGGGAGAGATAACCGCTGAAAGCATCTAAGCGGGAAACTTGCCTCAAGATGAGATCTCACTGGAGCCTTGAGCTCCCTGAAGGGCCGTCGAAGACTACGACGTTGATAGGTTGGGTGTGTAAGCGCTGTGAGGCGTTGAGCTAACCAATACTAATTGCCCGTGAGGCTTGACCATATAACACCCAAGCAATTTGCGTCGAAAGGCCAGATTGCGGTGTTGTGAAGACGAAACGAACCGAAAGTTTGCGACTCACAAGTATCACATACCCAATTCGCTGGAGTGTCTAACAAGACCTTCTGGCAACAGAATTTCTTGACGACCATAGAGCATTGGAACCACCTGATCCCATCCCGAACTCAGCAGTGAAACGATGCATCGCCGATGGTAGTGTGGGGTTTCCCCATGTGAGAGTAGGTCATCGTCAAGATTAAATTCCGAAACCCCTATCTGCGTATGCAGGTAGGGGTTTTGTCTTTTCCCGGTGGGAGCGGGCTTGCCCCGCGATGCGCTGCAGCTGACACACCGCAATCGCGGGGCAAGCCCGGTCCTCCTAACTATGTAATGCCTCCTGGCACCTGCTTGTCGCCAAGCTCGACTCTCCAACATCTCCTGGAGATCTCGACCCATGACCATCGGCTCTACTTACAATCATCCCGCCAATGTAGCGGCCAACCTGGCAACCCCGTCAGGTAAATGGACCGCCCGTTTCCCCAACCCTCCCGATCTGTGTTTTGACTACCGCAAGCTGCTTGAACAAACAGGTGGCATTGCTCAGGCGAGAATTACGGACCACCGTATTTGCATTGTCGGCGCTGGTGTCACCGGTCTGACGGCTGCACGTGAGTTGCTGCGCTGTGGCTTCACTCAGATCACCTTGATTGAACAGTCTCAGCGTATTGGTGGGCGCCATCTGACTGTTGTAGACAATTCCCAACCATTAGCTGCGCCTTCGACGCCTTTTGAAATGGGGGCTATGCGTATGCCGTTCTTCAACCGAACAGGTGAAGCGCCCAAGGACGGTCGTTCGTTGATGGCTTATTACGCCGGGCTTTTCGACCTGCATATTTCTGACTTCCCTAACCCAGGGACTCCCAGGGTGACCTCAACCGGGGTCTACTTACAGGAAGGGGAGCTGCAGGGGCACGGCGAGCCGACATTGCTGGTATGGGCCAACCCTGATGGCATTACTCCACCCCCGACGGCGGCACTGCAGCAGGTCTATGACAAGTGGCACCACTTCGCTGCACGGATGACTGAACAGATTGCGGCAATCTATGGTTCCGAAGATTGGGAGGCTTTATGGGCTGCAATCGTAGAGCGCTATCAAGCGTTGTCGTTTCGCGATCTGGTCAGTCTTCCAGCGATCACCAACTGGGATAAAAGCCGGTCCGGTGATTTTGGCGGTCTTGGCATGAACCCAGAGGAGTCAGCAATTTTCTATGCCATTGGCATTGGCGATGGAAGTTGGGGCGCATTTTACGATGTGTGCTGCTTATACCCATTGCGTACTGCCATCTTCGGTTTCAGCAGCCACTTACAACTGGTTCATGGTCGGGTGGACGATAAGGGGAATCCACTCGAAGCACCTTACCAGGCGGCGGAGGCTGTCTATGACAGCAAAGGCTTGAAATTCGCTGCGCCTACCTATCTTGGCTTGGCAGCGTTGGATGAATGTCTGCTTTTCATGGGGATCGATGGCACTGGAAAGTCACTCTACAGTCACTGTCTCGACCGTCAGAATGGGTTGCTCACCGATAGTCCGGTTACTGGCTTGAGCAAACTGCCTGATGGAAAGATCCGTGTTCAGTACCAGTGGAATGCCAGTAATCCCCACTCAACAACCACCTTGAGTGAAGATTTCGACTCTGTGATCGTTACATTGCCGTCCTGGTTGCTCGAAACCAACGTTCGTCTGGAGCATTTCACCCCGGCGATGCTGCCGGCCAAGATCACCAATGCCTATAAGACTGCTCACTGGGAGACCAGCTGTAAGGTCTATGCGCCTCTGAAAAAGAGCTTTTTGAGTAAGCATCAACGCATACCGCAAATTCTTGTTACCGACAGTTTCGTACACGATGTGTATACCTACCGGTACAACGACAGCTACGCCTATGACTGCATTCTGCTCAGTTACACCTGGGAGGACGACGCAACCAAACTGGCTTCTTTCGACGATGAGCAACTGGTCAGAAAATGCGTCAATGAGCTGGATCGGATCCTGCTGCGCTGCAGCAATATCCAGCAGCCGATTTCCCCCTACATAGACACCTATAACGCCCGCGTTCAGCGCTGGATCACCGACAAGAATGCACTGGGTTGCGCCAAGCTCTACCGAGCAGGTACTTACTACGATGCTGTCAGCCTGATGAAATACAACCGGGACTTCAGTGAGCGCTCAGGCCTTTACCTGGCTGGCGAGTCGTTTTCGGTCGACGCTGGCTGGACGGAGCCGTGTTTCAGAACTGCTGTGGACGCAGTGATTAACATCTGTCAGAAGACACAAGCCGTGTTCAATGGAGATTTCTCCATGAGTGACTATCCGCATTACCAAATGAAGGCCTGAAATTGCGGCGAAAAGGGCAGACTGTATGATTGCCCTTTCCGCTGCTTAGGAGCTTTCCCGCGTTTGCTACAGAGTTGCCTGACTGTCTTATCTAACAGGGTGTCCGTTTAACTGGCGTCCCTCCAATAACGATAAGAAGGCCGCCTCCATGTCTGCAAACACTGCCCCTGTGAGCCCCGTCCGCGTCGCCGTTATCCAGTTCGACCCGCAAGTCGGCGTTGAGCACTGCGACAACAATTTATGCCGAGGCCTGCAACTCGCCGAACAAGCGGTCCGCGAAGGGGCCAATCTGATAGTCCTGCCAGAGCTGGCCAACACCGGCTACACCTTCAGTACCCGTGCCGAAGCCTATGCTCATGCCGAAACCCTGGAAGGTGGTCCAAGCGTTAACACCTGGGCGGCATTCGCGCGTGAACATCAGGTCTACCTGGTTGCCGGCTTTGCCGAGCGCGAAGGTTTGAAGCTTTACGACAGTGCCGTGTTGTTCGGCCCCGAGGGCTTGCTTGGCCACTACCGCAAAGCTCACCTGTGGAACCAGGAAAAGCTCTGGTTCACCCCTGGCGACCTGGGCTTTCCGGTATTCGAAACCCCGATAGGGCGCATCGGCCTGTTGATCTGTTGGGATATCTGGTTCCCGGAGGTGCCGCGTTTGTTGGCCCAGCAAGGCGCAGATATCATCTGCAGCCTGAACAACTGGGTGTGGACCCCACCACCGCTGTTCGATACCAGCGGCCGGTGCATGGCGTCCTACCTGACCATGACTGCTGCCCACGTCAACAACGTCCACATCGCCGCCGCCAATCGCATCGGCAGCGAGCGTGGCGGACGCTTTCTTGGCTGTTCGCTGATCGCCGGAACCAATGGCTGGCCAATTGGCGAAGTGGCAGGCGCCGAGAACGAGTGCATTCTCTACGCCGATCTTGACCTCACCAGCGCGCGCAGCGCACCGATCTGGAACAACCTCAATGATTTGCCGCGTGACCGACGCACGGACCTTTACGGCTCGATGCTTGGCTATGACCTGCATCCAGCGTTACCGCGCTGAAGGAGGCACGCATGGACAACTCACTCGAACACCCTCGTAACAGTTTCATTCCCTTGTTGCTGATGTGCTTGGCGATTTCAGTGACTACCAGTGTGGTCATCGAATTGCTCAGTGGTCGCGCCGAGGCCTGGCTCGGTCTCTGGCCGGATTATGCGCACATGGTCGCTAATCTACAGGAGCCGTTGGCGCGGCTGCGCTGGATTGTCGGTGATATCAGTGAAGTGGCTTTTTACAAGCATGAGTTACCCGCGCTGGGGTTATTGGCAGGTGCGGCGTTGGCCCATTGGGCCAACCGCAATGGTATGCGTTGGCAGGGCTTTGCCATTTGCTACGGCACGAGGTTGTGGCCGTGGCTGGTGATCAGCTCGTTGCTGGGTTTGCTGTTCAGCCATGCGCTGTGGGGCTGGACGCTGAGCAGCGGGACCTGGCAGCCAACCTTCGTTGCCTTTGTCTCGTTACCGGCGGCGATGGTGCTGATGTTTGGCGCAGGCTGGAAGGTCGCTATCAACGGCGCGCTGCTGGGGGCGCTGCTGGTGACCCCAGCCAGCCTGCTACTGGTCAACTACCTCTGTTATCCGCTGGAACTGCCGGTGGTGATCGGCAATGTTGGCGGCATGGCAATCGCCAGTGTGCTGGCGTTCATCCTGTGTCGACACTTTCCGCAGTTGGTCCGTTCTTCACCTGCCGTCAGAGCACCGCAAGGGGTACCGGCGGCGAAAGCCGAGACTGATTACGGGGTGGTCTGGACGTTACGGCGGGTGCTGGCAGACTTCAGTGAGGCGCCATTCTTTGGCAATGAACTGGCCAGCCTGGGCCTGATTCTTGGTGCGTTGTTAGCTTATTGGATTTCTCCGGGCGGTCCGGTCTATGGTTCGCATCTGCTATTGGAGATACTTGCAGGGCAAGCGTTGGCGTCCTTCATCGGCATACTGTTCTGGCGCAATCAGTGGCGGCGTCTGGGCTGGTATCCCACCTACATTCCCATCGTCTCTGTGGTGCCTGCCGCTGTCCTCATGCTGGGCGGCAGTTGGCAGGTCACTGTCCTCAGCGCCACCCTGGGCGCGTTGATGGCGCCGCCGCTGGCCCATTCCATCAGTCGGCGACTGCCGAGCCATATGCATGGGTACATCGGCAACGTCCTGTCCATGGCCATCTGTACCTTGGTCATCATCCCCTTTGTCCGCCTGGTCACTGGAGTCACACCATGAGCGAAGTCTTGCAGCTCCCGCTGATTGCGATTGGCGCCTTGGGTGGAACCGTTAGCATGCAGGTCAATGCACCCGGCGAGGGGGTTACGCCGAGTTTGAGTAGCGAAGCCCTGCTGGCAAGCCTGCCGCAGTTAGAAGACCTTGCCCGTATAACAGCCCAAACCTTGCATCTTTTACCTAGTGCGTCGTTAACCTTCATTCAATTGATTGATGTCCTGCAGTGGGCCAAGGCCCAGGCGGAGCAAGGTGTGCAGGGTATCGTGCTGACTCAGGGAACCGACACGCTTGAAGAGGTGGCCTACTTTCTCGATCTGCTCTGGCCGTACCAGACACCGTTGATTCTCACCGGAGCCATGCGTTCGCCCAACCAGGCCGGCGCCGACGGCCCGGCGAACCTACTGGCTGCGGTTCAGGTTGCGTTGGCAGATGAGAGCCAGGGACGGGGCGCGTTAGTGGTGATCAACGACCAGATTCATGCTGCTGAACATGTACGTAAAACCGATAGCCTGGCAATGGCAGCCTTCAGTTCTACGCATTTCGGGCCGGAAGGTTTGCTGGTAGAAGGGCGGGTGCGCTATTTGAAAGCGCCGAAACCGCGTTGCTCACTGCCTGTGCCGGAGCGTCTGGATCATCGCGTAGCATTGCTCGAAGCCAGCCTTGCGGCGGATACCTTGCTATTGGAAGAGGTGGCAGGATTGGGCTATGAAGGTCTGGTCATCGCCGGCTTTGGTGCCGGGCACGTCTCGCAGCAATGGGCGCGCTGCGTAGGCCAAATCAGCCACTGGATGCCGGTCATCATGGCTTCTCGTACGGGCGCCGGTGCTACAGCGCTGCGCTCGTATGGGTTTATCGGTGGCGAGATGGACTTGCAACGCAAAGGGGCGTTGATGGCGGGGTTTCTCTGTCCACGCAAATGCCGGGTGCTGTTATGGGTGTTGATCGGCTGTGGCATGGAGGGCGAGCTGGGTCGTTGGCTGGCGGCGCGATAAAGCGCGAGCTGTAACCGGGATGAATCACGCGGGAGCCTAGCCCAGGCTCCCGCGCAGGTTTACACGAAAGCCTGTGGCGCTACACCGCGAGGCAAACGGCAGCGATCGGGCAGGGCGGCCAGGCGTACACGCCAGTTGGCCTTGAAGCAGAACGGTGCTGCCTTCACCTGACTGGCCTGGCGCTGCTTGCGCAGTTCTGCCAACGATGGAGTGGCCTTCTTGACCGGGACGGCATCAGCCTTGTCCAGCGAGCGCTGGCACGACTTGCAATCGACCTTGTCGGCTTCAGAAGTGCTGCTGAGGTTATTGCCATTGCGACCGCAAGCGACTGCGTCGCTGCTGATTGAGTAGTGCATTACCAAAACTGTACATCTCCACACATATGAACAAAAGCGCGGGTATTTTCGCATAGGTTGGCACCGGATGCGGCGCTAACCTGCATTCTCGGTCGCCGCTAAGGTGTCCAGTCGACGCTGTGTTCCTCCAGATAGGCATCCACGGCAGCGCCAACCGTTGGCTGGAAAATATCACGGCCAATGTGGTCCAGCACTTCCAGACGCTTAAGCTTGTCCTTCACCGGGTCTTTCATTTCGGCAAAGCGCAGTTCGATGTTTGCCGCACGCAGTGTCTGTTCCAGCTCCACCAGCATGTCCGCCGAGGTCACGTCCACACTGGTAACCGGCTCGGCAGCTACCACAACCCGGCGCACCTCGGTCTTAGATCTGGCGATGGCCTCCAGCACACACTTCTGGAAAAGCTCGGCATTGGCGAAGAACAGCGGTGCATCCCAGCGGAACAGCACCAGGCCGGGTACCAGGCGAGCGCTGGGATAGCGGGAGATATCGTGATAACCGCGTATCCCGTCCACGCGACCGAGCACCGTGTAATGTGGACGCCAGCCATCCCAGAGAAACTCGATCACGGCGATAACAACCGCCAGACCGATACCAGGGACCGCACCGAGCACTACCACCCCGACAAAGCAGGTAATCGACAGCCAGCACTCCCAGCGCTGGATACGGTAGATCCGCTTCAGGTCCTTGATCTCGAACAGGCCAATGGCGGCCGCGATCACCACGGCGGCAAGCGCGCTGTTGGGCAGGTGCTGTAGCAGCTTGGGCGCGAACAGCAGCAACGATGCTACCCCTAACGCAGCGACCACGCCGGTGAGCTGCGTGCGCGACCCGGCCGCCTCGGCGACGGGGGTGCGAGAAGAGCTGCTACTGACGGGAAAACCCTGGAACAGTCCCGTCGCCAGATTGGCGACTCCCAGACCGACCATTTCCTGGTTCGGGTCGACAGGGCTACGGGTCTTGGCCGCATAGGTGCGCGACAGCACGCTGGTATCGGCGAAGGACACCAGCGCAGCAGCGAAGCCACCAATCAGCACCGTGATCAGGTCTTCGGCCCGCAGCCAGGGCACCACGAAGCCGGGAAGCCCTTGCGGCATAGGGCCCAGTACCTTGACCCCATGACTGACGTCGAGGCCAAGACTGCCCACCACCAGGGTCGCTGCGACCACACCAATGAGGATGCCTGGCACGCGCTTGAAGCGCTCGAGTACCAGGATCAGGGCCAGGGTTCCGGCGCCGATGATGAATCCAGTCCAATTGGCTTGCCCTGCCAGCAGTGCCTGACCGACGTTCAGCACTTCACGCAGGGGGCCGCTGCTCTCTACCGAGATATCGAACAGCTTCGGCGTCTGGCTGATCAGTACCGTGAAGGCGATACCGTTCATGTAACCGTAGCGAATGGGTTTGGACAAAAGCTCGGTGATAAAGCCCAGCCGCAGCAAGCCGGCACCAATACACACCAGCCCGCACACCAGGGCCATGGCGCTGGCCAGGGCAATGGCACGCATGGGGTCGCCGCCAGACAAAGGCAGCACCACGGCAAGAATGATTGCCGCCAGCGCCGAGTCGGGCCCGAGTACCAGAATACGGCTGGGCCCGAACAAGGCGTAGACCAGCAGCGGCACGATGCTCGCGTACAACCCGTATATACCCGGCACGCCCGAGGCTTCGGCATAGGCGATACCCACCGGTACCAGCATGGTGGTCAGCACCAGGCCTGCGAGCAGGTCTTTCGGCAAATCGCCCATTTGGTACGAGCGCAGCACCTGCAGCCCGGGCAACCAGCGTCGCCAACTGCTTTGAGTAGTGGTGGGGCGCGCAAGAGTAGTGGGCGGGGTGGCTGGGCTTTCGTTCATGCAGGGCTTTCCGATAGCGTCGATAGGGCTCCTTGGCCGGAGCTTTTTAAGGATGGCTCACTATCGTGGTTACGCCGAAAAACTTGGCTGCTGCAGATCAACTGCAACCGAATCACCTGCCTCGCTTACTGTAGAGGGGGATTCAACCGTCCATCCAGTGCGAACGGCTCCTGCAGAACAACCTCGTAAAGGCCTGCAGCCAGCTGCGGATTCATCAACAGATTCCAGCTATAGGGCGACACACAGGAAGGAATCAGCACGAAGGGATGCTGTTCCAGCAGCCTGGCACCAAAGGCTTGCTGGCTGCGGCTGGGCGTTCCCGGCCTCAGCCAGTTCAGGTTGGGCACATCCTTGCGCTCGACTTTGTAGATTCTGGACGGGTCCATCACCCGTGCCGCCGTCAGCGTGTGCGCAACGCAGTCGAGGGTCTGGAAGCCTTTATGCACCGCCACTTCAAGAATCGCCGTAGCAGCATCAAGGCTGGCATAGACCACTTGAAATCCTTTGGGATTCCAGCGCCCGCCACAGGCCTCTGCGCCAATGCCGCTGTTCCACGTAGGCGCATGCCTGGCATGGTCGAGACGCCAGAAATGCAGGTCATGGGCCAGAGGGTCCGTCACCATCAGTAGACCCCGTAATCCAGCCGATTCAGGAAGTCGGTGACCAGCTCATAGCCGACCGGATTGGACAGTAGGTCGATGGGCGACTCGCCGTCCAGCCCGAGCGCCGGCCGGGTCATCCATTCTTCGGCAAGCGCGCGGGTGCCAAACACCTCCTGCGCTTTCTCCAGCACCTCTGCGTAGTACAGCGCCCTGGCACTTTGTTCAGGGCTCAGGGCTTCATCCTTGTTCTTCATCCGGCGGGCGAGGGTACGCTCCGACAGGCCGACGATCTTCGCCAGGACGTTGTGCCGCTTGAAGGTTTCGACCGACTCGACCAACTGAATGACAGAGCTGAGCGGAAAACCGCTCTGGGTGGCCTTGAACACCTCCATGCGGTCGTCGGTGTCGGTGTCGGGCAGCAGCAGATCGACAATCGGCATGCCGGTAGCGCTCGCTGCTGACACACGGGCAGTACCGTAGGCTTTTTGCGCGGGTGTTTCGTTCAGCCGATGGGCTGCCGCTTCAGTGTTCGTTGTGATCACTGATCCGGCATCGGCAGCTTTCGCTTTGCCAGGCTTTTTCGCTGATTTCCTGGCGTCTGTGTTTTCCGCGGTAGCAGACATGATCGGCGCTCCACTCTGGACAGATGGCATTTAGTGTACTGCCAATTGGCAGAGGCGTGAGAAAAGATTTGCGTCGTTCTGTGGCTACCCTGCCATGCTGATGGGGCGATTGCCGATGGGAGCAACTGTCAAACTGCTTATTTGTGGGAGCCGGCCTTGCCGGCGATGGGGCGCGTAGCGGCCCTGGCCCGGCTGCGCCGGGCATCGCCAGCAAGGCTGGCTCCCACAGGTTGATCCAGCCGGTGGGAGCGGGCTTGCCCCGCGATGCGATGTAACTGGCACACCGCAATCGCGGGGCAAGCCCGCTCCTACCGCCCAGCGTCAAAGCCTGAGCCAGCGTGCAGTCGTTTTTTTCCAGGAAGAATGGGCTTTCGAAACGCGCCTGCCCACTGACAATTCAGGCTCAAACACCACCTGCGGCACATCCCTCAACCGAATCCACGGCTCCTGCTGCCACTGCAGTAGCGTCAACGAATGCCCACCCAAATCCATCTGACCAATCCGCGGTATATCCCGCTCTACCAGATCCTGCCTGTCCCGCAGCACCGCAATCACCTCGTAGGTAAGCCATCGTCGCAGGCTGCGATTTTCGGGAATGTAATGATGAGCCAGCAGGGTATAAGCGCCGGACTCACTGATCATCACCGTGTCGCGATACTCGCCGTAGCGCAGCAATGACAAGGTCCGTCGCTGGTCTGCATCGAGCTTGCGCACGATATGTTCGTCGAGATAGCGGCCAATCAGGCGTCCCAGTTCGCGGGCGCAGAACCAGGCTTGGGATTCGAGCCAGAGGGTGTGGAGCGGGCGGTTGTGGCGGGTGAAACGGATGGGTTCATAGAGGTCAGTCATGGCTTACCTCTCGGGAACTGGGAGATTGGAACAGGCGGGACGCATGTGCGAAAGGCCTGCGAACGCTAGTTTCGATAGGCATTTCCATTACCTCTGTTTGTGGTCAGCTTTCTTAGGGCTGGGTGTCGGGAGCTAAGAAACCTCACACAGCAGGCCGGACGTATTCCCCTTACGGGTCTTGTATTAGCCCACTCCCGACATTACAGAGTGTTTCATGCGCGCAGTAGTAAACCACAGGCATAAAAATGCCGCATCTGTCGGGAGCGGGTGGACCGCTGTGTGGAGCGTTTCTTAGGCGCTCATGAACGCTAAAGGCTTTTGGTAGTGAGGGGCAACGGGTTTCTTGTCGGATTTTTCTGAATTTTCGGATAACGTCCGGCTATCGCCTTTACTCATAGAAGCTGTTGGCCTAGCTCTTAGCATCTGTCACCATGCGCCGACGCTTTTGGTCTATGGTCTAGTAGCTACCAGGGATGTTTAGAGGTGTGCATGACGCTATTAGGAGGAGGTTTGTTATGAGGTTTAACAATATTTTATCAGCTGATTTGCCAGAAATAGACGAAACTATCAAGGAGTGTGTTAACGGCGGGCAATGGTTGCTATTTAAGTCCGACTCTATAAGTCGTTCTGAAGTTCCTGCTGATTTCTACTTGAAAGTAGGGCAGAGTGTTTACGCACTAGATGGAGAAGGGCATATTGTCGGTGAGCTTGACCGTCCTAATGATAATTTTAGGATTGATGAGCTTTATTATTTTTCAGATTTGCCGAAGCCGCGGTCCATAAGTAATGCAATATCTTCCAAGGTTTTCTGACTTGTGAGTTGAATAATGGGGCTTGTAAAAGGAAGTACTAGGTGGGTTTTGTTTCTTTCGAGTTCAAATGAACCCGAGTATAGGCATGTAATGGACTTGGCATTCGGCTTGATGTGTATTGAGCAGGCCGGGGTCGACCCAAAAGATATTTTTATATACGTTGATGGCAAAGATCGCGTATTAGTAAGTCAATTATTAGCGTTGGGTACTGCTAATAGTTATAAGATTGGTAGCTCTTCCGATTTTTTTGCGGATATTAGTGGGAATGGTTACGAAAATTTAGTTTTGTTTGTGACTGGTCATGGAAGCATTGAAGGGATAGATGCCGCTGTTCCAATAACGCCTTATGCATTGCTGAAGGCGATTAAGTCGTCACCGGAATTAAAAAGTGCTATTGCGTATTTAGGGCAATGTCATGCCGGAATATTTAATTATATAGGTGCTGGGCGAAGTGGCCGAAACCCATCCGATCCGGACGTGATTTTGATTGGGGCTACAAATCTTCACGAAAGCCTGAGTTCGTCGACGACAGAAGATTTTCTCGGACAACAAATTACTTGGGTTGCAAATCTATTCTTGCTCAGTGTTTTCAAATGGTTAACCGCTGGGGTTGATGTTGATGGGGATGGTAAGCTCACAGTCATAGATTCCTATAAATATGCTGGAGTAACCTCTAACTCGGTAAACAAAAATATAAAAATCGGATCATTTGTTAGGTCGATTGACCTCCATCAGCGGTGGAAGGACGCCCAGAGCGACCACAGCACTAACCCCAGTCCTGCGAAAAAGCTTGCCCTGCAGGCTCTTGAGGAACAATACGTTTCCGAGTTAGGCGTGCGCTATACCCATCAAGAATGTTGGATTTTAAATTCAATCCCAGCTCAATGCGTAGAGTTTTAATAGTAGAAATAAAAAGGCTGCCAACTGGCAGCCTTTATTTTTATGAAGAAATCAATCCCAGCTCAACGCCCCACCAGTCTGATACTCAATCACTCGCGTCTCAAAGAAGTTCTTCTCCTTCTTCAAGTCCATGATCTCGCTCATCCATGGGAACGGGTTGGTGGTCCCTGGGTACTCTTCCTTCAAACCGATCTGCGACAGGCGACGGTTGGCGATGAACTTGAGGTAGTCCTCCATCATCGCGGCGTTCATGCCCAGTACGCCGCGCGGCATGGTGTCGCGTGCGTATTCGATTTCCAGCTGGGTGCCCTGCAGGATCATCTGCGAGGCTTCTTCCTTCATTTCGGCATCCCACAGGTGCGGGTTTTCGATCTTGATCTGGTTGATCACGTCGATACCGAAGTTCAGGTGCATGGACTCGTCACGCAGGATGTACTGGAACTGCTCGGCAACGCCGGTCATCTTGTTGCGGCGACCCATCGACAGGATCTGGGTGAAGCCGCAGTAGAAGAAGATGCCTTCCAGAACGCAGTAGTAGGCGATCAGGTTGCGCAGCAGTTCTTTGTCGGTCTCGACGGTGCCGGTGTTGAACTCAGGGTCGGAGATCGCGCGGGTGTAGCTCAGGCCCCAGGCGGCTTTTTTCGCAACCGACGGGATCTCGTGGTACATGTTGAAGATCTCGCCTTCATCCATGCCCAGCGATTCGATGCAGTACTGGTAGGCGTGGGTGTGGATCGCCTCTTCGAACGCCTGGCGCAGGATGTACTGGCGGCATTCCGGGTTGGTGATCAGGCGGTACACGGCCAGGGCCAGGTTGTTGGCAACCAGGGAGTCGGCGGTGGAGAAGAAGCCCAGGTTGCGCATGACGATGCGACGCTCGTCGTCGGTCAGGCCTTCCGGGTTTTTCCACAGGGCGATGTCCGCGGTCATGTTGACCTCTTGCGGCATCCAGTGGTTGGCGCAACCGTCCAGGTACTTCTGCCAGGCCCAGTCGTACTTGAACGGCACCAGCTGGTTGAGGTCGGCGCGGCAGTTGATCATGCGCTTTTCGTCAACGGCGACACGGGCAGCGGAACCTTCCAGCTCAGCCAGGCCTTCGGCGATGTCGAGTTGGTCCAGGGCAGCCTTGGCACGCTTGACTGCTTCGGAGTCATCGGCAGTTACGGCGCGAGCTTCGAGGGCGGCAACACCGCCGGCGTTGTCCAGCTTGTCGATGCCTGCGGCAGCGGCTTGAGTGGCGGTTGCGCCTTTGGTGGCTTCTTCGCCTTCGTCTTTATCGAATTCGTCCCAGCTCAGCATGGTGGGTCTCCTGCTTGAGGGCCATGTTCAGTATGGCCGGTGGATCTTGGTTGCGATGCTTGCGGTTAGGTACTGCTGTGCACGCAAAAACTTGGAATGCTTCCGGGAGCGGGGCTCCTCGGAGGAGGTCAGGGGTAGCCCTGACCTTTTCTCTGTGCTGCGGGAGGGGGCTTTATCGCGGGGCAAGCCCGCTCCCACAGTGCCCTTCAGGGCTTATTGGCAGGCTTCGCAATCCGGCTCGTCGATAGCGCAAGCCTTCGGCACTGGCGCTGGGCCCGCTGCCTGGATCGGCGCGCTGTCGCCACCGCTGGAGACGGCGTTGAGTTTGCCGGTGTTGATGGTCGACTTCTCGGTGCTGGTCGCGGCCAGGGCACGGAGGTAGTAGGTGGTTTTCAGACCACGGTACCAGGCCATGCGGTAGGTCACGTCGAGCTTCTTGCCCGAAGCGCCGGCAATGTACAGGTTCAGCGACTGGGCCTGGTCGATCCACTTCTGACGGCGGCTGGCGGCGTCGACGATCCACTTGGTTTCCACTTCGAACGCGGTGGCGTACAGGTCTTTGAGTTCCTGCGGGATGCGCTCGATCTGCTGTACCGAACCGTCGTAGTACTTCAGGTCGTTGATCATGACCGGGTCCCACAGGCCACGGGCCTTGAGGTCGCGAACCAGGTACGGGTTGATCACGGTGAATTCGCCCGAGAGGTTCGATTTCACGTAGAGGTTCTGGTAGGTCGGCTCGATCGACTGCGATACGCCGGTGATGTTGGCGATGGTCGCGGTCGGCGCGATGGCCATGATGTTCGAGTTACGAATACCTTTCTGTACGCGAGCACGGACCGGTGCCCAGTCCAGGGTTTCGTTCAGGTCGACGTCGATGTACTTCTGGCCACGGGCTTCGATCAGGATCTGTTGCGAGTCCAGCGGCAGGATGCCTTTGGACCACAGCGAACCCTGGAAGGTCTCGTAGGCGCCGCGCTCGTCAGCCAGGTCACAGGAGGCCTGGATGGCGAAGTAGCTGACCGCTTCCATCGACTTGTCGGCGAACTCGACGGCAGCGTCGGAACCGTAAGGGATGTGCTGCAGGTACAGCGCGTCCTGGAAGCCCATGATGCCCAGGCCGACTGGACGGTGCTTGAGGTTCGAGTTACGCGCTTGCGGCACGGAGTAGTAGTTGATGTCGATCACGTTGTCGAGCATGCGCACGGCGGTGTTCACAGTGCGTTGCAGCTTGGCGGTGTCCAGCTTGCCGTCGACGATGTGGTTCGGCAGGTTGATCGAGCCCAGGTTGCAGACCGCGATCTCGTCCTTGTTGGTGTTCAGGGTGATCTCGGTGCACAGGTTCGAGCTGTGGACCACGCCAACGTGCTGCTGCGGCGAACGCAGGTTGCACGGATCCTTGAAGGTCAGCCACGGGTGGCCGGTCTCGAACAGCATCGAGAGCATTTTGCGCCACAGGTCTTTGGCCTGGATGGTCTTGAACACCTTGATCTTGTTGTACTCGGTCAGGGCTTCGTAGTACTCGTAGCGCTCTTCGAAGGCCTTGCCGGTCAGGTCGTGCAGATCAGGTACTTCGTTCGGCGAGAACAGGGTCCACTTGCCGTCATCGAAGACGCGCTTCATGAACAGGTCAGGGATCCAGTTGGCGGTGTTCATGTCGTGGGTACGACGACGGTCATCACCGGTGTTCTTGCGCAGTTCGATGAATTCTTCGATGTCCAGGTGCCAGGTTTCCAGGTAGGCACACACAGCGCCTTTGCGCTTGCCGCCCTGGTTGACCGCTACGGCAGTGTCGTTGACCACTTTCAGGAAGGGTACGACGCCCTGGGATTTACCGTTGGTGCCCTTGATGTAGGAGCCCAGTGCACGCACAGGGGTCCAGTCGTTGCCCAGGCCACCGGCGAATTTCGACAGCATGGCGTTGTCGTGGATCGCGTGGTAGATGCCCGACAGGTCGTCCGGCACGGTGGTCAGGTAGCAGCTCGACAGCTGTGGACGCAGGGTTCCGGCGTTGAACAGGGTCGGGGTCGAAGCCATGTAGTCGAAGGACGACAGCAGGTTGTAGAACTCGATCGCACGGGCTTCTTTGTTTTTCTCTTCCAGCGCCAGGCCCATGGCCACACGCATGAAGAACACCTGAGGCAGCTCGAAGCGCACGCCATCCTTGTGGATGAAGTAACGGTCGTAGAGGGTCTGCAGGCCCAGGTAGGTGAACTGCTGGTCACGCTCGTGGTTGATCGCCTTGCCCAGTTTTTCCAGGTCGAAGTCGGCCAGGGCAGGGTTCAGCAGTTCGAACTCGACGCCTTTGGCAACGTAGGCCGGCAGGGCCTTGGCGTACAGCTCGGCCATCTCGTGGTGGGTGGCGCTTTCGGCCACGCCAAGGAAGCCCAGGCCTTCGGCACGCAGGGTGTCCATCAGCAGGCGGGCGGTGACGAACGAGTAGTTCGGCTCGCGCTCGACCAGGGTACGGGCGGTCATTACCAGAGCGGTGTTGACGTCTTTGATGGCGACGCCGTCATAGAGGTTCTTCAGGGTTTCGCGCTGGATCAGGTCGCCATCGACTTCGGCCAGGCCTTCGCAGGCCTCGGTGATGATGGTGTTAAGGCGGTTCATGTCCAGTGGCGCGAGGCTGCCGTCGGCCAGGGTGATGCGGATGCTCGGGTGCGGCTGTACGTTGGCGTCTTCGGCGTGAACGCGGGTAGCACGCTCTTTGGCGCGCTGGTCACGGTAGATCACGTAGTCGCGGGCAACTTTCTGCTCGCCGGCACGCATCAGGGCCAGTTCGACCTGGTCCTGGATTTCTTCGATGTGGATGGTGCCGCCCGATGGCATGCGACGCTTGAAGGTCGCGGTAACCTGTTCGGTCAGACGGGCAACGGTGTCATGGATACGCGACGAGGCAGCGGCGGTGCCGCCTTCAACTGCGAGGAACGCCTTGGTGATGGCCACGGTGATCTTGTCGTCGGTGTAGGCGACGACAGTGCCATTGCGCTTGATCACACGCAGTTGGCCTGGGGCGGTAGCAGCCAGATCCTGGTTCGAATCAGCGGCCTGCGGCGCCTTGGCCTGCGGGTTCTCGCGAGTTGTGTCGGTTTGCATGGGTGTCTCCACGTTCTCTATGTTTGTTTAGGCGCCTTGTGGGCACCCGCCGTTCCGTCCGAAAGCCCAACAACCGACGCTGATGACACGCGGGAACGCGACGCTCCGGCATGCCGAACAGGTCGGGCATACTCACTTCGGGACAGATCAGGAAAATAAGGGGCAATTTCTTGCCGCTCCCTGGCCGAAGTCAAAGGTTCTGAATCCACGACTCAAAACTGTTGCTGTACGGTGTGCCTATGGCTTGCAACACCCGTACCCGAAACAACACCCTCCGAGGGTTTGCAACGGACGCCTCCGCAGGAGCGGTTTGGCTGCTGAATGTTTCTAAAGTTCAAGCAAAAAAGCACTGAATCAGGGCTTGAGTTTCTTGCTCGACTTGTGCTTGGGAATCTGTTCAAAACCCAAGATGTAGTGTTTTGTTTCGATAGGGATACAAGATAATGCGGTCTTGGGGGTATTGCAAGGTGGTGGTCTGTGGATAACTTGTGAGTAGTTTGTGAGTGATTTTGGCTAACGCCTTGTAGGCCGTGTCTTAGCGCCAGATGACCGTCCGTCACCCTTTTTTTCACTGACTGCGGTTATCCAGGCGGATATTTTCGGGCGCGCACCCTACCACAAATCCGATAGCCTTCCGAGCAATCCGCCCCGTGGTTTTTTGCCGCTCGTGGTGACGGTTGGCAGGCGTCGGTGCCCGACGTAGTATCCGGGGCCGATGTTGCCTTTTGGTGAAGCCGTTGCCAGGGCACTCTTTAATAACAACAAGCCGTCGAGGTGAGCCGTGGAGCAGCAGCGCAGTCAGGTGTTGATCGTCGAGGATGACCAGCGTTTGGCCGATCTGACCCGAGAGTACCTGCAGGCCAACGGTTTTGACGTCGAGGTCGAAGGTGACGGGGCCAAGGCGGCGGCGCGGATCATTGCCGAGCAACCGGACCTGGTGGTTCTCGATTTGATGTTGCCCGGCGAAGACGGCTTTAGTATCTGCCGCAAGGTTCGCCAGCAATTTACCGGCCCAATCCTCATGCTCACCGCCCGCAGCGATGACCTGGACCAGGTGCAGGGCCTGGACATGGGCGCGGATGACTATGTGTGCAAACCGGTGCGCCCACGCCTGTTGCTGGCGCGTATCAATGCCTTGCTGCGGCGCAGTGAGCCGGTGGCTGAAAGTGAGCCTGCGCAATGCCTGCAGTTCGGCCCACTACGGGTGGACAACAGCCTGCGTGAAGCCTGGCTGCGCGATGAAGGTATCGAGCTGACCAGCGCTGAGTTCGACTTGCTCTGGCTGTTGGTCAGTAACGCCGGACGCATCCTGTCCCGTGAGGAAATCTTCACCTCGTTGCGTGGCGTGGGCTATGACGGCCAGGACCGCTCCATTGATGTGCGTATTTCCAGGATTCGCCCGCGAATCGGCGACGACCCCGAGCACCCGCGGATGATCAAGACCATCCGCAGCAAAGGCTACCTGTTCGTGCGCGAGGCGGCCGAGGCCATGGGCCAGGTGCGATGAACTCGATTTTCCTGCGGATCTATGGCGGCATGCTCGCCGCGCTGGTGCTGGTGGCTGTGCTCGGGGTGCTCAGTGTGCACCTGCTCAACGAGGTGCGTGCCGGCCAGTACCGCGAGCGCCTGGCCCACGGCACGTTCACCCTGATGGCCGACAACCTGGTGCCGCTGGGTGAGGTCGAACGCAAGCGCACCCTGCTGATCTGGGAGCGCTTGCTGGGCATACCGCTCAAATTGCAAACCTTGACGCAGGCCGGCATCGACGGTGGTCAGCGCAGTCAGTTGCAGCGTGGCCAGGTGCTGGTGGAGAAGACCGGGCCGCATGCGGCCAAGGTCATGCGCCAGGTCGGTACCGAGAATCTGCTGCTGACCGGCGAGGTCGAGCAGATCAGCGAGCAACTGGCGCGGGCAACTATTTACCTGCTGGCCGATGAGCTGGTGCGCTACCCGATTGGCGAGCAGCCGCGGCGTCTGGCCGAGATCAAGCAAAGCAAGGGATTTGGTTTCGACCTGAGCCTGCGGCGTCTGGAACAGACCGACATGGACGTGGACCAGCGCCGCCGTGTCGATGAAGGCGACACGGTGATGACCCTGGGCAAGGATGGTGACTCGATCCGCGTCGTCGCCGGGATGGTCGGCACCCCCTGGGCGCTGGAGATCGGTCCGCTGTACCAGATGAATCCCTACCCGCCACAGCTGCTGGCACTGATTGCCGTGCTCGGATTGTGCCTGATTGGCCTGATCGTCTATTTATTGGTGCGTCAGCTGGAGCGGCGTCTGTCCGATCTCGAAACCGCCGCTACGCGCATTGCCCAGGGCAGCCTGGAAACCCGCGTGGCTGCCGACGATGCCGACTCGGTCGGACGTCTGGCCGCAGCTTTCAACGGTATGGCTGAACACCTGCAGCGCTCGCTGACCATCCAGCGTGAACTGGTGCGCGCGGTTTCTCACGAATTGCGTACACCGGTGGCGCGTCTGCGTTTCGGTCTGGAAATGATCGCCAGTGCGCGCGACGACCAGGCCCGGGACAAGTATTTGAGTGGCATGGACGGCGATATCCAGGAGCTGGACAAGCTGGTTGACGAGATGCTCACTTACGCCCGCCTTGAGCAGGGCGCTCCGGCCTTGCATTTTCAGCGCGTCGACCTGGATGCCCTGCTGGATCAGGTAATCGCCGAGCTGGCGCCACTGCGCAGTGACGTCAGGGTCGTGCGCGGACCGTGCCAGGGCCCAGAGGAAGCAGAAGAGCAGGGGGCCTGGGTGGAAGCCGAGCCGCGTTACCTGCACCGGGCGTTACAGAACCTGGTGAGCAATGCCATGCGTCATGCCGAGTCGCAGGTCAGCCTCAGTTACCAGCTTGGGTCGCAGCGTTGCCGGATCGATGTCGAAGACGACGGCCCGGGTGTGCCGGAAAGTGTCTGGGACCGGATTTTCACCCCCTTCACCCGCCTTGATGACAGCCGTACCCGTGCTTCCGGCGGGCATGGCCTGGGCTTGTCGATTGTGCGTCGGATCATCTATTGGCACAAAGGCCGGGCGTCGGTCGGGCACAGCGAGCGCCTGGGCGGTGCGCGCTTCAGCCTGAGCTGGCCGCGTCAGCAGGACGCGGCATGAGTGCCTGGTTGCCTCTGGAACAGCTGCTGCAACCGGCTCGCTTCGAGTCCTTGCTGCTAGACCTGTATGGCCCCGAGCTAATGCCGGCGCAGCGTCCGGTGCTAGTGTCGCAGTGGTCCAAGTACTACTTCGCGGTGCTCTGGCAGTCGCTACTTGGCGGTAGCGTGCTGCCAGTTTTCGACGCCACTGAGGTGAGCCTGGACAGCCGTGGCCTGCCGCTCGCCCTGAGTGCACAGGGGGCGTGTTGTGAAGGGCTTGAAGCAGCGCTGGAGCATCACCTGCAACCCGTGGTGTGGCGTCTGGCGGCGTTGGGCGCAGTAGCGCCCGCGGTGCTCTGGGGCAATGCTGGGGACTGCCTGGATCAGGCACTGCAGCGCAGCGAGGGTGATGGCCACGGTTTAGGCTGTTTGCTCACCTCGGCTGACAGCCCGCTGTTTGCCGCTGTCAGTGTGGATGCTGCGGGCAGACGCCGTCGCCGCACCTGCTGCCTGAGTTACAAGGTCGACTGGGTCGGGCACTGCGAGCATTGTCCGTTGCTGGCTTGAAGCGCTTCAGACGCTGACCAGGCTCAGCAACTGGTCATTCTGCAGGCTGAACTGTCCCTCGATTTCCTTTCCTTTGTGCCACTGCGCCGACAGATCAGTCAGCAGGCGCAGGCGTGCATGGCCATCGGCCGACCATGCCAGCACTTCGGCGTGCTCAAAGTAGAAACGCTGCTGGACGATCGGGTAGAGCGCCTTGAACAGGCTCTCCTTGAGAGAAAAGGTCAGGGTGACGGTCAGGCCCGTCTGACTGGCGTCCATCCGCTGCAGTTCGTCTGCCGTGAGGATCTCCCGGGCCAGGCGTTCGGCGCGCTCGTCACTGAGCAGGCTTTCCTGGTCCAGCCCCAGCCCCTGGCAATCGCTGCTGCGCGCCACCACTGCGGCAGCCCAACCTTTGCCGTGGGTGATCGAGCCACTGATACCGGCCGGCCAGATCGGCGAGCGGTCCTCGTGGGTACCTGGCACGTAGTCGCAACCCTCCAGGCGCTGCAAGGCCGCTCGCGCGCACACCCGGCCAGCCAGGTACTCGGCCTGGCGCTTGGCCACCGAGCGTTGCAGGCTCGGCGTCTGCTCGATGCCGGCGCGGGCGAAGTCGTCGCTGGCCAGCAGTGCCGGGTCGAAGGGGCAACTGACCAGTACCGCACCGGCGACCGGGCGGGGCAGGGGCCAATGGTGCAGCAACGGGGCGCAGCAGGAGGGGAGTCGGTTCATGGCCGCTATTGTGCCGTGGCTGTGGGGGGCTTTCCAGTGATGCAACAGGCATCAGTGGCAGGTCTCGGTGGGAGCGGGCTTGCCCCGCGATTGCATCCTGTCAGTCACATCGTATCGCGGGGCAAGCCCGCTCCCACCGTCAAAGCACCAGGTCAGGTCAGCACAGCTGTTCAGCCGAGGTTCAGGCAGGGTTCAGCGGTCGTTCAGGAGGGTTTGCTTACTCTGGCTCCAACACCAGAACGGCATATCAGCCAGGAGTAAACCTTATGAAAGCGCTCAACACCCTGTTCCTCGCCGTCGCCTTTTTCGGCGCCAGTGCTGCCGTCCAGGCCGCCGACACAACCTTCGCCGGTGTCACCTATGGCCAGACCAGTGACAAGATCAAAAAGTCCGGCTTGCTGAGCAGCAACACCGATCACCTGAACACCGACGGCATCATCAGCAAGGACGGAACCTGGGGCGTGCGCGTCGGCCAGATGAACGATCAGGGCCGCTACTACCTCACCTATGACAACGTCTCCAACGACCACAGCGGTCTGAAAGTGCGTCAGGAAAACCTGCTGGGCAGTTACGACCTGTTCTACCCGCTGGGCAACAGCACCAAGCTGTTCGGCGGTGCCAGCGCCGGCCTGACCAAGCTCAGCCAGGAGTCGTCCGGTTACAGCCGCGACACCGACACCGGTTATGCCATCGGCCTGCAGGCCGGCCTGCTGCAACAGGTCACCGACAACACCTCGGTCGAACTGGGCTACCGTTACCTGCGCAGCAATGCCAGCACCGAGCTTGCCGAACATGGCGGTCCGAAAGTCGGCACCCTGCGCCTGGACAGCAGCGCGCAAACCTACCTGTCGGCCAACTACGCTTTCTGACCCTGCGATGAAGATGTTCGGACCGGCCTGCAGGTGCATGGCCGGTTCGCTGTTATTCTGCATGGGCTGAGTATTTCGCCGGAGCCACGTGCTTCGGCACGGGTAGGGAGGAACCTATGAAACTGCTGGTGGTTGAGGATGAAGCCCTGTTGCGTCATCACTTGCACAGTCGCCTGACCGAGAGCGGGCATGTGGTTGAAGCGGTGCCCAACGCCGAGGAGGCCTTGTACCAGGCCGAGCAGTTCAACCATGACCTGGCGGTGATCGACCTGGGCCTGCCCGGCATGAGCGGCCTGGACCTGATCCGGCAATTGCGCTCCCAGGGCAAGAGCTTTCCGATCCTGATCCTCACCGCGCGCGGCAACTGGCAGGACAAGGTCGAAGGCCTGGCCGCCGGGGCTGACGACTACGTGGTCAAACCGTTCCAGTTCGAAGAGCTGGAGGCCCGCCTCAATGCCCTGTTGCGTCGTTCCAGTGGCTTCGTCCAGTCGACCATCGCGGCAGGCCCGTTGCTGCTGGACCTCAACCGCAAGCAGGCAACCCTCGATGATCAGCCGCTGGCGCTGACCGCCTATGAATACCGCATCCTCGAGTACCTGATGCGCCATCACCAGCAAGTGGTGGCCAAGGACCGTCTGATGGAGCAGCTCTACCCCGATGACGACGAGCGTGATCCGAACGTGATCGAGGTGCTGGTCGGTCGTCTGCGGCGCAAGCTGGAAGGCAACAACGGCTTCAAACCGATCGATACCGTGCGTGGCCTGGGCTATCTGTTCACCGAGCGCTGCCGATGATCCGTTCGCTCCGCGTGCGCTTGATGCTGGCAGCGGCGTTGCTGGCCCTGTTGTTCATGCTCGGCCTGCTGCCGGCCTTGCAGAAGGCCTTCAGTCTGGCCTTGCAGGAGTCGATCGAAAAGCGCCTGGCCTCGGACGTCACCACGCTGATTTCTGCCGCGCGCATCGAGCACAACCAGTTGCAGATGCCGGCGCTGCTGCCTGATGAAAAATACAACCTGCCCGACAGCCGTCTGCTCGGCTATATCTACGATCGCCAGGGCAATCTGGTCTGGCGGTCGCGGGCGACGGCCGATGAAAACATCAACTACACCCCGCGCTATGACGGGCGTGGCAACGAGTTCGCGCGGATTCGCCAGGCCGATGGCGAGGAATTCTTCGTCTATGACGTTGAGGTCAAGCTGCTCGGCGGCAAGACGGCGGCCTTCAGTATTGTTGCCCTGCAGCCGGTACGCGAATACCAGCACACCCTCGACGGCCTGCGCGAACGCCTGTACCTGGGCTTTGGCGCGGCGTTGCTGGCCTTGCTGGTGCTGCTCTGGGCCGGCCTGACCTGGGGGCTGCGCTCGCTGCGTCAGTTGAGCCACGAACTGGATGATGTCGAGTCCGGCGCGCGTGACGGGCTCAGCGGCGAACATCCCCGTGAACTGCTGCGCCTGACCGGTTCGCTGAACCGCCTGCTGCGCAGCGAGCGCGAGCAACGTCAGCGCTACCGCGACTCACTGGGCGACCTGGCCCATAGCCTGAAAACCCCGTTGGCGGTGCTGCAAGGGGTCAGTGAAAGCATGGGCCAGCGTCGTGAGGATCGTGAGCAGGCGCGGATATTACAAAGCCAGATCGAACGCATGAGCCAGCAGATCGACTATCAGCTGCAACGCGCCAGCCTGCGCAAGAGCGGTCTGGTGCGTCACCAGGTGGCTTTGCAGCCGTTGCTTGAAAGCCTGTGCAGCACCCTGGCCAAGGTCTACCGTGACAAGAAGGTGAAGATCAGCCTGGACATCCCTGAACACGCGGTAGTGCCCATGGAGCAGGGCGCCTTGCTCGAACTGCTCGGCAACCTCCTGGAGAACGCCTACCGCCTGTGCCTGAGCCAGGTGCATATCAGCCTGCGCAGCGGGCCATCAGCGGTCGAGCTGTGTGTCGAGGACGACGGTCCTGGCGTACCCCCGGATCAACGCGAGCGCATCCTCCAGCGCGGCGAACGTCTGGACCGGCAGAACCCGGGGCAGGGCATCGGCCTGGCGGTGGTCAAGGACATCATCGAAAGCTACGACGCCAGCCTGACCCTGGACGATTCACCGCTGGGTGGCGCGGCATTTCGTATCCGCTTCAGCCTGGACTGAGTTCCTATCCCTTCGGGCGGATTACCGCCATCGTTATCCTTTTGCAAAAGGTGTCGGGCGGAAATCCGCCAATCCGCTCGGCACTTTTGCTGCCTCGCTGTGCAGCAAACCCCAGTAAACACGGGGCCTGCACCGATAAAGCGCATTTTGGCATCGGGCTTGCTATTGACCTGACAGAGTTCTGCCAGGCAGCTCGACACAACAAATCCCTCCAGTGCAGGAGGGTTCGCGCTTTAGGTACCGCTCGCATCCTGGGAAGGATGAGCTCGATACCCTTGAGGAATTAGCCATGACGACGCGTCAGCCACTGTACAAATCGCTGTATATCCAGGTGTTAGTAGCGATCACCATCGGTATCCTGCTGGGCCACTTCTACCCTGAGACCGGCGTTGCCCTGAAGCCTTTGGGTGACGGCTTCGTCAAACTGATCAAGATGGTCATTGCCCCGATCATCTTCTGCACCGTGGTCAGCGGCATCGCTGGCATGCAAAGCATGAAGTCGGTGGGCAAGACCGGTGGCTACGCGCTGCTCTATTTCGAAATCGTCTCGACCATTGCCCTGATCATCGGCCTGGTCGTGGTCAACGTGGTCAAGCCTGGCGCCGGCATGCATATCGACGTCAGCACCCTGAACGCCAGCAGCGTGGCCGCTTATGCCGCCGCCGGCGCGCAGCAGACCACCGTTGGTTTCCTGCTCAACATCATCCCTAACACCGTGGTCGGCGCGTTCGCCAACGGCGACATCCTGCAAGTGCTGATGTTCTCGGTGATCTTCGGCTTCGCCCTGCATCGCCTGGGTGCCTACGGCAAGCCGCTGCTGGACCTGATCGACCGTTTCGCCCATGTCATGTTCAACATCATCAACATGATCATGAAGCTGGCGCCGGTCGGTGCCTTCGGTGCCATGGCCTTCACCATCGGCCAGTACGGCGTGGGTTCGCTGGTGCAACTGGGCTACCTGATGGCCTGCTTCTATATCACCTGCGTGCTGTTCGTCCTCGTGGTGCTGGGTGGTATCGCCCGCGCCCACGGTTTCAGCGTCATCAAGCTGATCCGCTACATCCGTGAAGAGCTGATGATCGTGCTGGGTACTTCGTCTTCGGAGTCGGCCCTGCCACGCATGCTGGCCAAGATGGAGCGCCTGGGTGCGAAAAAATCCGTGGTTGGCCTGGTGATTCCTACCGGCTACTCGTTCAACCTTGACGGTACCTCGATCTACCTGACCATGGCCGCGGTGTTCATCGCCCAGGCTACCGACACCACCATGGACATCACCCATCAGATCACCCTGCTGCTGGTGCTGCTGGTGGCTTCCAAAGGTGCTGCGGGCGTTACCGGTTCGGGCTTCATCGTCCTCGCCGCCACCCTGTCCGCTGTGGGTCACCTGCCGGTTGCCGGCCTGGCGCTGATCCTCGGTATCGACCGCTTCATGTCCGAAGCCCGTGCCCTGACCAACCTGATCGGTAATGCCGTGGCCACCGTGGTGGTTGCCAAGTGGGTCAACGAGCTGGACGAAGACAAGCTGCAGTCCGAGCTGGCCTCCGGTGGTTCGCCGCTGGTTGATACTCGCCCGATGGATGACCTGGGTGTGGCTGAAGGTCCTGCCCGTTAATGAAAAAGCCCATCTTCGGATGGGCTTTTTTTTGTGCATTTCGCGGGGCAAGCCCGCTCCCACAGGGTGTTCACCATCACTGTGGGAGCGGGCTTGCCCCGCGATGCGTTTGTCACTCCACCCGCGTTTCCCCGCTATACACCAGGGTGCTTCGGCAGCGCCGACACAGGTAGCGCCGCCCCTGGCGCACCAGGCTGTGGCGCTGGGCCGAGAACGGGAAGTCGCTGCCGGCACAAGGGCAACGATAGATGTACCGCGTCACCGTACGCCGTTTGACTTCATAGTTATGGCAACGGTTAGGCGGCAGTTCATAAACCCCGCGCATGATCAGTTGCCACTCCTCGCCATGCGGCTGGATACGGTCGCCAAACAATTGGTGGGCTACCAGGTGGGCAACTTCGTGGGCTACGGTCTGTCGCAGGAAGTCTTCGCTGTTTTCGCGATACAGCTGCAGGTTGAAGCGCAGCAGGTTTTCATGCAGATGGGCGACACCGGCCTTTTGCCCGCGCAGCTTGAAGCTGACCTCAGGGCGGGGGAAGGGGCGCTTGAAAAAGGTTTCGGCTTGCTGATAACAGGTTTCGACGCGGGATTTGAGCAGTTCGGGCATATCGGGGAACACTCCTGGCCGACAATTATGCCGTAACCACCGCCGCACTGCCGAGCCACCTGTCAGCGCACAGCATCAGGCCGCCTTGCGGCGGCCTGAAGGTTACTGCGCCTATGTTGCTGCTTTTCTAATTGATGATTCTAGTTGGTATAGACAGGCCCCACGCCTAGTCCCCAAACGATCACGGTGAAGGCCATGATGGCGACCAGCACCACCAGGCCGACCGCCAGTACCGAACTCGAGAACAGGAAGCCTTCATCGGAAGGTATGTTCATGAAGGTCGGCAGGCCGACATAGAGCAGATAGACCGTGTAGCACACGGCTGCCGTGCCGACGATCATCCCCAGCCACAGGTGGGGGTAGAGCGCCGCCAAGCCGCCAACGAACAGCGGCGTTGCGGTGTAGGTGGCAAATGCGATGCAGCGGGCCATGCTCGGGTTGGCGTCGTAGGTGCGCGCCATCCAGTGAATGAACGCGCCCATTACTGCGACCCCGGCGAGCATGGCCAGGTACGACATGATGGTCATCCACAACGCGCTTTCATGGGTCAGCATGACCGGGGCGCGATCGCCGATGACCCAGCCGACCTGGGTAGTGCCGATAAACGCTGAGACGGCAGGGATCGCCGCCAGTATCAGGGTGTGGGTCAGGTACATGTGGCTGATGCTTTCTTCCTCGCCACGGATCTCTTTCCATTCTTGGTCAGGATGGGTAAACAGCCCCAGAACGTGATGGATCATGCCAGTCACTCCTTCCGTTGTTGCCATCGCCCCCCAGAGGAGCGCTTGCGACCCCAAGTGATAGGGGCCAGAGGATCGAGGTCACGGTTGCTGTGGCCTTATGTCGCAGTATAGGAAGGAGTCAGCCGCTTAAAGCCGGCTTTTTAGAGCAAATCGCGCTGTCAACGCGCCGGCTAATCACCTTGCAGTCTTTATCGGATTGGCCTACGCCTGGCGGCGGTTTGTGCGTAAAATATGCCGCTTTTGTCACACCTCGCGGATTCCAAGCGCTATGGGCACCCTTTCGGTCAACCAGAACAAACTGCAAAAACGCCTGCGTCGTCTCGCCGGCGAAGCCATCACCGACTTCAACATGATCGAAGACGGTGACAAGGTCATGGTCTGCCTGTCCGGCGGCAAAGACAGCTACACCATGCTCGATGTTCTGCTGTACCTGCAGAAAGTGGCGCCGATCAAGTTCGAGATCGTCGCGGTGAACATGGACCAGAAGCAACCGGGCTTCCCCGAGCACGTACTGCCGGCCTACCTCAAGAGCCTGGGCGTCGAGTACCACATCGTCGAGAAAGACACCTACTCGGTGGTCAAGGAGCTGGTCCCGGAAGGCAAGACCACCTGCTCGCTGTGCTCGCGCCTGCGTCGCGGCACCCTGTACACCTTCGCCGACGAGATCGGCGCAACCAAAATGGCCCTGGGGCATCACCGCGACGACATCGTCGAGACCTTCTTCCTCAACATGTTCTTCAACGGCACCCTCAAGGCCATGCCGCCGAAGTTGCGTGCCGATGATGGCCGTAACGTGGTGATCCGCCCGCTGGCCTACTGCAGCGAGAAGGACATCCAGGCCTACTCGGACCTGAAAGAGTTCCCGATCATTCCGTGCAACCTCTGCGGCTCGCAGGAAAACCTGCAGCGTCAGGTGGTCAAGGACATGCTGGTGGAGTGGGAGCGCAAAACCCCGGGTCGCACCGAGAGCATCTTCCGCGGCCTGCAGAACGTGGTGCCGTCGCAACTGGCTGACCGCAACCTGTTCGACTTCGTCAACCTCAAGATCGACGACACCGCACCGCCACGTTTTCTCGACGTGCTGAACATCTGACCGGCATGCGCGACTATCAATGGCTGCATGAGTACTGCCTGAACCGCTTCGGCTCTGCTGCGGCGCTGGAAGCGCACCTGCCCCAGGCGAAAAGCGCCGAGCAGTTGCGCGCGATCAGCGCCGACCGCTACCTGTCGACCCTGGCCTTGCGGGTGTTTCGCGCCGGGCTCAAGCACAGTCTGGTGGATGCCAAGTGGCCGGCCTTTGAAGAAGTGTTCTTCGGCTTCGACCCGCACAAGGTCGTGCTGATGGGCGCCGAGCACCTCGAGCGGCTGATGCAGGACACGCGGATTATCCGGCACCTGGGCAAGCTCAAGAGCGTGCCGCGCAACGCGCAGATGATCCTCGATGTTGAAAAAGAGCAGGGCAGCTTCGGGGCCCTGATCGCTGACTGGCCGGTGACCGACATCGTTGGCCTGTGGAAGTACCTGGCCAAACATGGCAACCAGTTGGGCGGGTTGTCGGCGCCGCGCTTCTTGCGCATGGTTGGCAAGGACACCTTCATCCCCACCGATGACATGAGTGCGGCGCTGATTGCCCAGGACATCATCGACAAGCCGCCGACCAGCCAGCGCGACCTGGCGCTGGTGCAGGCGGCGTTCAACCAGTGGCATGCCGAAAGTGGCCGGCCGTTGTGCCAGCTGTCGGTGATGTTGGCGCACACGGTCAATCATTGAGATAGATCGCGGGGCAAGCCCGCTCCCACAGAAACCATCACCAGCCCTGTGGGAGCGGGCTTGCCCCGCGATAGGTTTCAGCCTTCCCCGGCCAACCGCCGGTCATACTGAAAGCGCCAGCGCACATACAGCAAGGCACTGACAAACAGCGCCAGGCTGATTGCCACTTCCAGCCAACCGAACAGCGCCCGTGCCGGGTCGAACGCGGCCAGTACCCCTTTGATGAAGTACAGGTTGACCACGAAGCAGGTCCAGGCATGGGCGCGTGCGTTGCCCAGCAACATACCCGGCAGCAACAGTGCCAGCGGCACCAGCTCGACCGCGAGGATCACGCCGGTGCGTGCGCCATGCAGGTCGGCGAACAGCAGGTTGTTGATCGTCAGCAGCGCAATCAGGCCGAAAAAGCTCGCCAGGCTCAATGCCCGGGCCAGGCGCAGGCGCGGCGTCAGCCAGTCGATCGAAGGCAGCACCTTGGGCTTTTTAGCCACGGCCGTTCTCCAGCAGTTTGGCGGTAGTCGCCAGGCGTTGCCCCAGGGCGCGGCACAGGGCGATTTCGTCGGCATCCAGGTCGCGCTTGCCGTCAGCCCCGGCGTGATGGCTGGCGCCATAGGGCGTGCCGCCACCGCGGGTTTCCAGCAGCGCCGACTCGCTGTAGGGCAGGCCCATGATCAGCATGCCGTGGTGCATCAACGGCAGCAGCATCGACAGCAGGGTCGACTCCTGGCCGCCGTGCAGGCTGGCGGTGGAGGTGAAGGCGGCAGCCGGCTTGCCGACCAGGCCACCGCTGAGCCACAGGCTGCTGGTGCCATCGATGAAGTACTTGAGCGGGGCGGCCATGTTGCCGAAGCGGGTCGGGCTGCCCAGGGCCAGGCCCGAGCAATGACGCAGGTCGTCCAGGGTGGCGTACAGCGCGCCGGTTTCCGGGATATCCGGGGCCACCGCTTCGCACTCGGTGGAAATCGCCGGGACCGTGCGGATCCGCGCTTCCAGGCCGGCCATCTCGACACCGCGGGCAATCTGCCGGGCCATCTCGCTGGTCGAGCCGTGGCGGCTGTAGAACAGAATCAGGATGTAAGGCGCGCTCACGGCAGAATCTCCAGCACCTTCTCTGGTGGGCGGCCAATCACGGCTTTGTCACCGGCCACCAGAATCGGGCGCTCGATCAGCTTCGGGTGCTTGACCATGGCGTCGATCAGTTGTGCATCGCTCAGGGCCGGGTCGGCCAGGTTTAGCGCTTTGTATTCGTCTTCACCGCTGCGCAGCAGTTGGCGCGCACCGATGCCCAGCTTGCCGAGCAGGGCGCTGAGGGTAGCGGCATCTGGCGGGGTTTCCAGGTAGCGGACCACGGTCGGGGCCAGGCCACGGGCTTCGAGCAGTTCCAGCGCGCCGCGGGATTTGGAGCAGCGCGGATTGTGATAGAGGGTCAGGTCAGTCATGTTCGGGTCGCATCCAGCAGGGTGTGGCGGCTATTCTAACCGCAGCGACTTTGCATTTTGCTTGAATCTTCGAGAAGGATTGACCCATGACAAGACGTTTGGCAGCAGCACTGGCCATCACCGCGAGCCTGTTGCTCGGTGGTTGCGGTGCAGATTATGGCCTGGACCAGAACGGCCAGACCGTGAAAGCCGAGCAGATCGACGGGCACTGGCTGGTGCTCAACTATTGGGCTGAATGGTGTGGCCCGTGCAGGACTGAAATACCGGAGCTCAATGCCGCGGCCAAGCAATGGCAGGCACAAGGGGTGAAGGTGCTGGGCGTGAACTTCGACGGCCTGCAGGGCGAGGAGCTGAAAAAGGCCAGTGAGGCGCTGGGTATCGGTTTCACCGTGCTGGCCGAGGACCCGGCCGAGCGTTACGAGCTGCCGCGCAGCGAAGCCTTGCCGGTGACTTACATCATCGATGACAAGGGCAAGGTGCGTGAGCAGTTGATGGGGGAGCAGACGCTTGAGGGCTTGCCCCGCGATGGCGTTCAGCCTTCTTCAGGCCAGAACCGCAGCGGCTTGCCCTCGGCAGGCCAGAAGCGTACCTGATCGATCGGCGAGATATCCCAGCGCTGAACCGTTTCCAGGGCCTGGAGAAAACGCTTTTCCTGCTCCATCAAGGCCGGCGCGCACAGTTTGCGGGTGCTGCCGACTTTGCCGAAGCTGAGTTTGTCACCGTCGAGCTGGTAAGGCGCGAACCAGTGGTTGCAACCCGCATTGCCATAGGCCCGGCCGTCCTCCGCCAGGGTCAGGGTCAGGTGGCTGTAATCCATCAATGGACGCTCACCGATCCATTCCAGCAGGTAGCTGCGTTCTTGTTCCAGCTTCATCGGCTCGGCCGCACAACCCAGCAGGGCGGTGCCGGTCAGGGCGCAGAGGAGCAGGTTTTTCACTGAGCCGTCTCCTTGCATTTCGGGCACAGGTGCTTGTCGCCACGGCTGCTCCAGCCAAGCTCGGCAATGCGCGCGGTAGCGGCCGGCTGCAGGGCTTTCTTGCCCAGCTTGGCATCCACCGCGAATTCGAAGCTCAGGTTGGCCTGGCAGCTGTCGCAATTGACTTCCCAGGTGTGAATCGCCAGCTCACCGAACACCGGGCCGCTGGCCACCGCGACCCATTGACCGGTCGGGTTGATCAGGTGGCGTACGGTTTCCACGGTCAGTCGCATGGACAAATCCTTGCTGCCCTTGAGGGTCACCAGCAGGACATCATGCTTCTGGATCGAGCCGCCGTTGCCGGTCACTTGATAGCGGCCTGGCACCAGGGCGCGGCATTCGATCAGGGTGTGTTGCGGGTTAAACAGGTTGTAGCGGAAATCGTGTTCGACCATGGGTCCTCCAAATCTGCCGCGTATCCTAGCATCAACCCTCGACCAAGTTTTGCGGATTGCCTGCCGCCCAGCGGGTAATGTTGTCCAGCGTCGTCGCGGCGATGGCCGCCAGCGCCTCGCGGGTGAGGAAAGCCTGGTGGGCGGTGACGATCACGTTGGGGAAGGTCAGCAGGCGGGCCAGCACGTCATCCTGCAGCGGCAGGTCGGAGCGGTCCTCGAAGAACAACTGGGCTTCTTCTTCATAGACATCCAGGCCCAGGTAGCCCAATTGGCCGTCTTTCAGGGCCTCGATCAGCGCCGGGGTGTCGATCAGGGCGCCGCGGCCGGTGTTGATCAGCATGGCGCCCGGCTGCAGCTGCGCCAGGCTCTGCGGGTTGATCAGGTGGCGGGTCTGTTCGGTCAGCGGGCAGTGCAGGCTGATGATCTGTGCCTGGCTCAGCAGTTCTGGCAGTTCCAGGTAGCGGGCACCGAGGGCCAGCAGCTCGGGATTGGGATACGGGTCGTAAGCCAGCAGCTGGCAGCCGAAGCCGGCCATGATGCGGGCGAAGGCGGCGCCGATCTGGCCGGTGCCGACCACCCCGACGGTTTTGCCGTGAAGGTCGAAGCCGGTCAGCCCGTGCAGGCTGAAATTGCCTTCGCGGGTGCGGTTGTAGGCCCGGTGCAGGCGGCGGTTCAGGGCCAGAATCAGTGCGACCGCGTGTTCGGCCACGGCATGTGGCGAATAGGCCGGTACCCGCACCACGGCCAGGCCCAGCTGTTTTGCTGCCGCAAGGTCGACATGGTTGTAGCCGGCCGAGCGCAGGGCGATCAGGCGCGTTCCGCCTGCGGCAAGGCGCTTGAGCACCGGGGCGCTGAGGTCGTCGTTGATGAAGGCGCAGACCACTTCATGGCCGCTGGCCAGAGGGGCGGTGTCTTCGCTCAGGCGGGCGGGCTGGAAGTGCAGTTCCAGCCCGTGGTCCGCCGGGGTGTTGCTGAAACTGTCCTGATCGTAGGTCTGGCTGCTGAAAAACAGTACGCGCATGTGATCTTCCTGAGTCGATTGCGGAGGAGTCTAACCGCGGTGGCTGCCCATCACCTTGCCTCAGGTCAGGCGCTCAGGCGCGCCTGGGCGGTGAGGCGGGTGATGGCCCGGTCCAGCTCGTCCAGGGCTCGCGGTGCTTCAGGGTCATTCTGTTTGAGCAGGGTTTCGCTGCGCTGGCAGGCGGCGCGCAACTGCGGTACGCCACAGTAGCGTGAAGCGCCATTGAGGCGATGCACACGCTCGATCATGCCGTTGCGGTCGGCAGCCTCGCGGGCGGCGCGAATCGCCTCGCGGTCGGCCTCCAGTGACGCCAGGAGCATGGCCAGCATGTCGGCGGCCAGGTCGGGTTTGCCCGCCGCCAGGCGCAAGCCTTCTTCCGGGTCGAGGACCTTCAGTTCGCTGCTGTCGGCAATGCGTTCCTGCACACGTTCGTTGTGCGGCGCACTCAGGTTCAGGCCGGTCCACTTGAGCACCACCTGCGCCAGCTGGCGCTCGCTGATCGGTTTGGTCAGGTAATCGTCCATGCCGCTGTGCAACAGGGCGCGCTTTTCATTGGCCATAGCATGGGCGGTGAGGGCGACGATCGGCAGCGGCGCGCCGCCCTGGCTGGTTTCCCACTGGCGGATCTGCTCGGTGCACTCGCGACCGTCCATGCCCGGCATCTGCACGTCCATCAGCACCAGGTCGAAATGCTCGTTCTGCACGGCCTGGACGGCGGCATAGCCACTGTCGACGGCCAATACGTCGGCACCCATGTCTTCGAGCAGAGTCTGCACCAGCAACAGGTTGGCCGGGTTGTCGTCGACACACAGTACTTTGGGTAACGGTTGTTCGCTGCTGACCTTGGCCTCGCTGCTGCTGCGCCGGGGTTGAACCAGCTCCAGCAAGGCCCGGCGCAATTTGCGCGTGCAGGCCGGCTTGGCTTGCAGCTGGCTATGGGGGTTGGGCAGGTAAGGGTGGTAGAGCGCCTGCTCGGTGGTCGGGCACAACACCAGCGCCTGGCAGTCCAGACGCTGCAATTGCTGGATGTACTGGCCCAGGCGTTCTGGCGAGACACTATCGAGGTTGACCCCCATGACGGCCAGGGTGAAGGGTTCCCCGGCCATGCGTGCCGCCGCCACCGCATGCAGCAGCGGGTCGATCGAATGGAAGGTGGAAACGCGCAGGCCGCAATCTTCCAGCTGATGCTCCAGGGCCTGACGGGCCAGTTCATGGGCATCGACAATCGCCACCCGGCGCTCCACCAGGGATTGCAGCGGCAGGTCCTCGGCGTCGTCACGGGCCTTGGGCAGGCGCAGGCTGACCCAGAACTGCGAGCCTTCGCCCGGCGTGCTGTCGACGCCGATTTCACCGCCCATCTGCTCGATCAGGCGCTTGGAGATCACCAGGCCCAGCCCGGTACCCCCTGGCTGGCGCGACAACGAGTTGTCAGCCTGGCTGAAGGCCTGAAACAGCGCCCGGACATCCTGGCTCGACAGGCCGATGCCGGTGTCCTGCACGCAAATACGCAGTTGTACGCTGTCGCCGTGCTCTTCTTCGAGCATGGCCCGGGTGACGATGGTGCCTTCGCGGGTGAACTTGATGGCATTGCTGACCAGGTTGGTAAGGATCTGCTTCAGGCGCAGCGGGTCGCCGACCAGCGACAGCGGTGTGTCGCGATAGACCAGGCTGACCAGCTCCAGCTGCTTGGCATGGGCGGCGGGGGCGAGGATGGTCAGGGTGTCCTGGATCAGGTCGCGCAGGTTGAACGGAATGCTGTCGAGCACCAGCTTGCCAGCCTCGATCTTGGAGAAGTCGAGGATCTCGTTGATGATCCCGAGCAGGCTGCTGGCGGACTTTTCAATGGTGCCGAGGTAGTCGAGCTGGCGCGGCGTCAGCTCGCTTTTTTGCAGCAGATGGGTAAAGCCGAGGATGCCATTGAGCGGCGTACGGATCTCATGGCTCATGTTGGCGAGGAACTCGGACTTGATCCGGCTGGCCTCCAGGGCTTCCTTGCGCGCCATGTCCAGCTCGATGTTCTGGATCTCGATGGTTTCCAGGTTCTGGCGTACGTCTTCGGTGGCCTGGTCGATGCTGTGTTGCAACTCTTCATGGGCGTTGTGCAGGGTTTCGGCCATGCGGTTGATACCGGCAGCCAGCTCATCCATCTCATAACTGCCCATGACCGGCAGGCGTTCTTCCAGATTGCCGTCCTTGAGTTGGGTCACGGCGTGTTTTATCTGGCCGATGGGGTCATTGATCGTGCGACTCATGCGCAAGGCCAGCAGCGCGGTGGCAGCCAGGCCGCAGAAGATCAGCAGCATGCTGGTGAACAGGCTGCGATAGCCGCGCAACAGGGTGCCGTCGTGGGACAGTTCGATTTCCACCCAGCCCAGCAGGCGATCGGTTTCGTTGGCGATGCGTTCCCCTGCCAGGTCGCGATGGTGGCCGAACACCGGCAGCAGGTAACGGGTGGCGTCGCTACCGGTACGCTGCAACAACTCGGTACCGCCACCTGTCGGTGCCTGGTTGAGCATGCTAGGACCGGCATGCGCCAGATTGTTGCGATCCGGGCCGAGGAACGCCACTGCGCGTACGTCCGCCTGCTCCAGGGCCTGGGCGGCGATACGCTCCAGCTGAGCCGGGTCGTGGCTGACCAGGGCCGGTGCCACCAGGGGCGCGAGGTTTTCGGCGATCATTTTGCCGCGTTGCAGCAATTGGGTTTGCAGCTCGCTCTGCTGCAGCCAGGTGAAATAGCTGCCGAGCACCAACGCCATCAAGCCGGCAGGTAACAAAGCCAGCAGCAACACGCGGCTGCGGATTCCCAAACGATTCAGCACGAAACTCTCCTGTGCCTGGCATGTGCTGTAAGCCGCCGTCGGTGCTAGCTGACGGACCAAGTCGGAAAAGTACCGCGCCTTCCCGCGCAATGCACTCATTTGTATCTACTTTTGACGTAGGCACAATCCTCGGCGCCGCACCGACGAGCAGTTGCGGGTTGCCTGCGCCAGGCAATTACTCAATAATCGCGTAACTGAGAATTGCTAGCACCCGCCAATGAATCCCGTAGCTATTAGCGAATCCACCATACTTGCCATCGAGGACGACCCGGTCCTGGGCGCCCACCTGCACGAAGAACTGCAACGCGGCGGCTTCAAGGTCACCTGGTGCAAGAATGGCCGCGATGGCTTGGCGGTTGCGCGCGAGTCGCGTTTCGATGTGGTCCTGATGGACATCCTGCTGCCGGGACTGAACGGCCTGGATGTGTTGGCAAAACTGCGCGAAAGCAGCTCGACACCGGTGATCATGATGTCGGCCCTGGGCGCCGAGGCGGATCGCATCAGTGGTTTTCAGCGTGGTGCTGATGACTACCTGCCCAAACCGTTCAGCATGGCCGAGCTTAAAGTGCGTATCGAGGCGATCCTGCGCCGGGTGGCGCTCGAGCGCCGTCGTCAGGAAGCGCCTGTGCAGCAGGCCGGCGCCCTGCAGTTCGACGAGCAGGCCTGTGATGTCTGCTGTGGCGAGCGCTGGGCAGGGCTGACCCTGAGCGAGTACCGGCTGCTCGATACCTTGCACCGCAGCCATGAAGAAGTGCTGAGCAAGGCCTTCCTTTACCAGCAGGTCCTGCAGCGTGGCTATGCCCGCCATGACCGCAGCCTGGACATGCATGTCAGCCAGATCCGGCGCAAGCTCAAGACCATCGGTTACCAGGAGCGTGAACTGCGCACGGTGTGGGGCAAGGGTTATGTACTCAGTGCCGCCGAGGTCAGCTGAGGTGCCCAATCGTCACTCATTGTTCTGGAAACTGGCGATCCTGCTGGTCGGTTTCTGTCTGTTGATGATCGGTCTGAGCTGGAGCTGGGGCCGGCACATGGAAACCCAGAACGCCTACCTCTCCGATCAGGCCCGAATCACTTTGACCGGTTATGCCGCTGAGGCTGAGCGCGCCTGGAAGCAGGGCGGGCAGGCCGGAGTCGATGCCTGGATCGCCGACATGGCCAGCAAGGAAGGCACCTGGGTGAATGTGCTGGGGGCCGACTTGCAGTCGCTGAGCAGCACGCCGCTGACCCCTGAGCAAAGTCGCAAGATCACCTTCCTGCGCGGCATCGACTGGCCGGTCAGTCGCCGGGTGATCGGCTTGCCGTGGATGCGCGTACCGTTTGTCGAGCACCCGCAGCAGGGGCTGCTGGTGATTGAACTGCCAGAGCGCCTGATGCCCGGTCGCTACCGTCTGTTCTGGCGGTTCATGACCAACGGCGTGATCCCGGGACTGTTCACCTTGCTGCTGTGCATCGGGCTGTACCGCATGCTGATCATGCCGCTGATCCAGTTGCGCGAGCAGGCCAATGCCTGGCGCGCTGATCAGCTGTCGGCGCGGGTCGCCAGCAGCACCACCAGCCGCCAGGATGAGCTGGGCGAGCTGGGGCGTGCTTTCGATGACATGGCCGAACGACTGCAAGGTACGGTGGTCTTGCAGCAACAGTTGTTGCGTGACCTGTCGCACGAACTGCGCACGCCATTGAGCCGTTTGCGCGTAGCCTGCGAAGGGGACGCTGACGCCGGCCAGTTGCGCGAACGCCTGGGGCGCGAAATCGACTGCATGCAACGTCTGGTCGAGGATGCCTTGCAACTGGCCTGGCTCGACACCGAGCGGGCGCCGCCAAGCAAGGAACCGATCCAGGTCCAGGCGCTTTGGGACATGCTCGCCGAAGATGCCTGTTTTGAAAGCACCTGGCCGTCGACGCAACTGCATTGCGCGCTGGACGCCTCCTGCTGGATCCAGGGCAACCTGAACAGCGTGGCTCAGGCGCTGGAGAACATTCTGCGCAACGCCATCCGCCACTCGCCGGCCAGCGGCGTGATTCGCCTGGACGGCCGTCGTCAGGGCGATCACTGGCTGTTGTGGCTGGAGGATCAGGGCGGCGGCGTGGCGGAAGCCGAGCTTGAGCGGATCTTCGCGCCGTTTACCCGGCTGGACGGCTCACGTCCGGGCGATGGTGGTTTCGGCCTCGGCCTGAGCATCGCCCGCAATGCCATCGTGCGCCAGGGCGGACGCCTGTGGGCGCAGAACACCGGGCAGGGCTTGCGGCTGAACATTCTGTTACCCGCTGTTCAGCAGGTGGGAGCGGGCTTGCCGCGCGATTGCGGGTTGTCAGGCTCATCGCCTCGCGGGGCAAGCCCGCTCCCACCGGGTTATAACTGGCCGGTATAACACCCGCACATTGCGTGATATGGGCAAGGCCCGTTTGCCGGTATGATAGTCGCCCCCGCAGTCTGGATTGCGAACTACGCCATGACCTTGCAGTACCCAACCATCGCCGATTGCGTCGGCAACACGCCTCTGGTCCGCCTGCAGCGCATTGCCGGTGAAACCAGCAACACCCTCCTGCTCAAGCTTGAAGGCAACAACCCGGCAGGTTCGGTCAAGGACCGGCCGGCGCTGTCGATGATCACCCGTGCCGAATTGCGCGGGCAGATCAAGCCGGGCGACACCCTGATCGAAGCGACCTCGGGCAACACCGGGATTGCCTTGGCCATGGCGGCGGCGATCAAGGGTTACAAGATGATTCTGATCATGCCCGACAACTCCAGCGCCGAACGCAAAGCGGCAATGACCGCCTATGGCGCCGAGCTGATTCTGGTCAGCAAGGAAGAGGGCATGGAGGGCGCTCGCGACCTCGCCGACCGTCTGCAAGCCGATGGCCGTGGCCTGGTGCTCGATCAGTTCGGCAACGGTGACAATCCCGAAGCCCACTATGTCAGCACCGGCCCGGAAATCTGGCGCCAGACCCAGGGCACCATCACCCATTTCGTCAGCTCCATGGGCACCACCGGCACCATCATGGGTTGCTCGCGTTATCTCAAGGAGCAAAACCCGGCGGTGCAGATCGTCGGTTTGCAGCCGATGGAAGGCTCGGCGATTCCGGGGATCCGGCGCTGGCCCGAAGAGTACCTGCCGAAGATCTATCAGGCTGACCGCGTTGATCGCGTGGTCGACATGGCCCAGAGCGAAGCCGAAGAGACCACCCGCCGACTGGCCCGCGAAGAGGGCATTTTCTGTGGTGTGTCCTCTGGTGGTGCAGTGGCGGCCATGTTGCGGCTGTCTCGTGAACTGGAAAACGCCGTGATCGTGGCAATCATTTGTGACCGTGGCGACCGTTACCTGTCGACCGGCATTTTCGACGCGGCGAACTGATGTCCAAAAGTAAACGCAACAGCGGCCTGCGCTTCCAGCCGGCCGGCGGCAGCCGCACGCCGCAGATCCCCACCGGCAAAAAACAGCGCTTGCGTATCGAGCGCCTGGCGGGGGATGGCCGTGGCATTGCCTTTCTTGACGGGCGCACCTGGTTTGTCAGTGGCGCGCTGGCCGAGGAAGAGGTCGAGGCGCGCGTGCTCAATACCCACGGCAAGGTGGTTGAAGCGCGTCTGGAGCGGGTGTTCAGCGCCAGCCCGGAGCGTCGCCAGGCGCCGTGCAAGCATTTCGATCGCTGCGGTGGCTGCAACCTGCAGCACCTGGCCCATGCCGATCAGCTGGCCCTCAAACAGCGCTTGCTGGCCGAGCAGCTGCAGCGGGTCGCCGGTGTGGCGCCCGAGCGTTGGGCAGCGCCTTTGAGCGGGCCGGAGTTTGCTTACCGGCGCCGGGCGCGGGTGGCAGTGCGCTGGGATAACAAAGCGAAAAAACTCGAAGTCGGCTTCCGCGCCGAAGCCAGCCAGGACATCGTCGCCATTGAGGATTGTCCGGTACTGGTACAACCCTTGCAGTCGATCATGCGTCACCTGCCGATGCTGCTGCAGAGCTTGAGCAAACCGCAGGTGGTCGGTCATGTCGAGCTGTTCAGCGGTACGGCACTGGCCTTGCTGTTGCGCCATACCGCGCCATTGGCGGAAGGCGACCTGGCTCGCTTGCAGGCGTTCTGCAAAGAAGCAGGTGTGCAGCTATGGTTGCAAGGCGAGGGTGAACCTTATCCGCTTGATGCCGGTCAGACCCTCGGTTTCACCCTGACACCGTGGAACCTGGAGCTGGCATACCGGCCCGGGGATTTCGTCCAGGTCAACGCTGCGGTCAACACAGCGATGATCGAGCAGGCGCTGGCCTGGCTGGCGCCGCAAGCCGACGAGCGCGTACTTGATCTGTTCTGCGGCCTGGGCAATTTCGCCCTGCCGCTGGCCCGGCAGGCGCGTGAAGTGGTGGCGGTGGAAGGTGTACAGGCAATGGTCGAGCGAGCAGCGGCCAATGCACGAAGCAACGATTTGCATAACACGCAGTTTTTTCAGGCCGATTTATCGCAGCCTTTGACCGCCTCCGGCTGGGCCGCTGGAGGCTTTTCTGCGGTACTCTTGGATCCACCGCGGGACGGCGCTTATGAGGTCGTGCGAAAAATCGCAGACCTCGGGGCGAAACGTCTGGTGTATGTATCGTGCAACCCGGCAACCCTGGCCCGTGACACGCTAGAGCTGGTCAGGCAGGGTTACCGGTTAAAATGTGCCGGGATTCTCGACATGTTTCCTCAGACGGCGCATGTCGAAGCCATGGCGTTATTCGAAGCGGGCTAGCGGGACTGGCGCGTTGGGCGCTGCACCTTGGGTCCGGCAGGGGCAGCACCAGAGATATCAAGCGCATCGCGAATGCGCTGTAGGGAAAGGTAATCAAAGATGGTACAGGTGAGAGTGCACCAGCCGGTCAACACCGACGGCAGTATCAATCTCGAAGCATGGCTGGATCATGTGGTGAGCGTCGACCTGGCGCTGGACCGTGAAGCCCTTAAAGAGGCTTGCGAGTTCGCTCAGGAGATCGAGAAAAAGGGCAACCCGGCCAAGCATTCCTGGGCCGACGGGACCTCGAGTTTCCAGGCCGGCCTGGAAATCGCCGAAATCCTCGCCGACCTCAAGCTCGACCAGGACTCGCTGGTCGCGGCGGTGATCTACCGTGCCGTACGCGAAGGCAAGGTGACCCTGGCCGAAGTCGGCCAGCGCTTTGGCCCGGTGGTGTCCAAGTTGATCGACGGTGTGCTGCGCATGGCCGCCATCAGCGCCAGTCTCAGCCCTCGCCAGTCGCTGGTGCTGGGCTCCCAGGCGCAGGTCGAGAACCTGCGCAAAATGCTCGTGGCCATGGTTGATGACGTGCGTGTGGCGTTGATCAAGCTTGCCGAGCGCACCTGCGCAATCCGCGCGGTCAAAGGCGCCGACGACGAGAAGCGCAACCGCGTTGCCCGCGAGGTCTTCGATATCTACGCCCCGCTGGCGCATCGCCTGGGTATCGGTCATATCAAATGGGAGCTGGAAGACCTGTCCTTCCGCTACCTGGAGCCGGACCAATACAAGCAGATCGCCAAGCTGCTGCATGAGCGGCGCCTGGACCGTGAACGGTTTATCAGCGATGTGATGAACCAGTTGCAGAACGAACTGCTGGCCACCGGGGTCAAGGCCGACATCAGCGGCCGGGCCAAACACATCTATTCGATCTGGCGCAAAATGCAGCGCAAGGGTCTGGAGTTCAGCCAGATCTATGACGTGCGCGCGGTACGCGTGCTGGTTCCGGAAATGCGCGATTGCTATACCGCGCTGGGGATCGTCCACACCTTGTGGCGGCACATCCCGAAAGAATTCGACGACTACATCGCCAACCCCAAGGAAAACGGCTATCGCTCCTTGCACACGGCAGTGATCGGCCCTGAGGGCAAGGTTCTCGAGGTGCAGATCCGCACCCACGCCATGCACGAAGAGGCCGAACTCGGCGTCTGCGCGCACTGGCGCTACAAGGGCACCGACGTCAAATCCAGCTCCAACCATTACGAGGAGAAAATCTCCTGGTTGCGCCAGGTGCTGGAATGGCACGAAGAGCTGGGTGATATCGGTGGCCTGGCCGAACAGCTGCGCGTCGATATCGAACCCGACCGGGTCTATGTCTTCACCCCTGACGGTCACGCCATCGATCTGCCCAAGGGCGCCACACCGCTGGACTTCGCCTACCGCGTGCACACCGAAATCGGCCACAACTGCCGCGGTGCGAAGATCAACGGGCGGATCGTGCCGCTCAACTACAGCCTGCAGACGGGTGAGCAGGTCGAGATCATTACCAGCAAACACGGCAACCCCAGCCGCGACTGGCTGAACTCGAACCTGGGGTATGTCACCACGTCGCGGGCGCGGGCCAAGATTGTTCACTGGTTCAAGCTGCAGGCACGCGATCAGAACGTTGCGGCTGGTAAGACCCTGCTGGAACGCGAACTCAACCGGCTGGGGCTGCCCCAGGTGGACTTCGAGCGGCTGGCGGAAAAAGCCAATCTCAGGGCCGCTGAAGACATGTTCGCCTCCCTCGGGGCGGGCGACTTGCGCCTGGCGCATCTGGTCAATGCCGCACAACAACTGGTTGAGCCTGAGCGCAGCGAACACGTCGAGCTGGTGCCGCGTAAAGCCACCGGTTACAAACCGGGCAAGCGCGGCGATATCCAGATCCAGGGCGTCGGCAACCTGCTCACGCAAATGGCCGGCTGCTGCCAGCCGTTGCCGGGCGATGCGATTGTCGGCTACATCACCGTGGGCCGTGGGGTGACCATTCACCGCCAGGATTGCGCCTCGGTGCTGCAACTGGCCGGGCGCGAGCCGGAGCGGATCATCCAGGTCAGCTGGGGGCCGGTGCCGGTACAGACCTACCCGGTGGATATCATCATCCGTGCCTACGATCGTCCGGGGTTGCTGCGTGACGTCTCCCAGGTGCTGCTCAACGAGCGGATCAACGTGCTGGCGGTCAACACCCGCTCGAACAAGGAAGACAACACCGCGCTGATGTCGCTGACCATCGAGATTCCTGGCCTGGATGCCCTTGGGCGCCTGCTGGGGCGGATTTCGCAGTTGCCGAACATTATCGAGACGCGGCGTAACCGTACCCCTTGAGATCGCCATCGCGGGGCAAGCCCGCTCCCACAGGGTGGGAGCGGGCTTGCCCCGCGATAAGGCCTTAGCAGAGACCTCAGATGTATACCCTAGATGACCTGCTCCACCTCATGGCCCGCCTGCGCGACCCGCAGTACGGCTGTCCGTGGGACCTCAAGCAGACCTACGCAACGATCATTCCCTACACCCTCGAAGAAGCCTACGAAGTGGCCGACGCCATCGAGCGTAGCGACTTTGAGCACTTGCAGGGTGAATTGGGGGACCTGTTGTTCCAGGTGGTCTATTACAGCCAGCTGGCCCGTGAAGAAGGCCGTTTCGAGTTTGCCGGGGTGATCGACAGCATTACCCGCAAGCTGATCCGCCGCCACCCGCACGTGTTCCCCACCGGTGAGCTGTATGCACCGCTGGATACGCCAAAACTCGACGAGGCTCAGGTCAAGCAGCGCTGGGAAGAAATCAAGGCCCAGGAACGGGCCGAGAAGGGCGTTCCCGAGCAGTTGTCGTTGCTCGATGACGTTCCGGCCGCCTTGCCGGCCCTGTCCCGGGCCGCCAAGCTGCAAAAACGCACGGCCAAGGTCGGTTTCGACTGGCCGGATGCCTTGCCGGTGCTGGACAAGGTGCGCGAAGAGCTCGACGAAGTACTCGAAGCCATGGCCGAAAATGACAGTGCGGCATTGGCCGAGGAAGTGGGCGATCTGCTGTTTGCCACGGTCAACCTGGCCCGGCATCTGAAGGTCGACCCGGAAAACGCCCTGCGCGGCGCCAACCAAAAGTTTGAACGACGTTTCCGTTTTATCGAGCAGGCATTGCGCGAGAGTGGGCGTCCGATTGAAGATTGCACCCTGGAAGACATGGATGCGCTGTGGGGCGAAGCCAAACGTCAGGAAAAGAACCTGCCCAGCTGCGGCTGAGCTGAAGCACATAAGTGAGTGAACAATGAGCCTTTCCCTTCGCGACCAATTGCTCAAAGCCGGTCTGGTCAACCAGAAGCAGGTCAAGCAGGTCAGTAAAGAACAGAAGAAACAAAAGCGCCTGGAACACAAAGGCCAGGTCGAAGTCGACGATAGCCAACAGCGGCTGGCCAAGGAAGCCATGGCGGAAAAAGCCAAGCGCGACCAGGAGCTCAACCGCCAGCAGCAGGAGAAAGTCGAGCAGAAAGCCCGTGCTGCCCAGGTCAAGCAATTGATCGAGGTCTCGCGCCTGCCCAAGCTGACCACTGAGGACTACTACAACTTCGTCGACGACAAGAAGGTCAAGCGCCTGTCGGTCAACGCCCTGATGCGCAGCAAGCTGAGCAGCGGTTCGCTGGCGATCGTTGCCCATGGTGGCGGCTATGAAGTGATCCCGCGTGAAGCGGCACTGAAGATCCAGGAGCGCGATCCCAAGCGTATTGTCTTGCTCAACACCCAGGTTGAAGCGCCGGATGCCGATGATCCGTACGCCGCCTACGTGATCCCTGACGATCTGATGTGGTAAAAACGACAAACCCCGCTTCGGCGGGGTTTGTATTTTCTGCAGAGGGCTATTGCTGTTGCTCTCTGTTTTCGAGGAATTCCAGCTCGATGCGGTAGCTGTGGGCTTCATGTTCGTTGTGGAACATGCCAACCAGTTCATCCTGCTGATGCACATCCCAGATGCGCAGGCCTGCTGCCAGGCTTTCATAAGACATTTTGTTTTCGTCGCGCTCAGTTACTTTGACAGTCATCTGCAAACTCCACTTTCAGTTAACTGCGGCACCGTGTCGCAGGTCTCCTTTATAGAATTTGTTAGCTGGCTAAGTAAATGCTTGGCCCATGAAACATCTTTCATGTGGGTAGAGGGATGCCTGTGGGAGCGGGCTTGCCCCGCGATGTGACTGACAACTTGCAATCGCGGGGCAAGCCCGCTCCCACCGGTAGTTCCCACAGGCCCCAAAAAGAAACCCCGCACTTGGCGGGGTTTCGGGTGTAACCAGCAGTCAGGCAATCAGTTGCCTTTGACCGCCTTGCCATCGACCGTACCATCCTGCAGCACGATCACGTACTCCTTGCCGTCAGTCTCGACCTGACGCAGTTGTACCAGCAGATAATCCCAATCCTTGGCGAACCACAGCTCGGTGATGCGCTTGCTCTGGCTCGGATCGCGCACACGCTCGACCTTGATGGCATCGACCTGACCGGTCTTGGTGGTGACTTTTTCGGTACCCAGGACGCGGAAGTCATAGGTATCGATCTCGTCGCCATCAACCACCTGGTAGCTCACGCTCTTCTTGCCGGCAGCGACGTCATGTTGCAGGGCCAGCTGATAGGTGGACTTGTCCAGCACGCCACGGTTCAGCGGCAGCTTGATCGCGTCACCGCGGTCGGTGCCGGTAATCAGCTTGCTGCTCCAGTCAAAGTCCAGGTCGACTTTCTTGGCCTTGCCCAGGCCACCACGTTCGAAGTGGTAGGTCTGTGGCAACAGGGTGTCCTTGTCCAGACGCAGGGTGCTTTGCTCGGTCAGGCTGGCGATCATCATCGATGCCGTGAAGTTCAGGCTCCAGGTACCGTTGGCATTCTTTTCCAGGCTGCGCTCGGCGGTGCCGCTCATGGGCAGCTGCTTCCAGTCGGCGGTGTAGCTGGCCGAGAAAGGTTTCAGATCCGCTGCCTGAAGCGGCAGTGCGAGCACGGCAAGAGCGAAGAGCAGGGCGCGACGCATAGTATCTCCTAGGGTCGAATCAAGTGGCCGCTGGCCGCCAGAGGCTGGCCATCCAGTAGAGCACCGTGCTCACCCAGGCGCAAACGGCCTTCGGCGAACCAGCGCACTGCCAGCGGGTAAATCTGGTGTTCCTGGCTGTGAACCCGTTGCGCCAGACGTTCTGGCGTGTCATCCAACTCTACCGGTATTACTGCCTGTACGACCAGCGGTCCGCCGTCGAGTTCCTCGGTCACGAAGTGCACGCTGCAGCCATGCTCCTTGTCACCCGCCTCGAGAGCGCGTTGATGGGTGTGCAGGCCCTTGTATTTGGGCAGCAGCGACGGATGAATGTTCAGCAGGCGACCTTGATAGTGACGGACGAAGCCGGCACTGAGGATGCGCATGAAACCGGCCAGCACCACCAGTTGCGGCTGGTAACCATTGATCAGCTCGACCAGTGCCGCGTCGAACGCCTCGCGGCCCTCGAAGGCTTTATGGTCGAGCACAGCGGTGTCGATGCCGGCATCACGGGCGCGCTGCAGGCCATAGGCATCGGCGCGGTTGGAGATGACCGCGCGGATCCGCACCGGGCTATCGCCGGTGCGGACGCTGTCGATCAAGGCTTGCAGATTACTGCCGGTGCCGGACAGCAGCACCACGACATCACAAGACTTGCTTGGCATCAGTGCGCCTTGACGTTCTTCAGCTCGACCTGGGCAGCGCCTTCGGCGGCAACGCCGATCTGGCCGATGACCCATGGCTGCTCGCCGGAGTCACGCAGGTTGTTCAGGGCGGTCTCGACCTGGTCCTGAGCCACGCAGATGACCATGCCGACGCCGCAGTTCAGCACGCGGTGCATTTCGTGCTCGTCAACGTTGCCTTGCTGTTGCAGCCAGTCGAAGACTACCGGGCGATTCCAGCTGGCGACGTCGACCACCGCCTGGGCGCCTTTTGGCAGGACGCGTGGAATGTTGTCGAGCAGACCGCCACCGGTGATGTGGGCCATGGCCTTGACTGCGCCGGTGTCTTTGATCAGCTTGAGCAGCGGCTTGACGTAGATACGGGTCGGCGCCATCAGCAGTTCGGTCAGTGGCTTGCCGTCGAGCTGGGTGTTTTCGATGTCGGCACCGGACACTTCGATGATCTTGCGGATCAGCGAGTAGCCGTTGGAGTGCGGGCCGGAAGACGGCAGGGCGATCAGCGCGTCGCCAGTGGCAACCTTGGAGCCGTCGATGATCTCGGCTTTTTCCACCACGCCAACACAGAAGCCGGCCAGGTCGTAGTCTTCGCCTTCGTACATGCCAGGCATTTCAGCGGTTTCACCGCCGACCAGGGAGCAGCCAGCCAGTTCGCAGCCAGCGCCGATGCCGGTAACCACGGTAGCGGCAACATCAACGTTGAGCTTGCCGGTGGCGTAGTAGTCGAGGAAGAACAGCGGCTCGGCGCCGCACACCACCAGGTCGTTGACGCACATGGCGACCAGGTCCTGGCCGATGCTGTCGTGCTTGTTCAGGTTCAGTGCCAGACGCAGCTTGGTGCCGACGCCGTCGGTGCCGGAGACCAGTACCGGTTGTTTGTAGCCGGCCGGGATTTCACAGAGGGCGCCAAAACCGCCCAGGCCGCCCATGACTTCCGGGCGCGCCGTGCGCTTGGCAACGCCTTTGATGCGTTCGACCAATGCTTCACCGGCGTCGATGTCTACACCGGCGTCCTTGTAGCTCAGGGAGGGTTGCTTGCTCATGATCCAGGCCTTTAGGGGGGAGGGATTCAGGGGAATCGACCGTGACCTGCCAGGCAAGGCGGAGGGTAATCCGGTTGCCTGACCGTCGCCGGTCTGCGAAGGCGCGCGATTTTATCAGGGTTGCCCGGTAGCGGCCATCCTCAGGCCGACGGGCAGAGCCCAGATCGGCTAAAAAAATAGCCTTTAACAGTGTCTCGCTGGTTGCCGGGGCCCAGGCTGTATAAGGTATAGCAAAGGCTTTGAGATGAAATTGACCGCGCTGGCTGAATGTTTTGCCGGGTGCTGCGGTCATACCGGCATCTTGTTTATAAGCATCGCTTCTTTATTACCAGGACAGGAATCCTCCATGCGTTTGCGTAATTACCTGGCCGTTGGCTGTCTTGCCTTGCTGGGGCTGTCGGCTCAGGCCGAAACCCTTTCCGGCCTCTATCAGGTTCGCGAGCCGGTCGACGGCCAAAGCGCCGAAGCCCGCACCCTGGCCACCGGCAAAGCCCTTGAAACCCTCGTGCTGCGCCTGACCGGTGACCCCAAGGCGGCGCAGAGCCCGGCCCTGGCGGGGCTGCGCAAAGACCCGCAACAGATCATCAGTCAGTTCGGCTTCGAGGCCGGGCCGCCCGAAACCGTGCTGGTGGACTTCGATCCGGGCAGCACCGAGCGCACCTTGCGTCAGGCGGGCCTGGCGCTGTGGGGCAACAATCGGCCTTCGATCCTTGGCTGGTGGTTGAACGACAGTACCGAAGGCTCAAGCCTGGTCGGCGACGGCCAGAACAGCGCCGCGCCCCTGCGCCGTGCCGCCCAGCACCGAGGCTTGCCATTGCGCCTGCCGCTGGCCGACCTCAATGAGCAATTGGTGGCCACTGCGAAAAATCTAGAGGGTGCGGACCCTGCGCCGCTGCGCGAGGCTTCCGAGCGTTATGGCGCCGACGCCTTGCTGGCGGTGCATGCCAGTGAAGCCGACGGCAAGTGGCAGGGCAGCTGGCGGCTGTGGCTGGGCGAGCAGCGCGAGCAGGGCAAGGTTGAAGCTGCCGACCAGGCCGCGCTGGCCGACGCTGTGATGCTGGCGGTCAGCAACCGCCTGGCGCCGCGCTTTGTGACTCGCCCCGGTGCCAGCAGTGAAATGCAGGTGCAGGTGCAAGGCATGAACCTGGCACGTTATGCCGAGCTCGGTCGGGTGCTGGAACCCTATGGTGCGCGCCTGAAACAGGTTGAGGGCGATACCCTGACCTATCAGGTCACTGGCAACAGCGATCAGCTGCGCGCCCAGCTGGGCCTGGCCAAACTGCAGGAGCTGCCAGCTGAAGCGCCGGTAGCGCAACCGCCTGTTGATCTGGCCAATCCGGGAGCGACCCAGGCCGCTGCGCCAAAACCGTTCAATGGCCTGCGTTTTCGTTGGTAATCCCTGACCTGGCCTGGAGCCGTTCATGATTGATATGCGTCGCTGGGTATGGCCCGGCGTAATTTTGCTGTGCGCCGCTTTGCTGTACTGGCTGCACCCGATTCTGCCGCCGTTTCTGGTCGGCATCCTGCTGGCCTATCTGGCCGACCCGCTGGTCGATCGCCTGGAACGTGCCGGCTTGTCCCGCACCTGGGGCGTGGTGCTGGTATTCACCTTGTTTACCCTGTTGCTGACCCTGCTGCTCCTGGTGCTGGTGCCGATGCTGGCCAAGCAGTTGGTGCGCCTCTACGAGCTGGCGCCGCAGATGCTTGACTGGTTGCAGCATGATGCCTTGCCCTGGCTACAGACACGCCTTGGCCTGGCCGAGGGCTTCTGGAAGTTCGACAAGATCAAGGCGGCCATCAGCGGTCATATGGGCCAGACCACCGACATCGTCGGGGTCATCCTGTCCCAGGCCACCGCTTCGGGGCTGGCCCTGCTGGGCTGGCTGGCCAACCTGGTGCTGATCCCGGTGGTGAGCTTCTACCTGCTGCGTGACTGGGACCTGATGATGGCCAAGATCCGTGGCCTGCTGCCGCGTCAGCGCGAGGAACGGGTGGTGGCGCTGGCCGGCGAGTGCCACGAAGTGCTGGGGGCGTTCGTCCGTGGCCAGTTAATGGTGATGGTGGCGTTGGGGGTGATCTATGCCTCTGGCCTGATGCTTGTGGGCCTTGAGCTCGGATTGTTGATTGGCCTGCTGGCAGGTCTGGCGGCCATCGTGCCGTACATGGGCTTCATTATTGGTATCGGCGCGGCGATGATTGCCGGGTTGTTCCAGTTTGGCGGTGATCCTTATCCGTTACTGGCGATCGCAGCGGTATTCATGATCGGCCAGGCGCTGGAAGGCATGGTCCTGACGCCACTGCTGGTCGGTGACCGCATCGGCCTGCATCCTGTGGCGGTGATTTTCGCCATTCTCGCCGGCGGTGAACTGTTCGGTTTCACCGGCGTTCTGCTGGCCCTGCCGGTGGCGGCGGTGATCATGGTGCTGCTGCGTCACATCCATGATCTCTATAAAGAGTCGGATATGTATGGCGGTGAGATCGACCCGGATCTCTAGCTTGATGGCAATGGGCTTGCAGTGATTCCCGGGTGTCAATGCAAGCCTTTGATTTTACTTGTGGTCCTCACTGATTGTGCGACCGGCGCCACGGGTATAGACTTTGCAGACTTTTCACAAAAGGCCCCTTGTGGTTCTTCGGAACTGCCCAGCCAGCATGAAACCGATCCAGTTGCCCTTGGGTGTGCGTCTGCGTGATGACGCCACCTTCATCAACTACTACCCGGGTGCCAACGCCGCCGCATTGGGCTACGTCGAGCGACTCTGCGAAGCCGACGCCGGCTGGACCGAAAGCCTGATCTATCTCTGGGGCAAGCAGGGCGTCGGGCGTACCCATCTGCTGCAAGCCGCCTGCCTGCGTTTCGAGCAATTGGGTGAACCCGCCGTATACCTGCCGCTGGCGCAGCTGCTCGACCGTGGAGTCGAGTTGCTGGATAACCTCGAACAGTACGAACTGGTCTGCCTCGACGACCTGCATGTGATTGCCGGCAAGCCGGAGTGGGAAGAGGCCATGTTCCACCTGTTCAACCGCCTGCGTGACAGCGGCCGGCGCTTGTTGCTGGCAGCATCCAGTTCACCGCGAGAGCTGCCGATCAAGCTGGCAGACCTCAAGTCGCGCCTGACCCTGGCGCTGATCTTCCAGATGCGTGCGCTGTCTGACGAAGACAAGCTGCGCGCCTTGCAACTGCGTGCCTCGCGCCGCGGCCTGCAACTCTCCGACGAGGTCGGACACTTCATCCTCACCCGCGGCACGCGCAGCATGAGCGCCTTGTTCGACTTGCTCGAACGCCTCGATCAGGCTTCTTTGCAGGCTCAACGCAAGCTCACCATCCCGTTTTTGAAAGAAACTTTAGGCTGGTGAGGCAGGGGCTAGAGCCTCGGCACGTAAAAGTCACATTTTTTTCGATTGAATTTGCAAATCGATGCGATAGAAGGCATAGTCTCGACTTCTTTAAATCCAAGACACGGTCGTGCCCATGCTAAATCGCTTCGCACCCCTCGTGCCCCTCGCACTTGTGACCCTGCTTTTTGGCTGCGCAGCGCATAGCCCTGTTTCGCAGCAGCAGGTTCAACAACCGGTTTCCGCTCAGGTTTTGAGCAAGTCCTCCACCTCGTCGGTGTTCGAGGAAGAGCTGGCCACCGAAGAAGAACTTCAGGATTTCTCCAGCAGCAAGCCTTACCAATTGCCAGCCCTGGCTGACAACATTCTCGAGCGCGGTATGTCGCTGATCGGTACCCGTTACCGCTTCGGTGGTACCTCCGAGAACACCGGCTTTGATTGCAGCGGTTTCATCGGTTACCTGTTCCGCGAAGAAGCCGGCCTCAACCTGCCGCGCTCCACCCGCGAAATGATCAACGTAAAAGCCCCGCTGGTTGCCCGTAACAACCTCAAGCCGGGTGATCTGCTGTTCTTCAGCACCAATGGTCGCGGTCGTGTCAGTCACGCCGGGATCTACCTGGGCGACGATCAGTTCATCCACTCCAGCAGCCGCCGCAGCGGTGGCGTGCGCATCGACAAACTCGGTGATCGCTACTGGAGCAAGACCTTTATCGAAGCCAAGCGCGCATTGGCCATGGCACCGACCGCGACCACCATCTCGCGCAACTGATCATCGGCCTTGCGGTATCACGGCGACGTAGCTGAAAAGCGCGTCGCCGTGCGTGTTTACAGAAAGCGTCTAATCTAAATTCTCACCTATTTCCGGCCTCGTTTCCGGACGGCTTCAGACAGGATGTTCTGACCATGGCGATAAAGGCGCGCCTCGCTCTGTTTTCCCTGCTGGCACTGCTCGGTGCCTGCTCCAGCCATGCCCCGACCCCGCCCAAGGTGGTCGAGCCAGCCGTCATGGCGCCTCAGGTATATTTCTCTCCGGTTGCCGAAGATGTGCTGTTCCGTGCTTTGGGCCTGGTCGGTACGCCCTATCGCTGGGGCGGCAACACACCGGACTCGGGTTTTGATTGCAGTGGCTTGATCGGTTACGTCTATCGCGATGCCGCCGGTATCGCCCTGCCGCGCACCACCCGTGAAATGATTGGCGTGCGTGCGCCGACTATCGACCGTGGCGCCCTGCAGTCCGGGGACCTGGTGTTCTTTGCCACCAATGGCGGCTCGCAGGTCAGCCACGCCGGCATCTACGTCGGCGAAGGCCGTTTCGTGCATGCCCCGTCTGCGGGCGGAACCGTGCGTCTGGACTACCTGTCCAACAGCTACTGGAACAAAACCTATCTCAATGCCAAGCGGGTGCTGGCGCCGACCCACCTGGCGCGCAACCCCTGACCTTGCGAGGTAGGCGATGACGGCACAAACGCTCTACCTCGACGATGCTCTCTACCACTACCTGCAAGCGGTTTCTCTTCGCGAGACACCGTTGCTTGCGCGCTTGCGCACGCAAACCCAGGCCTTGCCCGAGGCGCGCTGGCAGGTGGCGCCGGAACAAGGGCAGTTGCTGGCGCTGCTGGTGCGCCTGATCGGCGCGCAGCGGGTGATCGAGGTCGGTACCTTCACCGGATACAGCGCACTGTGCATGGCTCAGGCCATGGAGCAGGGGCAGTTGTTGTGCTGCGATCTTGAAGGTAGTTACAACGCGATTGCCTGGCGCTATTGGCGGGAGGCCGGCGTGGCAGAACGTATCGAGTTGCGCCTGGCGCCTGCCTTGCAGACGCTGGCGACATTGCCGTCAGGTCGTTACGACCTGATGTTCATCGATGCCGACAAGGCCAACTACCCGCAGTATCTGGAAGAGGCCCTGCGCTTGCTGCGTACGGGTGGGCTGGTGTTGTTCGACAACACCCTGTGGAGCGGGCGGGTGCTGCAGGCGCAGCCCGACAGTGAAGATACCCGGGCAATACAGGCGTTGAACCTGGGGCTCAAGGACGATCCGCGGGTGGATCTGTCGATGTTGCCCATAGGGGATGGCTTGACGCTTTGTCGTAAGCGTTGAGTTTACCAAGCTGATCGCGGGGCAAGCCGGCTCCCACAGGTTTGCTCAGTATTGTGGGAGCGGGCTTGCCCCGCGATTGATCATGCCTGCTTGAGCAGCAGCGCAACCCCCGGATGGTACTGCCCGGCCTCGTTGTGCAGTTTGCGGTAGGCATAGGGGAAGTACCAGGCAATGGCACAGGCGGTGTGCTTTTGCAGGTCGCCAACCAGGTCCTGGAGTTCTTCGGGGCTGGCATGCTGCCCGGCTTTCCAGGGGCTGGCGAACAGCGCGGCGACTTTTAGCTGGCTGGGTGCAGCCACCTGGCGGGCGGCAGATACGGTCTCCTGCAGGGCGTTGTTCAGGTCCAGGCGGGCGATGCGTGGCCAGCGCTGGCTGCCTTGCAGGTAGGCGGCTTCTTCACGGTTGGCGATGTACAGGTCGCAGTAACCTTCACGCTCACCTTCGTCACGCTGCTTCTTGCTCTGGTGATGTTGCAAGGTGATCAGCTCTGCTTGCCAGGCCGCAGCCGAGAGTACGCCGAGGTTCGCTTGGGCGCCGTGCCAGTAAGGGGCCTCGCCGTCGCCCAGGGTCTGGTTGCAGCGGTCGATGCACTCGACCCAGCGTTCCAGGGCCGGACGCAGGAATTCCAGGCGCGGGTTATTGATGATCAGGCCTTGCATGCCGCTCTCTCCTTTATCGTTGTAATCGAGACAGCCAGATTGTGGCTATTTGATATCACTGATATCAGGGTGGCACAAGATGACAAAGGCGCCATTGATCCAGGCCAGTACTGCGCCTTTCATTGACGCTCCGGGTGCAACCCTCTAACCTTCGCGACTTGTTTCAGGTGCTCTGTGGGCTGTGGTCTGGCAGGGTGAAACAGGGAAGCCGGTGGGTGCGCAATTGCGTGCGAGTCCGGCGCTGCCCCCGCAACGGTAGGTGAGTCAAGGCCGCGCATGGCCACTGGGTGATCGCACCCGGGAAGGCGCGCGACCCCGGGTGTTGATGACCCCGCTCACAAGCCCGGAGACCGGCCTGTAACAGTCAACGGCATCACGGAGGGTGATGCGCGGTTTCTTCGGCCTGTGCCGCAGCCCTGCGCGTTTTTCCGTCTGCCTTATCCATTGATCTGTTGCCATCTCTTTGCCGCGAACGCTGTGCAGCCCTGTGCTGCCAAGCGCGTTGCAGGTTGGCTGACAGTGGTTTGCGGAGACTTCGATGACTGAATCCACCGAGCGTGACGAACGCCACCTGGCCCGTATGCAGCGGAAGAAGGCGGTAATCGACGAGCGTATTGCCAACGCCCCTAACGAATGCGGCCTGCTGCTGGTGCTCAGCGGTAACGGCAAGGGCAAGAGCAGCTCGGCCTTCGGCATGCTCGCCCGGGCCATGGGCCATGGTATGCAATGCGGCGTGGTGCAGTTCATCAAGGGCCGCAACAGCACTGGCGAAGAGCTGTTCTTCCGGCGTTTCCCCGAGCAGGTGCGCTATCACGTGATGGGCGAAGGCTTCACCTGGGAAACTCAGGACCGCCAGCGTGACATCGCCGCAGCCGAAGCGGCCTGGGCCGTTTCGCGCCAGTTGCTGCAGGATCCGACGATCACCTTCGTGGTGCTCGACGAGCTGAATATCGCTCTCAAGCATGGCTACCTTGACCTCGAACAGGTGCTCAGCGACCTGCAGGCGCGTCCGCCGATGCAGCACGTGATCGTCACCGGTCGGGGCGCCAAGGATGAAATGATCGAACTGGCCGACACCGTCACCGAGATGGGCATGATCAAGCACGCTTTTCAGGCCGGTATCCGTGCCCAGAAGGGCGTTGAACTATGAGTGACACGCGCCACTGCCCGGCGGTGCTGATTGCCGCCCCGGCTTCAGGCCAGGGCAAGACTACGGTGACCGCTGCCCTGGCGCGGCTGCACCGCAACCTCGGGCGTAAGGTGCGGGTGTTCAAGTGCGGCCCGGACTTCCTTGACCCGATGATTCTCGAACGGGCCAGCGGTGCGCCGGTGTACCAGCTGGACCTGTGGATGGTCGGTGAGCAGGAAAGCCGCCGGCTGCTGTGGGAAGCGGCCAGCGATGCCGATCTGATCCTGATCGAAGGGGTTATGGGTCTGTTCGACGGTACGCCGTCGAGCGCCGACCTTGCCCGCCATTTCAATGTGCCGGTGCTGGCGGTGATCGACGGTACCGCCATGGCCCAGACCTTCGGCGCCCTGGCCCTGGGGTTGGCGCGCTATCAGCCCGACCTGCCGTTTGCCGGGGTACTGGCCAACCGTGTCGGCACTTTGCGTCACGCCCAGTTGCTTGAAGGCAGCCTTACCGAAGGACTGCGCTGGTACGGCGGCCTGTCGCGGGAAACCGGGATTGAATTGCCCAGCCGCCATCTGGGCCTGGTCCAGGCCAGTGAGCTCAATGATCTGGATGTTCGCCTGGACGCCGCAGCCGCAGCCCTCGGCGCCAGTTGTGAGTCGTCTCTGCCGCCGGCGGTGGCGTTCGCGGCGCCGACTGTCGAGGTTATCGAGCCCTTGCTCGATGGCGTGACCATCGCCGTGGCGCGGGATGAGGCCTTTGCCTTCACTTATGGCGCCAACCTTGACCTGCTGCGGGCCATGGGCGCCGAGCTGAGCTTCTTTTCGCCACTGCATGACCACACGCTACCGCAGGCAGACAGCCTGTACCTGCCGGGTGGCTATCCGGAACTGCATCACCAGGCATTGGCTGCCAACACCGCGATGCTCGCCGCGATCCGCAGCCATCATCAGGCAGGCAAGCCAGTGCTGGCCGAATGTGGCGGCATGCTCTACCTGCTTGAGGCCTTGACCGATGTTGCGGGTGAGCGTGCCGAGTTGCTGGGTTTGCTGGAAGGCGAAGCGGTGATGCAGAAGCGCCTCGCAGCCCTGGCGCTGCAGGCGGTGGAGCTGCCGGAAGGGACCTTGCGCGGCCATACCTATCACCACTCGCTGACCACTACCTCGCTCGAGCCGATTGCCCGTGGCCACAGCCCCAATGGCGGCCGTGGCGCCGAAGCGGTCTATCGCTGTGGCCGGCTGACGGCGTCCTACGTGCATTTCTACTTTGCCTCCAACCCGCACGCGGCGGCGGCGCTGTTGGCACCATGAGCGACCAGGCTTTTACAGACGCCGAGCGCGCTGCCGTTTACCGGGCCATCGGCGAGCGCCGCGACATGCGGCACTTCATCAAGGGCGAAGTAGCGCCGGAGCTGCTTGCGCGTCTGCTCGAAGCGGCGCATCAGGCGCCCAGCGTCGGCCTGATGCAGCCATGGCGCTTTATCCGCATCACCGACCGCGACCTGCGCCAGCGTATCCAGGGCCTGGTGGAAGCCGAGCGAGTGCGCACCGCTGAGGCACTGGGTGAGCGCTCGGACGAATTCATGAAGCTCAAGGTCGAAGGCATCAGCGATTGCGCCGAAGTGCTGGTGGCGGCGTTGATGGATGACCGCGACAAGCACATTTTCGGCCGTCGCACCTTGCCGGAGATGGACCTCGCCTCGTTGTCATGCGCGATCCAGAACCTCTGGCTGGCAGCGCGTGCCGAAGGCCTGGGCATGGGCTGGGTATCGCTGTTCGAGCCCCTGGCGCTGGCGCAGTTGCTGGGAATGCCGGCCGGTGCCAAGCCGCTGGCGATTCTCTGCCTGGGCCCGGTCCAGGCGTTCTATCCCGCGCCGATGCTGGTCCTCGAAGGCTGGGCCACGGCGCGGCCCTTGAGTGACATGCTGTATGAAAACCAGTGGGGAGAGTCTTGATGAGTGTGGCGTTGCTGACCGTTGCCGGGGTGGCGCTGGATGCGTTGTTGGGTGAGCCCCAGCGTCGTCATCCGCTGGTTGCCTTTGGCCGCCTGGCCGGGCGCCTGGAGCAGCGTTTCAACGCCGCTGGCCGTGGTTGGCGCAGCCATGGCGTGACTGCCTGGTTCCTGGCGGTGATTCCCCTGACCCTGTTGGCCACCTTGCTGTCCTGGCTGCCCTATATCGGCTGGTTGGTGGAAGTGCTGGCCTTGTATTGCGCCCTGGGCCTGCGCAGCCTGGGCGAGCACGTGACCCCGGTGGCCGACGCTTTGCGCTGCGGTGACCTGGATGAAGCACGCCGTCGTGTGGGTTTTCTGGTCAGCCGCGAAACCCGCGAACTGGACGAAACCGCTGTGGCGCGCGCAGCCACCGAGTCGGTGCTGGAAAACGGTAGCGATGCAGTGTTCGCTGCGCTGTTCTGGTTTGTCGTGGCGGGCGCACCGGGTGTGGTGCTCTATCGGCTGAGCAACACCCTGGATGCCATGTGGGGCTATCGCAACGAGCGTTTCGAGCGTTTCGGCTGGGCCGCTGCACGCATCGATGATGTGCTCAACTACATTCCTGCGCGGCTGGTCGCACTGACCTACGCGCTGCTCGGCAAAACCCGCCTGGCGCTGAAGTGCTGGCGGCGTCAGGCGCCGCTGTGGGACAGCCCCAACGCCGGTCCGGTGATGGCCGCAGGCGCCGGTGCCCTGGCTGTGGAGCTGGGTGGCCCGGCGGTCTATCACGGTGAGCTGCACGAACGCGCACAACTGGGCGAAGGCCCGGTGGCTGATGCAGACTCGATTGAGCGTGGCTGGCGCCTGGTTTGCCAAGGCGTGTGGTTGTGGTTGCTGCTGTTGTGTCTGGGAGCTGAATTCTATGCTTGAGCACGGTGGGCGCCTGCAGCGCGCAGTGCAGCACTACGGTATCGCCCGGGAGCACTGGCTGGACCTGTCCAGCGGTATTGCGCCCTGGCCTTACGCGATTCCGCAAATCCCGCTGCAGGCCTGGGCGCGCCTGCCGGAAACCGATGATGGTCTGGAACAGGCTGCGGCCGAGTACTACCGGGTCCAGCAGGTGCTGCCGGTGGCCGGCTCTCAGGCCGCGATCCAGGCCTTGCCGCACCTGCGCGCTCGCGGCACGGTTGGCGTGTTGTCGCCCTGTTATGCCGAACACGCCGAGGGCTGGCGTCGTGCCGGGCATCAGGTGCTTGAGTTGCAGAGTGAGCAGGTGGACGAACTGCTCGACAGCCTGGATGTGCTGGTGGTGGTCAACCCGAACAATCCCACCGGCTGCCTGCTGACGGCTGAGCAGTTGCTCGCCTGGCATGCCCGCCTGGCCTCGCGCGGTGGCTGGTTGCTGGTCGATGAAGCTTTTATGGACAACACCCCGCAGCACAGCATTGGCGCCGAGGCACAACGTCCGGGGCTGATTGTGCTGCGCTCGTTCGGCAAGTTCTTTGGTCTGGCCGGTGTACGTCTGGGCTTTGTGCTGGCTGAAGCGGTGTTGTTGCAACGCCTGGCCGAACTGCTGGGGCCCTGGACCGTCAGCGGGCCAACGCGGATTCTTGGCCAGGTTTGCCTGCTCGACAGCGTTGCGCATCAACGCCAGATCGCTCGCTGCGCGGCAGCCAGCCAGCGCCTGGCAGACTTGCTGAGCCGCGCAGGCTTTGCCCCGACAGGGGGCTGCGATCTGTTTCAGTACCTGGTTACCGATCAAGCCGTGCTGCTGCATGAGTTCATGGCCCGACGGGGCATTTTGCTGCGTCTGTTCAGCCAGCCTGCCAGTCTGCGCTTTGGTTTGCCGGCCACCGAGCAGGACTTTCAGCGCCTGCAGCAGGCATTCAACGATTACTGCAAGGAACAGCCATGAGTACCCTGATGGTGCAGGGCACCACCTCCGATGCCGGCAAGAGCACCCTGGTGACCGCGCTGTGCCGCTGGTTGTTGCGCCAGGGCGTGGCGGTGGTGCCGTTCAAGCCGCAGAACATGGCGCTCAACAGTGCCGTGACCGAGGACGGCGGCGAGATCGGCCGGGCTCAGGCGGTTCAGGCTCAGGCCGCTGGGCTGGCGCCGCACACCGACATGAACCCGGTGCTGCTCAAGCCCAATAGCGACACCGGCGCTCAAGTCATCGTCCATGGCCGCGCGGTCACCAGCATGAACGCGGTGGCGTACCACGACTACAAGGTCATCGCCATGCAGGCGGTGCTGGAGTCGCACCAGCGCTTGAGTGCCCAGTACCCGGTGGTAATGGTCGAAGGCGCCGGTTCGCCAGCGGAGATCAACCTGCGTGCCGGCGATATCGCCAACATGGGTTTTGCCGAAGCGGTGGACTGTCCGGTGATCCTGATTGCCGACATTAATCGCGGCGGGGTGTTCGCCCATCTGGTCGGCACCCTGGAGCTGTTGTCGCCAAGTGAGCAGGCGCGGGTCAAAGGTTTTGTCATCAACCGTTTCCGGGGGGACATCGCGCTATTGCAGCCGGGCCTGGACTGGCTGGAGGCGCGTACCGGCAAACCGGTACTGGGCGTATTGCCGTATGTGCTGGACCTGCACCTGGAAGCCGAGGACGGTATCGACCAGCGCCAGGGTGACAAGGCGGCGCGCGCACTCAAAGTGATCGTGCCGGTGCTGCCGCGCATCAGCAACCATACCGATTTCGACCCGCTGCGCCTGCACCCGCAAGTCGACCTGCAGTTCATCGGCCCAGGCGATCCGATTCCGCCTGCGGACCTGATCATCCTGCCGGGTTCCAAGAGCGTGCGCGGCGATCTGGCGCAATTGCGCGCCCGTGGCTGGGATCAGGCCATCACCCGGCATCTGCGTTACGGCGGCAAGGTGCTGGGCATCTGTGGCGGCCTGCAGATGCTCGGCCAGCGGGTGGAAGACCCGCTGGGCCTGGAAGGCGCGGCCGGCAGCAGCGATGGCCTGGGTTTGCTCGATTTCGTCACCGTGCTGGAAGCGCACAAGCAACTGCGTAACGTCGCGGGTACCTTGCAGCTGGAGCAGGCACCGATCAGCGGTTATGAGATCCATGCCGGGGTGACCCAGGGCGCGGCTTTGGAGCGGCCTGCGGTGCAACTGGCGGACGGTCGCAGCGATGGCGCCATCAGTGCTGACGGGCAGATTCTCGCGACCTACCTGCACGGTCTGTTCGAAAGCCCGCAGTCGTGCGCGGCATTGTTGCGCTGGGCCGGTCTGCATGAGGTCGAACAGATCGATTACCAGGCGCTGCGCGAACGCGACATCGAGCGCCTCGCCGACCTGGTCGAACAGCACCTGGATACCCCCTGCCTACGTCAACTGTGCGGGCTGAACTGACATGCTCAATCTGATCCTCGGGGGTGCCCGTTCCGGCAAGAGCCGCCTGGCTGAACAACTGGCCGAGCGCAGCGGCTTGCCGGTCACCTACATCGCCACCAGCGAACCGCTGGATGGTGAAATGAATGCCCGGGTGCAACTGCACCGTGAGCGCCGGCCCTCCAGTTGGGGGCTGATCGAAGAGCCTCTTGCGCTGGCCGATGTCCTGCGTGCCAACGCCAGCGCCGAGCGCTGCCTGTTGGTCGACTGCCTGACCCTGTGGCTGACCAACCTGCTGATGCTGGACGACCCCGAGCGTCTGCAGGCCGAGCGCACGGCGCTGCTTGATTGCCTGGCCGGGTTGCCGGGTGAAATCATTCTGGTCAGCAACGAGAGCGGCCTTGGCGTTGTGCCGCTGGGCGAGCTGACCCGCCGCTATGTCGATGAAGCCGGCTGGCTGCACCAGGCGATTGCCGAACGTTGCCAGCGGGTGGTACTGACCGTCGCTGGCCTGCCTCTGACCCTGAAAGGAACTGCACCATGAGTCACAACTGGTGGCTTGATGCCTGCCGCGCCGTTGATCAGGCTGCCTGCGACCAGGCCCTGGCGCGTCAACAACAATTGACCAAGCCGGCCGGCTCGCTGGGGCGGCTGGAATTGATTGCAGTACAACTTGCCGGTTTGCAGGGGCAGTTCAAACCGCGCCTGGACCAGGTGAGCATCGCGATCTTCGCCGGTGATCACGGGGTGGTCGCCGAAGGTATTTCCGCCTATCCCCAGGCGGTGACCGGGCAGATGCTGCAGAACTTTGTTGGCGGTGGCGCGGCGATCAGCGTGCTGGCGCGTCAGCTCAAAGCGCAGCTGGAGGTGGTGGACCTGGGCACCATCGACCCGCACTTGAGCCTGCCGGGTGTACGTCACCTGCGGGTGGGGCCGGGTACGGAGAACTTCGCCAAGGCCCCGGCAATGACCCGGGAGCAGGGCATGCAAGCGCTGCAAGGTGGTCGTGAAAGTGCCTTGCGTGCGGCGGACGGCGGCGCCCAGCTGTTCATTGGCGGCGAGATGGGCATCGGCAATACCACCGCAGCCAGTGCCCTGGCTTGTGCCTTGCTCGGTTGCCCGGCGATCGAGCTCAGCGGTCCGGGTACCGGCCTGGATGCCGCTGGCGTTCGCCACAAGGCCGAGGTGATCGAGCGCGCCTTGGCGCTCCATAAGGATCTGGCGGATGATCCGTTGCAGCAGCTGTTTTGCTTCGGTGGCTTTGAAATCGCCGCCCTGGTCGGGGCCTATCTGGGCTGCGCCCAGGCCGGTATTACCATACTGATCGATGGCTTTATCTGCACCGTTGCCGCGTTGGTCGCGGTGCGGATCAATCCGGATTGTCGTGACTGGCTGCTGTTTGGTCACTGCGGCGCCGAGCCCGGGCACCGTCGGGTGCTGGCCGAACTGGATGCAGAGCCGGTGCTGGAGCTCGGTTTGCGTTTGGGTGAGGGCAGTGGTGCGGCGCTGGCCGTCCCCGTATTGCGTCTGGCCTGCGACCTGCACGGGCAGATGGCGACGTTCGCCGAAGCTGCGGTGGCGGACCGTCCGGCATGATTATCGACTTGCTGCGCCACGGTGAAACCGAGCTGGGCGGCGGCCTGCGCGGTAGCCTCGATGATGCCCTGACCGCCAAAGGCTGGGCACAGATGCAGGCTGCGGTGGACAGCGACGGGCCCTGGCAGGTTCTGGTCAGCTCCCCCTTGCAGCGCTGCGCCCGTTTTGCCCAGGCGCTGGGTGAGCAAATGCGCCTGCCGGTGCAGTTGGCGCCCGGGTTGCAGGAGCTGCATTTTGGTGAGTGGGAAGGGCGCAGTGCCGCTGACCTGATGCTCACCCATGAGCAGCAACTGGGGCAGTTCTGGGCCGATCCCTATGCTTTCACCCCGCCTGGCGGTGAGCCGGTGCTCGACTTCTCGCAACGGGTACTGGCCGCCATTGCCTCATTGCACCGGGAACATGCTGGCAAGCACCTGCTGCTGGTTACCCACGGTGGTGTGATGCGGCTGTTGCTGGCGCGGGCCAGGGGCCTGCCCCGTGAACAGTTACTGCAGGTCGAAGTCGGTCATGGCGCCTTGTGCCGCCTTGAGGTGCTGGCTGACGGCAGTCTGCGGGAAGTGCACTGAGATGCTCGCGTTCTGGATTGCCTTGCAGTTTCTCAGCAGCCTGCCGGTGCGTTTGCCGGGGATGCCGACACCTGAACAATTGGGCCGCTCTCTGCTGTTCTATCCGCTGGTGGGGCTGTTGTTTGGTGTGCTGCTGTGGGGCTTGAACACCTTGCTCGACGGCAGTCCGTTGCTGCTGCACACCGCCTTGTTGCTTTGTGCCTGGGTACTGCTCAGTGGCGGCCTGCACCTGGATGGCCTGGCCGACAGTGCCGATGCCTGGCTGGGCGGCTTCGGTGACCGCGAACGCACCCTGGAAATCATGAAGGACCCGCGCAGCGGACCGATTGCTGTGGTGACGCTGGTGCTGGTGCTGCTGCTCAAGTTCTGCGCGTTGCTGGTGCTGGTGGAACGAGGGCAGGGCCTGTTGTTGATAGTAGCGCCGTTGCTGGGCCGGACGGCTTTGCTCGGGCTGTTTTTGTCCACGCCCTATGTGCGGGCCGGGGGATTGGGGCAGGCCTTGGCCGATCATGTGCCACGGCGTAGCGGGGCATGGGTGCTGCTTGCCAGTTGCGTCCTGTGTTTGTGTCTGACGGGGCTGCAAGGGTTGTACGTTCTGGCTGTCGCGGGTGTAGCTTTTTTCTGGTTTCGTCGACTGATGATTCAGCGGTTGGGCGGGACCACCGGTGACACCGCCGGTGCGCTACTGGAATTGCTGGAGTTGGCGGTTTTGCTCAGCCTGGCGCTGTAGTTCCTGGCCATCCGGGGCGCCATTTCCCTGGGTAGTCACAGGCGTATGCTGCCCCCTTTCTGGTCGGGAGGTGGCATATGCGCGAATCAGTACGAGGCGGGCTGCTGGCCCTGTGTTGTTTGTTCGGCAGCGCCCAGGCTGCGGACCTGATCGATTTCTGGGATACACCCCGTCACGGTGGCAACAGTTTCAATCGACTGCCGCCTGATCAGGCGTACTTCCAGGCGCTCAAAGACTACGGTGCGACCTGGGTCCGGTTGTCTTATGACAAGTGGCAGCCTGCCGGTCGTGACTTCCTGCTGGGGAATGCCGACGGCTACAAAGGGCTGGCAGCCGAAGACCTGGCGCACCTGCGCAAGACGCTTGATGCTGCCCATGCCGCCGGGCTCAAGGTGGTCATTGCGCCGCTGTCATTACCGGGCATGCGCTGGGCGCAGAACAATCATGACCGTTTCGACGACCGCCTCTGGCAGGACAAGGCCTGGTGGGCGCAATCAGCCGCGTTCTGGCGAGATCTGGCCACTGCCCTCAAGGAGCATCCGGCAATTGCCGCCTACAACCTGATCAACGAGCCGGCACCGGAGAAGATGGGCGGGCTTGCCGAGCATGCAACAGCCACCGGGATGCACGCCTGGTATCGGCAACAGCAGGGCGGCGCCCGGGATTTGCCTGGTTTCTACATGCAAATTATCGCCGCCATCCGTGAAGTGGACCCGCTGACGCCGGTTATGGTCGATGCCGGCTGGTATGCCGGTGCCGATGCCTTTGTCTACTGGCCAGCCGCGTTGCCTGATACGCGCGTGCTGTACAGCTTTCATATGTATGAACCCTATCAGGCGACCAGCGCACCAAACATGAACCGCGCCAAACCTTATGCCTATCCAGGGCCTGTGAAGTTTGCCGGGCAGCAGCAGGCGTGGGACAGCGCCAGGGTCGAGGCTTATCTGCAGAACCCGTTGCAGTGGGCGCAAACCCATCAAGTGCCCGTCAGCCGCCTGGTGGCAGGCGAGTTTGGCTGCATGCGCCGCTTACCGGGGTGCCGGCAATATCTGGAGGATGTGCTGGGCACGTTGGATCGGGCCAAGCTGCACTGGGCCTTCTACAGCTTTCGCGAAGACAGCTGGGATGGCATGGACTATGAGCTGGGCAGCGCCAAGGTGCCCTGGGTGTATTGGCAGGCGATAGAGCAGAGGCGTCCCGACCCGCTGAAACGCCAGGCCACAGCCGAATTCGAGCCGATTCGAAAACGCCTGCAGCCGTAGCTTGATCAGGAAATGCTTGCGCCGATAAATGTGCGGGTATATACACGTATTCATGTTGACCAGTGAATGCATCTGCACCCACCTGCGTCGTGCTGCCCGTGGGGTCAGCCGGCACTATGACGAGGCCCTTGAAGGTTTCGGGATCAATGTCGCGCAGTTTTCCCTGTTGCGGCATTTGCGTCGTCTCGATCAGCCGAGTATCTCGACCCTGGCCGAAGCCATGGGCCTGGATCGCAGTACCCTCGGGCGAAACCTGCGGGTGCTGGAAGCTGAAGGGCTGGTGGCGCTGGCTGAAGGCCGCGACCTGCGCAATCGCTTGGTGCTGCTGACCGAGCAGGGCCATGAGCGTTTGCAGGCTGCCGAGCCTGCCTGGGAAAAAGCCCAGGCAAGCCTGATCGATACCCTGGGTGAAGGACAGCGTGATGAACTGGTACGTCTGTTAGAGATACTGGCTTGAGGCTTTTTTGACTTAAAGCGGGTATATACCCGCATAACCTTGCGGCGCTGTGGAGAGAACAATAATGACATCGGTATGGCGGACCAGTGGTTGGATTCTCCTGGGAGCGGCGTTGATCCTGGCGCTCTCGCTGGGTGTGCGGCATGGCTTCGGCCTGTTCCTGGCGCCGATGAGCGCGGAATTTGGCTGGGGGCGGGAAGTGTTCGCCTTCGCCATTGCCTTGCAGAACCTGATCTGGGGCCTGGCGCAGCCCTTCGCCGGGGCCATGGCCGATCGCCTGGGTGCGGCAAAAGTGGTGATGGTCGGCGGTATCCTCTATGCAGTAGGCCTGGTGCTGATGGGGATGTCGGATTCGGCGCTGACCCTGTCCTTGAGCGCTGGCCTGCTGATCGGTATTGGTCTTTCCGGCACTTCGTTCTCGGTGATCCTTGGCGTGGTCGGTCGTGCCGTACCGGCTGAAAAGCGCAGCATGGCCATGGGTATTGCCAGTGCCGCAGGCTCCTTCGGCCAGTTCGCCATGCTCCCGGGTACGCTCGGCCTGATTGGCTGGCTGGGTTGGTCGGTAGCGTTGCTGGTGCTGGGCCTGCTGGTGGCGTTCATCGTGCCGCTGGTGGGCTTGCTGAAGGATCGTCCGCTGCCCAGCCAGGGTGTCGAACAGAGCCTGGGCCAGGCGCTGCGCGAGGCCTGCTCGCACTCCGGTTTCTGGTTGCTGGCGCTGGGCTTTTTCGTCTGTGGTTTCCAGGTGGTGTTCATCGGCGTGCACCTGCCGGCCTATCTGGTCGACCAGCACCTGCCGGCAACCATCGGCACCACGGTGCTGGCGCTGGTGGGCTTGTTCAATATCGTTGGCACCTACACCGCCGGCTGGCTGGGTGGGCGGATGTCCAAGCCGCGCCTGCTGACCGCGCTGTATCTGTTGCGCGCGGTGGTCATCGTGCTGTTCCTGTGGGCGCCGGTCACCCAGTTCAGTGCCTACCTGTTCGGTATCGCCATGGGCTTGCTGTGGCTGTCGACGGTGCCGCTGACCAATGGCACGGTGGCGACCCTGTTCGGTGTGCGCAACTTGTCGATGCTCGGCGGTATTGTCTTCCTGTTCCACCAACTGGGAGCGTTCCTCGGTGGCTGGCTGGGTGGTGTGGTGTACGACCAGACCGGTAATTACGACCTGGTCTGGCAGATCTCGATCCTGCTCAGCCTGTTGGCGGCGGCACTTAACTGGCCGGTGCGCGAACGCCCTGTAGCGCGCCTGCAGGCGCAAACGGCATGAACCGCTTTGCCCTGCGCGGGCTGCTGGCCCTGGTCGCGTTACTGCTGCTGGCCCTGATCTGGTGGGGCTGGCATGAGGGTGGTCTGGCGTTGATGCAGTTAGGCATGGGCGTGTGCTAAGCGTATTCTGCATGCTATAGGCGGGCTCAAAGGAGAGACGACGATGCGTACACGCTGGATCCTGGTTCCACTGTTCACCCTGATGGCTGCGGCGTCAGCGCAGGCCGCAGACTGTCCGGCACTGCTTGAAAAGCAGGGTAGCCTGCCGGAATTGCGCGGCAAGGAGCAGGTCGACCTGTGTGAGCGTTTTGCCGGTAAGCCGCTGGTGGTGGTCAACACTGCCAGCTACTGTGGCTTCGCCCCGCAGTTCGAGGGGCTTGAAAGCGTCTACAAGACCTATCACGGGCAAGGCCTGGAAATGCTTGGGGTGCCATCCAACGACTTCAAGCAGGAAGACGCCGACATCGAGAAGACCGCCAAGGTCTGCTACGCCAATTATGGCGTGACTTTCACCATGACCAAGCCGCAGCCGGTGCGTGGCAGCGATGCGACACCGTTGTTCAAGGAACTGGCCGAGCAGAGCAGCGCACCGAAGTGGAATTTCTACAAGTACGTGGTCGATCGCAAGGGCAAGGTAGTCGCCAGCTTCTCCAGCCTGACCAAGCCGGATGATCCCGAGTTCACCGCTGCTATCGAGAAAGCCATCGCTTCGCAGCCGTGAGGACGGGCCAACGAGAATGAAAAAACCGCCCGAGGGCGGTTTTTTTACAGCAGGATGAAATCAGAAACGGTAGGTGAGGGAAGCACCGAGACCGTGAGCGCTGTTTTCATACTTGGCGCTGTAGGAGCCTTTGAAGTGAGCAGGGTCGGTCGGCGAGGTGCGCTGATTGACCTTGACGTCTTCTTCCATCAGGTAGGAGTAGGCCACGTCGATGGTCATGTCATCGTTCGGGCTCCAGCCAGCGCCCAGGCTGAACACCGTGCGGTCGCCAGTCGGAATACGCGGCGAGCGGTTGGCGTTGTTGGTTGGCGCCTGGTCGACACTGAAGCCGGCGCGCAGGGTCCATTCCTTGTTCAGCTTGTAGGCTGCACCGATGGCGTGAGCCCAGGTGTCATGCCAGTTCTGCTCTTCGCTGATCTGGCCAAGGGCTGGTGCCAATGCGCCCGGGACGCCCTCGTTGTTGACGGTGATGGCTTCCAGGCGGCTCCAGCGGGTCCAGGTGCTACCGGCGTACAGCGTCCAGTCGGCATTCAGCTCGTGGGTAACCGAGAAGTCGACCGATTCCGGGGTCTTGATTTTCAACGTGGCGTCGAACTTGCTGCCGCTGAACGGGCCGAAGCCAGAGCCGGAAATCTTGGTGTCGCCTTCGAGTTTGTAATCGACCATCGAGTGGTAGGTCAGGCCGACGCGGGTGCTGTCGGTTGCCTGTACCAGAATACCGATGTTGTAACCGATGGCGGTGTCGTCACCGGAGATCTTCACTTTGCCGTCATCGCGGCCCGGCGAGCGGCGGTTCAGCGCAGCAGATTCCAGGGTGCCGTCGATGCGGTTGATGGTTGGACCAAAACCGATCGAAACCTTGTCGTTGAAGGCATAGCTGATGGTCGGCTGCAGGGTGACGACCTGAACTTCGCTGTTGCTGCCGAAGTAACGGCCGGCAAAGCCGCTTTCATAGTCGGTGACCAGGCCGAACGGTACATACATACCGATACCGAAAGCCCAGTGTTCATCGATTGGCTTGACGTAGAAGCCCATTGGAACGCCGACGGTTGGAACCATGTCGCCGTCGTTGCTGCCGCCAAAGGTGCCACGACCGTCCTTGATGTCGGTTTTGGCAAAAATGGCTGCGCCACCCACGGTGACCTGCTCGCGTTTCAGGCGCGACATACCGGCAGGGTTGCCGAATACGGTGCTGGCATCATCGGCAGAAGAAGAACGACCCGCGAAACCTGTGCCCATGCCGCTGATGCTCTGTTCGTTGAGGGCAAAGCCGCTGGCGAACAATTGAGTCGAGGCGAGTGTGACGGCGAGGCCGAGAGAGGTTTTGAGCATTACTTTTTTCATTATTAGAACTCCTTGGGATCTCCGGGGCGAAAACTACCAACATTTCGCCCGCAGCGCTATAGGCTGTATCGCAGGAGATAGAGCGGTTTTGTAGGACAATCCGACCAGATTGGTGGGAGTTTTCCGAATATGGAGTTCAGTGACTATCAGCAGGCTTCAAGAGTCACAGGCGCGATGCAGGTTTGCCAGGCGCAGGTGAAATCGCGCAGGCGTCCCTGGGGCTGGAAGGTCTGGCGCCAGATGCGTGCCAGGCCGAGTAGATCGTCGGCAGCGGGGAGTTTGGGGGCTTGTTCTTCAATGAGCATCCAGGCGATGGCGGTGGCGTAGCGCAGGTTGACCGTCAGTTCCAGGTGCGGGCCGCTGAGGAAGGCATGCTGGCTGGCCAGGCCGCGGACCAGGCTGGCCAGTTCCGGGTCGCGGGCCAGAAACTGGTCCCAGATGCTTTGGTGGCGGAGTTCGCCGATACGGTAGAGGCCGTGGCCGCGGCGATCATGCAGGGCTGAGCCGAGTGCGGACTGGCTTGCGGCAATGCCTAGTAATAGAGCTTCAGCGCTTGGGCTGTGACGACCCAGGTAGATCAGAGTCGGGCGGATGACAAACTGGCTCAACTCGCTCGCGGCGATACCCATAATGCCCTCGAACTTGAATTTGGCCGGCGGACGCTGGAGCTTGGCAGCTGGAGAGTCGGTCAGGCCCGCCGGAAGCGGCCTATGCCGCTTGAGTTGAAGTGTAGTGTCATATTCGCGGTGTAAAGGTCTGTTTTTAAAACATTTGCAGCTTTTGGTTATAAATCATATGCCGTGGGGTGATTAGGGCTGGATGCCGGAGAGGGGCTTGCTGTGGGAGCGGGCTTGCCCCGCGATGCGATGTGGCTGACTGTCCGCAATCGCGGGGCTAGCCCGTTCCTACTGAGGTGGCGCGCATAAAAAAGCCCCGCGAGAGGGCGGGGCTTGAGCTGTTGCAGCGTAGCGGGTCAGGCAACCAGGGCCTGACGGGTGCGCTCGATGACCGCTTGTAGCGGCTCGGACTGGCTGTACTGCTCGGGGTACAGGCGCTCGCTATGACGGGCAATACCGTGCTCGTTGACCAGGGTGAAGCTGAAGCCGCCTTTGCGCGACGCCAGGATCAAGCAGTTCAATGGGGCAAATGCCTGGGAAAGGGTGCGAATCGCAGCCTGAGTATGGATAGAGTGAGTCATAGTTATTAGATGTTCCTGCAATAGACACGGTTTCGATCCGTGCACACTTAAAACGTTCCAGTAACGCCGGGATTTAGTCCGGGCGAAGAACCTGACTGGAACAGGGCAGCCAGTTTTGGGCGCATTTATCATGTGGCGCTGGGGCTGACTGGTAGGTACGTCAGAGGGCAGGCAACACACCGGGTCGAGGTTCTATGCCACGGGGTGAAGATCCTGATCAATCTGCAGGTTGGTTCGGTCAGAGTAAGAAGTGATTTACCTGGGAACCATCAAGTGGGCCGGTCCTTGTTTCAACAGGCGCTGGTCCAAGGTGGGCAGGGCGCTGTAAGGACTGCTTTGGCCAGAATTGACTTTCAGCTTGGTACTAACGGTCGCAAGACTACAGCAATGGCCGGGTCTTGACAAGGGTTGATGGCTTTTCATCAGAGGAGCCGACCAGTATCTCGCGTTTTTTGCCATCTGTGAAGACCTGGCAGAAGGGCGCAGAGGCAGGGAACGTGCCAAATTCGTGCAGCGAACTGCCTTCCTTTGGGGCGGTTGTGCACACTTGGCGCAATCGATGTTACAGCGCTGCAACAGCACCTGATGGGCCCGCCAATGACTTGACCGTAAGCTTAAGTCAATGAAAAAAAACACTTATTTTAGCTGGTGAAAAAATCGACAGTTTGAGCGAAAGCCCCATTTCATAGGGGTTTGCGGGGTCCTGGAGGGGGTTGTCCACCGAGTTATCCACAGCTTCTGTGGATTGTCCCGAGCGCTTGCTCTAGGACGGGCGTACCAGCTTTTTCCGATGTGTCCGACAATCAGCGCGTGGACTTCTGTCAGAAGAAAATTCCGCAACCGGCGTCAATAAATAAACACAGAAATATTTTGAAAAAAGTATCGAAAGGGCTCGGGCCATTGTCGGAAAAATGGAGTAGAGTGGCGCGCCTCTCGAGTTGCCTTCGCTGTTGGTTATGAAGTTTCGCGCCAGAATCCCCGCCATTTCTTCCGCTCCACCGCCCTTGCCAGAGCCCCAGCGCTTCACCTTGAAGGTCGCTTTGTGGCTGCTCGACAATCCGCGCCTGGGTGACAACCCCAACGTCAAGCATTTTGCCGGGCGCTTGCTCAAGCAACCTGCACGTCAGGGCGTGGTGGTTGCGCAAAGCCGTCTGGGGCAGATGCTCTGTCGTGATTGCGGCAATGCCCGCGATCGGCGTATCGGCTACGACCTGCTGCGTCAGGCCGCGCGTGCCGGGGACCGGCGTGCCCAGCTCGAATACGGCCGCTTGTGTGCTCAGGCGCAGATCAACGAACCCGAGCAAGCGCGTTACTGGCTGGAGCTGGCGGCGTCCCAAGGCTCCCAGGAAGCCCGGCGTTTGCTCAAACAGCTGCCAGACGCTTGACTGCAGTACAGCGGCAAGGCTGATAAGCTCAGCCGTTGATTTCAGCTGGGGGTATTCGGGTGGTAATGGCGTTGGATCTGACCAGCATTGTGCTGGGTATCATGGTGGCCGCAGTGCCGTGCCTGGGATGGGTGTTTGCCCAGCAACGGCGGCAGGCCGCCCGTGAAGCGCAGGCGGTCTTGTTCGAGGAGCGCCTGGGCAGTGCGCAGATGGCCCAGGAAGGCTTGCTCGCCCAGCTCGACGCCAGCCGCGACGAAATCAGTGACCTGAGCCAGGCCAATGCGGCCAAGCAGGCGACGCTGGCCGCGCAGGCCCGTGAGCTGGAGTTGCTGCAGATCGACCGTGACAACGCCCGTGACGCTGCCCATGCCTGGCAGATCGAACGCAGCGCCCGCGAGGCCGAATTACGCCGTCTGGATGCTCACAGCGCGGCCCTGAGCGCCGAGCTGCGTGAACAGCAGGAAAGCCATCAGCAGCGCCTTGACGATCTTCAGGGCTCTCGGGATGAGCTGCGCGCCCAGTTCGCGGAAATGGCGACCAAGATTTTTGACGAGCGTGAGCAACGCTTTGCCCAGACCAGCCAGCAACACCTGGGGCAATTGCTCGACCCGCTCAAGGAGCGCATCCAAGCGTTCGAAAAGCGGGTTGAAGACAGCTACCAGCAGGAAGCCCGCGAGCGCTTCTCCCTGGCCAAGGAGCTGGAGCGCCTGCAGCAACTCAACCTGCGCCTGAGCGATGAGGCCACTAACCTGACCCAGGCGCTGAAGGGCCAGAAGACCCAGGGTAACTGGGGCGAGCTGATCCTCGAGCGGGTGCTGGAGCACGCGGGGCTGGAAAAGGGCCGCGAATACCAGACCCAGGTCAGCCTCAAAAGTGCTGACGGCGAGCGCTTCCAGCCGGATGTGCTGATCATGTTGCCGGGTGACAAGCAGGTGGTGGTCGACTCCAAAGTCAGCCTGACCGCTTATCAGCAGTATGTCGCCGCTGACGACAGCGAGATTGCCCAGGCGGCGCTCAAGCAGCACGTGCTGTCGTTGCGCAACCATGTCAAAGGATTGTCGGGCAAGGATTACAACCGCCTGGAAGGCTTGCACAGCCTGGATTTCGTCCTGCTCTTCGTGCCGATCGAGGCAGCGTTCTCTGCAGCACTGCAGGCTGAGCCGAACCTGTTCCAGGAAGCCTTCGACCGGCAGATCGTCATCGTCAGCCCAACCACCTTGCTGGCGACCCTGAGGGTGATCGACAGCCTGTGGAAGCAAGAACGCCAGAGCCAGAATGCCCGGGAAATCGCCGAGCGTGCGGGCTGGCTGTACGACAAGTTCGTGTTGTTCATCCAGGACCTGGACGAACTGGGCAATCGCCTGCAGCAGGTGGATAAAGCCTACAGCGCCGCGCGCAACAAGCTCTGCGAAGGCCGTGGCAACCTGATCAGCCGTAGCGAACAGCTCAAATTGCTCGGGGCCCGCGCCAGCAAGAGCCTGCCGGCCGACTTGCTGGAGCGGGCCATGAGCGAAGGCGACCCGCTGGCCGCCAGCGCCCTTACTGGACCAGGCTCAGATGCCGATTGAGCAGGGCGCGCAAGGCCGCCGGCTTGACCGGCTTGGCCAGGTAGTCGAGGCCGGCGGCATGCACCTGGCCGACCGTTTCGCTGCGTCCATCGGCACTGATCACCACGCCAGGCACCGGTTCGCCCAAGCGCGTGCGTAGCCAGGCCATCAGTTCGGTACCGGTTTCGCCATCGTCCAGGTGGTAGTCGACCAATGCCAGGTGCGGACGCATACCCTTGTTCAACAGGGCATCGCACTCCTCACGGTTGCGCGCGGTCCAGACCTGGCAGCCCCAGCGGCTGAGCAGGCTGTTCATGCCGACCAGAATGCTGTCTTCGTTGTCGACGCATAGCACCTGCATCCCCGCCAGCGGCTGCCCGGCTTGCTCGGCCGGAGTGACGACGGCCACAGCCGGCGTCGTCGCCAGCGGCACGCTGACGCGGAACACGCTGCCTTTGCCGGGCCAGGAGCGCACTTCCAGGGAATGGCCGAGTACCCGGCACAGGCCGTCGGCGATCGCCAGGCCCAGGCCCAGGCCTTTTTCGGCGCGGGTCTGGTGGCTGTCCAGGCGTTTGAACTCTTCGAAGATCACTTGCAGTTTGTCGTCGGCAATGCCCGGGCCGCGGTCCCAGACTTCCAGCCACAGTTTGCCGTTGTTGCGGCGTACGCCCAGAAGGATCGGGCTCTTGCCGTAACGGAAGGCGTTGGTCAGGAAGTTCTGCAGGATCCGGCGCAGCAGTTTCATGTCGCTGTGCACCCGCAGGCGGCTGCCGCGCAGGCGGAAATCCAGGCCCTGTTGCTGGGCCAGCACCTTGAACTCCGCACCTAGGGTATCGAACAGCTCGTTGAGGGCGAAGGGTTTCGGGTCGGGCGTGATCTTGCCGTTTTCCAGGCGCGAGATATCGAGCAGGTCGCTGATCAGCTCCTCGGCTGAACGCAGTGAGCTGTCCATGTGCTGGACCAGTTGCTGGGCGTCTGCCGACAGTCCATCGCCCTGGTGGGAGAGGGCGGCAGAGAACAGTCGGGCAGCGTTCAGCGGCTGCATCAGGTCATGACTGACAGCGGCCAGGAAGCGGGTCTTGGACTGGTTGGCGGCCTCGGCATGGCTTTTCGCTTCGGTCAGCGCCTGGTTCAGTTGCGACAGCTCCTGGGTACGTTCGGCGACCCGTTGTTCAAGGCCTTCGTTGGAGTCCTTGAGGGCTTGTTCGGCTTCGCGGAACGGGGTGATGTCGGTAAAACTCATGACGAAACCGCCGCCAGGCATCGGGTTACCGATCAGTTCGATGACCCGGCCGTTGGGGAACAGCCGTTCGGAGGTGTGCGCACGGCCCTGGCGCATCCAGTGCAGGCGGCGGGCCACATGCACCTGGGCTTCGCCAGGGCCGCACAGGCCGCGTTCGGCGTTGTAGCGGATGATGTCGGCAATCGGCCGGCCGACGCTGATCAGGCCGTCGGGGTAGTTGAACAGTTCCAGGTAGCGGCGGTTCCAGGCCACCAGCAGCAGGTTCTGGTCGACCACGCTGATGCCCTGGCTGATGTTCTCGATCGCGCCTTGCAGCAGGGCGCGGTTGAACTGCAGCACTTCCGAGGCTTCGTCGGCGATGCGCACCACGTCCTCAAGCTGCATGTCGCGGCCTTCGATGGCCGCCTTGACCACGGCACGGGTCGAGGAGGTGCCGAGCACACCGGCCAGCAGGCGTTCGGTGTGCTCGATCCAGTCGCCGTCGGCGTTCTGGTTGGGGTTGAAGCCCTTGCCCTGGCGGTAGGCGAAGCGGATGAAGCTTTGCCGCGCGCGTTCTTCACCGACAAAGCGTGCCGCCAGTTCAAGCAAGTCGGCGATTTGCACGGCCAGCAAGGAGCGGCTGTTGGGGCGGGCGCTGGTTTGCTGGCCGATGAAGCGGCCGGCCTGCCAGTGCTCGGACACGCGGGTGCGCGAAAGGATCGAGACCCAGGCGAAGAGGGTGAAGTTGCCCGCCAGCGACAGCACAACGCCCTGGGTCAGCGGGGTGATCGGCAGGTTCAGCGGGTTGCCGTGCAGCCAGGCCAATCCTGGGAACAGCTCCAGCGACCAGCCCACACTGTGGGCGGCAATAGGCAGGACCAGGGTGTAGAACCAGAGGAAGATCCCCGCCGCAAGACCTGCGAATACCCCACGACGGTTGGCCTGTTTCCAGTACAGGGCGCCGAGCATGGCCGGTGCCAGTTGTGTCACCGCGGCAAAGGCAACCTGGCCGATGGTCGCCAGGCTTGCGGTAGAGCCCAGCAGCCGATAGCTGACATAGGCCAGCAGGAGGATGACGACGATTGTCACCCGGCGTACCGAGAGCATCCAGTGGCGGAACACTTCGAAGGGGCGCTCGGCGTTGTTGCGGCGCAGCAACCAGGGCAGCAGCATGTCGTTGGAGACCATGGTCGACAGCGCCACTGCTTCGACGATCACCATACCGGTGGCGGCCGAGGCGCCGCCGATGAACGCCAGCAATGCCAGCGCCGGATGCGCTTCGGCCAGCGGCAGGCTGATGACGTAAGAGTCGGGAATCACACCCGGCAGCAACATTTGTCCGGCCAGGGCAATCGGCACCACGAACAGCGCGGCGAGGATCAGGTAAGTCGGGAATACCCAGCGGGCCAGGCGCAGATCCTGCGGCTCGATGTTCTCGACCACGGTGACATGGAACTGCCGTGGCAGGCAGATGATCGCCATCATCGCCACGCCGGTCTGGACGATCATTGACGGCCAATTGATGGTCTCGTTCCAGAAGCCTTCCAGGCGCGGGGCCAGTTGTGCCTTGCTGAACAGGTCGTCGAAGCCGTTGAACAGGCCGAAGGTGACAAAGGCGCCGACGGCAAGAAACGCGAGGAGTTTGACCAGCGATTCGAAGGCAATCGCCAGGACCATACCGCGGTGGTGTTCGGTGACATCCAGGCTGCGGGTACCGAAAACGATGGAGAACAACGCCAGCACCAGTGACACCACCAGCGCGGTGTCCTGCACGCGGCTGCCGGTGGCGTCGGCACTGGCGCCGATCAACAGGTTGACGCCGAGCACGATGCCTTTGAGCTGCAAGGCGATATAAGGCAGGACGCCGACCAGGCAGATCAGCGCCACCACCACTGCCAAGGACTGGGATTTACCGTAGCGGGCGGCGATGAAGTCGGCGATCGAGGTGATGTTTTCCTGCTTGCTGATCAGCACCATCTTCTGCAGCACCCAGGGTGCGAACAGCAGTAACAGCACCGGGCCGAGGTAGATCGGTAGGAACGCCCAGAGCTGTTCGGCCGCCTGGCCGACGGCGCCAAAGAAGGTCCAGCTGGTGCAGTACACCGCCAGCGACAGGCTGTACACCCAGGCACGCAGGCGCGGTGGCAGCGGCGTTTTGCGGCGGTCGCCATAAAATGCGATAGCGAACATGATGGCCATATAGGCCAGGGCGACCACGGCGATCAGCCCACTGGACAGCGACATGACTACTCCGAAACAAAAACAGCCGTCAGTGTAACGGCGAACCTCGATCAATCAGTCTGGCACGCCGCTGGCGCTTCGTCAGCGCCGACCATGGTAGCAGTGGCAGAGCGTCGCAGGTCGAGGGCGGCGGTTGTTATGCAATCGCGGGGCAAGCCCGCTCCCACCGGTTACCTCAACTCCCGGTGGGAGCGGGCTTGCCCCGCGAAAGAGGTCAGCGCCGAGCCCCCAGGTAATAAAACAGCGCCGCCAGCAGCACCGAGCCAATCAATAGATAGAAGGTGGCCACCGGCACCAGATGTGCCAGGGCAAAGCCGCAGATCACCGGCCCCAGCGCTGCCCCGAGGTTGGACAGGTTCTGCGCGCCGTAATACACCCCGCGCAGATGCTCGGGGGCGATGCTGTCGATGAACATGTACTCGGCCGGAATGACGATGATCTCGCCGAGGGTGAACACCAGCATCGCCAGGCACCAGACCAGCAGCGACTGGGCCAGGGAGAATCCCAGCAGGCCAGCCAGGAACAGCGCCATACCGGCCAGCAACCAGGGCATCAGCTGGCGGCTGTTGATGTGCCGCCCGATCACATACTGCAAGGCGATGACGGTGATGGCGTTGGTGGCTACCAGGTAACTGATATACCGCGCCGCCTCGCTGGCATTGGTGGTCACTACCAGGTACTGCGACAGGTAAGCGGTGAACTGGCCGAAGACCACGGCACTGAGCGCGCCGCCGAGGGTGAAACAGACCAACCGGCGATCCTTGAGCAGTTGTCCGCCCACGCTGAGAAACCCGGCCTGCGGGCTGCCGTCCAGTTGCGCCCGCGCCGAGCGCTCGCCCCAACGCCGGTAGCACAGGCACATGGCCAGCCCCAACGCCGCTGAAACCAGAAAGGGCAGGTGATTGTCGAGCATGATCAGCGCCACACCGACAAACGGGCCGACGGCGTAGGCGACGTTGCTCAAGGTGTATTTGATCGAGAACACCTCGGAGCGTTCTTCCAGCGGTAGCAGGGCGCAAAACCCGGCCTTGGCGGCAATGTCGACCACCGCCAGCGCCAGGTTGATCACCACCAGGCTGGTGAAGAACAGGCTCAGTTCACGGCTGACGATGGCGGTAACGAAGGCTATGGCGAACACCAGGGTAGAGACGATGATCACCGTGTAACTGCGCAGGGTATCGATCAGGTAGCCGCCGTACAGGCTCAGCAGCGAGGCGACAATCAGCGCGCCACCAATCATTAGGCCGATGCCACTGACATCCAGGGCGAAGTTTTCCGCGAGGTAGACCACCAGGTAGGGCAGGGTGATCGCCCGCGCCAGGGTCAAGACAAAAGTGGTGGTCAGCAGCAGGCGCACTTGCGGGTTGTAGCGTCTTACGGCGTCGAGCATGGCACGTCCTTGTTGTTATTGCATTGGGGCCGTCAGCGGCCAAGCATACGCCTGGGCGGGAAGGGGTGGATAGAGCTGGATCCATATCTATGAAATAGATAACAGATAGAGAAAATACCCGTTATATGGATATTCTTTGTGAGCATAAGATGGTCTCACGTCACCGGACTACAGGAGACTCCGACCATGCCATGCCTGCAACAGACCGCTTCACCCCTGCGCCCGTTGAGCCATCTGGCTCACCCGCGTGAAGTCATCCGCCAGTTCACCCCCAACTGGTTCGCCGCGACCATGGGCACCGGGGTCTTGGCCCTGGCCCTGATGCAGATCGGCATCGACAGCCTGCATGGAACGGCAGAAGCCTTGTGGTGGCTGACCATTGCCCTGTTCATCCTGTTCAGCGTGTTGTATGCCGCGCGCTGGCTGATGTTCTTCGATGAGGCGCGGCAGATTTTTGCCCATTCCACGGTATCGATGTTCTTCGGCACCATCCCCATGGGGCTGGCCACCATCCTCAACGGTTGCTTGCTGTTTGGCGTCAATCGCTGGGGTGAAGGCATCGTGCCCTGGGTCGAGGCCATGTGGTGGTTCGATGTGGGGCTGGCGCTGCTCTGCGGCGTGGCCATTCCCTATCTGATGTTCACCCGCCAGGAGCACAGCATCGATCAGATGACCGCGGTGTGGCTGTTGCCGGTGGTTGCCGCTGAGGTCGCCGCCGCCAGTGGTGGCCAGCTGGCGCCGCACCTGGTCGATGCCCACAGCCAATTTCTGGTGCTGATTACCAGCTATGTATTGTGGGCGGTGTCGCTGCCGGTGGCGTTCAGCATCCTGACCATCCTTATGCTGCGTATGGCCCTGCACAAATTGCCCCACGCCAACATGGCCGCTTCCAGCTGGCTGGCACTGGGCCCGATCGGTACCGGGGCGTTGGGCATGTTGCTGCTGGGCGCCGACGCACCGGCGATCTTCGCTGCCAACGGCTTCGGCGACCTGGGTGAAATTGCCCGCGGCCTGGGCCTGGTTGCCGGGATTGTGTTGTGGGGCGCCGGCTTGTGGTGGTTGCTCACTGCCGTGCTGATCACCCTGCGCTACATGCGCCACGGCATGCCGTTCAACCTGGGGTGGTGGGGCTTCACCTTTCCACTGGGGGTCTACACCCTGGCCACCCTCAAGCTCGGTGCCTGGCTGGGCTTGGCCTTCTTCCAGCACATGGGCCTGGTGCTGGTGGTGGCGCTGGCCGGTCTGTGGATGATGGTCGCCAGCCTCACCCTGCGCGGGGCCTGGCGCGGTGAACTGTTTGTCTCGCCATGCATTGCCGGGTTACACAAGTAGATTGCATTTACCTGGGTGATTGTGGCTTTGTCCGCTCTGCGTGCCTCCAATGACAAAGCCCCACTCAGGTACACGGACGATGAGTCAAGCCTCGCAGTTCAGCCTTCTAGGCAAACGACGGTTCCTGCCGTTCTTCATTACCCAGTCGCTGGGAGCGTTCAACGATAACCTGTTCAAGCAGTCGTTGATCCTGGCGATTCTCTACAAACTGGCCATCGACGGCGACCGCTCGATCTGGATCAACCTCTGTGCCTTGCTGTTCATTCTGCCGTTCTTCCTGTTTTCCGCACTGGCCGGACAGTTCGGTGAGAAGTACCCCAAGGATGCGCTGATCCGCCTGATCAAACTGGCCGAAATTGGCATCATGGCCATCGGCGCCATCGGCTTTCTGACCAACCATCTGGTGCTGATGCTGCTGGCACTGTTTGCCATGGGCACCCATTCGGCGCTGTTCGGCCCGGTCAAGTACTCGATCCTGCCCCAGGCCCTGCATGAGCAGGAGCTGGTCGGCGGTAACGGCCTGGTCGAGATGGGCACCTTCCTGGCCATTCTGGCCGGCACCATCGGCGCCGGGGTGATGATGTCCAGCACCCACTATGCGCCGGTGGTGGCCTGTGCGGTGGTTCTGGTGGCTGCGCTGGGTTACCTGTCCAGCCAGTGGATTCCGCGGGCGAGTGCGGCGTCGCCGCAGATGAAGCTGGAGTGGAACATCTTCACCCAGTCGTGGGCGACCTTGCGTCTGGGGCTGGGCCAGACCCCGGCTGTGTCGCGTTCGATTGTCGGCAACTCCTGGTTCTGGTTCGTCGGCGCCATTTATCTCACGCAGATTCCGGCCTATGCCAAGGATTGGCTGCACGGCGACGAGACCGTAGTCACGCTGGTGCTGACCTTGTTTTCGGTGGGCATCGCCCTGGGCTCGCTGCTGTGTGAACGCCTTAGCGGCCACAAGGTGGAAATCGGCCTGGTGCCGTTCGGCTCGTTCGGCCTGACCCTGTTCGGTTTGCTCTGGTGGTGGCACTCGGGGGATGTTCCGCCCGCGGCGACGCCGCATGACTGGCTGGCGTTGCTGGGCATGTCCGAAGCCTGGTGGGTGTTGCTGGCGATTGTCGGCCTCGGCGTTTTCGGCGGCTTTTATATCGTGCCGCTGTATGCGCTGATCCAGTCGCGTACGCCTGAACAAGAGCGTTCGCGGGTGATTGCCGCCAACAACATTCTCAACGCGCTGTTCATGGTGGTGTCGGCGATTGTCACCATCGTGCTGTTGACCTTGGTTGAGCTGACCATCCCGCAGTTGTTCCTGGTGGTGTCGCTGCTGAACATCGGCGTCAACGCCTACATCTTCAGGATCGTGCCCGAGTTCACCATGCGCTTCATGATCTGGTTGCTCAGCCACTCCATGTACCGGGTCGAGCACCGCGACCTGCAGCAGATTCCGGAGGAGGGTGCGGCGTTGCTGGTGTGCAACCATGTGTCGTTCGTCGATGCCCTGTTGATTGGCGGAGCGGTGCGTCGGCCGATTCGCTTTGTCATGTACTACAAGATCTACCAGTTGCCGGTGCTCAACTTTGTCTTCCGCACCGCCGGCGCCATTCCCATTGCCGGACGCAATGAAGACCCCGAGACCTATGAGCGGGCATTCAAGCAGATTGCTGCCTACCTGGCCGATGGCGAGCTGGTGTGCATCTTCCCCGAGGGCAAGCTGACCACCGACGGTGAGATCGATGAGTTCAAGGGCGGCCTGAGCCGGATCATCGAGCAGACCCCGGTACCGGTGATTCCCTTGGCGTTGCAGGGGTTGTGGGGGAGTTTCTTCAGTCGCGACCCGGCCAAGGGCTTCTTTCGCCGTTTGTGGTCGCGGGTAACCTTGGTGGCGGGTTCCGCCATCCCGGTAGAGGCGGCGGAACCTGCGATATTGCGTGAGCGGGTCAGCCAGTTGCGTGGCAACCTGCGCTGAGCGCACAGGGCAAGGTCAGCTGGCGCTGACCTTGAGGCCGATCAGGCCGGTGATGATCAAAGCGACGCTGGCCAGACGCACCAGCGCCATGGATTCGCCGAACAGGATGATACCGGCGATCACCGTACCAACGGCGCCGACACCGGTCCAGATCGCATAGGCGGTGCCCAGCGGCAATTCTTTCATGGCCAGGCCCAGCAGGCCGAGGCTGATCGCCATGGCGGCGATGGTCAGGACAGTGGGCAGGGGGCGGGTGAAACCGTCGGTGTATTTGAGGCCGACAGCCCAGCCTACTTCGAACAGGCCGGCGAAAAACAGGATGATCCAGGACATGCAGCATCTCTAGCAGTGGATGGGGCCGTCCCGGTGGGAGCGGGCTTGTCCCGCGATGCGATGTGGCTGGAAAACCGCAATCGCGGGGCAAGCCCGCTCCCACCGGGGGAGGTTTGTGACGTCAGACCCCCTGCGGAATCTCTTCGCCACCCAGCGCTTCGAACAGCGCCGGCAGGAACTCGCCGAAGGTCAGCATCATCAGGGTAAAGCTGGCATCGAGTTGCCCCAGGGCTTCGTCGCCGCCGTCTTCTTCGGCCTGGTCCTGCAGCAGTTCTTCAAAACGCAGGCGCTTGATGACCATCTTGTCGTCGAGTACGAACGACAGTTTGTCCTGCCAGGCCAGCGACAGCTGGGTCACGACCTTGCCGGTACCCAGGTGCAACTGGATCTCGTCGCTGGTCAGGTCCTGGCGTTTGCAGCGCACGATACCGCCGTCTTCGTGGGTGTCACGCAGTTCGCATTCGTCCAGTACAAAGAAGTCAGGCGCGGCTTGCTGGGTCTTGACCCAGTCGGTCATGGTCGCGCTCGGGGCGATCTTCACGGTTACCGGACGTACCGGCAACGAACCCATTACTTCCCGCAGGGTCGAGAGCAGGTCTTCGGCGCGTTTGGCGCTGGCCGAGTTGACCAGGATCAGGCCCTGCTTGGGAGCGATGGCAGCGAAGATCATCGAGCGACGGATAAAGGCGCGCGGCAGGAACGCCTGGATGATCTCGTCCTTGATCTGATCGCGCTCCTTCTTATAGACCTTGCGCATCTGTTCGGCTTCGATCTCGTCGATCTTCTCTTTAACGGCATCACGCACCACGCTGCCGGGCAGGATGCGTTCTTCTTTACGGGCGGCGATCAGCAGGAAGTCACCGCTGACGTGAACCAAAGGTGCATCTTCACCTTTGCCGAACGGCGCGACGAAACCGTAAGTGGTCAACTCCTGGCTGGCGCAGGGGCGCGCCGGCTTGCTGGCCAGAGCGGTTTCCAGTGCTTCGGGATCGAACGGGACATCCTGGGTCAGGCGATAGGTCAGCAGGTTTTTGAACCACATGGGATGAATCTCTCCTCAACACATAAGGAGGGCATTATTCTCCGAGCGGACGCTTCAGGCCAAGTCCGCTAAGTCTTTGGAACGCCTGAAAAATTTTTTTAAAAAAGTGCTTGCCAGAGTGTTCGGTGCTCCGTAGAATGCGCGCCACACCGAGACGAAAGGGTGATTAGCTCAGCCGGGAGAGCATCTGCCTTACAAGCAGAGGGTCGGCGGTTCGATCCCGTCATCACCCACCACTTCCTGAGATGTTCCTGACCCGACACTTTCGCAAGAAGGTGTTACCAGAGAGGAACCGGACGCAAGTCCATATGCGCAGCGGTAGTTCAGTCGGTTAGAATACCGGCCTGTCACGCCGGGGGTCGCGGGTTCGAGTCCCGTCCGCTGCGCCATATTTAGCTTCCAGGGCCCACTGAACACCCGGAAGCAACAAAGAAAGCGACCTTAGGGTCGCTTTTTTTGTTTCTGGATTTCGCCCAGAATTCACCAGCACGCTGGTACGTCGCTGCTTTCTCCGTGCCAGCCCCTACTGAGCAAGAGATCAATCATGCAGGATGCACGCACTTCCCCGGCGCCTTTGCTGGGTATCGACCTGGGTACCACCAACAGCCTGGTGGCTGTCTGGCGCGAGGGCCAGGCGCAACTAATCCCCAACGCCCTCGGCGATGTCCTCACCCCTTAGGTTGTCAGTCTCGATGACGACGGCAGCATTCTGGTCGGCGCGCCCGCACGAGCACGGCTGACGACTCACCCCGAGCGCACGGTCGGCGCCTTCAAGCGCTTCATGGGCAGTGACAAAAAACTTGAGCTTGGTGAGCAGTCGTTCAGCCCGGAGGAACTCTCGGCGTTGGTGCTCGGTGCCTTGAAAGCCGATGCCGAAGCCTTCCTGGGCTGCCCGGTGAGCGAGGCAGTTATCTCGGTGCCAGCGTATTTCAGCGACGAACAACGCAAGCGCACCAGCTTCGCCGCCGAACTCGCCGGTTTGAGCGTGCAACGCCTGATCAACGAGCCGACGGCCGCAGCCATGGCCTACGGCCTGCACGAAAAGAAGTTTGAGCGCACGCTGATCTTCGATCTGGGCGGCGGTACCTTTGATGTCACGGTGCTGGAGTACGCCCTGCCGCTGATCGAAGTGCATGCATCGACCGGCGATAACTTCCTCGGCGGTGAAGACTTCACCGCAGCGTTGCTGCAAGCCTGTTTGCAGGACTGGCAACTCAAAGCGTCGGCAGTGGCGCCGCAAACCCTGGCCAGCCTTGCCGATGCCATCGAGCAACTCAAGTGCAAACTGAGTGAGGGTGAGCAACACCTGAGCTGTGAGGTTGCCGGTGAAACCCGCCAATGGTCACTGGACGAAGCCCGCGCGCTGAAGATCTGGACCGGGTTGCTGGCGCGTATCCGGGCACCGATCGAGCAGGCGTTGCGCGACGCCCGGGTGAGCCCCAAGGACCTCGACAGCCTGGTGCTGGTGGGCGGCGCCACGCGTATGCCGGCGGTGCAACAGATGGTCGCCACCCTGTTCGGCCGCCTGCCATACCGGCACCTGGACCCGGACACCATCGTCGCGCTCGGGGCCGCCACCCAGGCGGCATGCAAGGCCCGCGACGAGGCCATTGAAGAGCTGATCCTGACCGATGTCTGTCCGTATACGCTGGGGATCAGTGCCGCGCGCAGCGAAGAAGTCAGCGGTGTGTTTGCGCCGATCATCGAACGCAACACGGTGATCCCGACGTCCAGGGTCAAGCGCTTCAGCAGTACCCATGCCGAGCAGAAAATGATCCGGATCGAGGTGTACCAGGGGGAGCGGCCCTGGGTTCGTGACAATATCTTTATCGACGCCTTCGATATCGAACTCACGCCCAATGGCAGCATCCAGAGCCTGGATGTGCGCTTCAGCTATGACATCAACGGCCTGCTGGAGGTTGACGTGACCCTGCTCGACACTGGCAAGCAGCATAGTCACAGCATTGACCGCAGCCCCACCGGGCTCGACCAACAGGCACGGCAGGCCAGCCATGCGCGGCTCGCGGGGCTGAAAATCCACCCACGCGATGCGTTGCCCAACCGCACCCTGCTGGCCCGTCTGGAGCGGGCCTGGATGCAGAGCCTGGGAGATGACCGCGAGCGGATCGGCAGCTGGCTGGACGATTTTTCCAGCGCCTTGGCCAGCCAGCAACCTGAGCAGATCAGCCGTCAGCGCCAGCGCCTCAGCGAGGCGCTGGAGCAGTTGCGGTTCTAACCGTTCAAGCGCCGCAAAGCCGCTTGCAGGCCCGCCTGCAGGTTGTTTTGCGCGGCGTTCACCGGTGGCAGACCGTAGCGGTTGGGCAGCGGTTCACCCGGCAGGATCAGCAGCACCAGCGGCAGAAACGGCAGGAACGGCAGCAGCGCCGCGAACAGGATCAGCGTCGGGATGCCTCGGCCCATATCGTGCAAACGGCGCAGGCTGGCGCTGCCCAACAGGCCGACGAACAACAGGGCGAAGAGGATCTGTAACGGCATGCTCCCGGCCATCAGGATCAACAGCGGCCCGAGGATGATGCTGCCGACCACCTGCACGCCATAGGCCTTGCGACTCAGGCGGCTACCCAGTTTCCAGATATGCGAGGCTGGCGCTGCCTGGTTGCTGGCATTGGCCGGCAACAAGCGTTCGGACCAAGACAGCAACGCCGTCATTGCAGCGCGAATCCCGGTGTCCATGCCCGGGAAGTCTTTGGCGCGTTGCAGCTCCTTGAGCACTTTGACCCTCGGCACACCGGCGCGACCGTAGCGCGCCAGGTTCTTCAGGGCGTCGAGCGCGGTATAGAACAACGTACTGTTGAGCAAATAATCTTCTTCGAGCACTTTGCTTGGCGGGCGGACCGGCTCGCCCTTGATCAGCCCGTCGCGAAACGGTTCGAACCAGTCCTGCGCGCAGGTCAGGTTGGCGATCTGTTGCAACACTTCGCGGTGCTGCTCGGCGTTCAGGCTTGGGTCGTGATACAGCACGCCGCAGAGCAGCATCAAACCGAGCATGTCGTCTTCGAAGGCGCCTGGATCACGCTCAAGGCAGGCAAAAAGCTGCAGGTTGCTGGGCAACCTGGTGCTGTCGAGCACCTGTTGCACGCTGAGCAGGCGCTGGCCCATCAACTGCTGAACCGGATCATTGTCGTCCAGCCAGCCCAGCATCCCGTCCAGGTTGCCTTGCTCCGCTTGCAGGCGCAGCAGCACCTGTTGCAGCGCGGCAAACGGGTGATCGGCAGGGTAGGGCATGGCCAGCAAGGCGGACGAAGTCAGCGCCAGCCAACGTTCCGGCTGGTCGATCAGGGCCAGCATGAACAGGTTCTGCCGGTGCCAGGTCCACAGGCCTTCATCGGCGGGTGGGCGAGGCAGTTCGACACCGGCAGCGGCAAGTTGCGCCTGGAGCTCAAGCGCATAAGGTGCCGGGAACATTCCACCCGGCTTGAACGCCTCGGCCAGGCGTATCAGGCCAGTGGCCGGGTAACTGCGCACCCGGCGCATCCAGTCGCGGCACACTGGCCGCAGGTGGCTTTCGCGCAAGGCTTCGGGCAATTGCGCCTGGGCCGACGGGTTGTTGATGCAGGCGGTCAGGGCCAGGGCAACCGGTGATTCGTTCAGCCAGCGCAGCTGTTGCGTGGCCTGGTACTGGAAACCTTCGAGGATCAGCGCGTCCAACGGATCATCGCCGGGCGCTTCGGCCATGAGCTGGTGCAGCAAGCCGCTGTCGCCTCGATGCAGCGCCCAGGCGTGGCGGTACAGACGCTGCAGCTGAGTATCTTGCTGCTCTTCGAGCAGCCAGGCCAGCAAAGGCTGTTCGTCATCACCGTCCATCCGCCAGGCGACAAAGCTGCCGGCAATGCCAGGCAGCTTGCTGCGTGCGGCTTCGAACCAGCGCGTCAGGGTTTCCGGGCGCTGTGACGGGCTGCCCCAGGCCTGCGCTGGCGCTTCAAGATCGTCTGGCCAGGTGGCGACTGGCTCCAGTCGATCGAAGGCCTGGATCAGCAAGGGCAGGCGTTGTGGTTGGTGCTTGCGGCACAGCTCCAGCAGCCAGCGTGCGGCCCGCGGATGCTGGTGTTCACGCCAAAGGCGGGTCCAGCACTGGCGAGCGAGTTCTTCCTGACCGCTGTCGCTGCTCTGGCAGGCCAGCATATACAGCAGGTCGAGATCGTCCGGTGCCTGGCGCTGTTGCTCGGCAACCATCGCGCAGAAGGTTTTGCTGGCGATGCCGGCCTGGCTGAACTGCACCAGCAAACGCTGGATAAAGGCCTCGTCCGCGGGCAAGGCCATGCAGGTGTGCGTGGTGGCGAAGCGTTTGTACTCGAACAGTGGCCGGTTATGGAACAGATACTCAAGGCTACGGGTGAACCACAAGGTCTCCATCTGCGCAGCCGGCGACCAGTCCTTCATCAGCGCGGTGTCAAAGGGGTCCGGCTCGGCCGTGCGTTCGAGGAAGGCCTCAACCTGTTCCGGTTGTTCCAGCTTCAGTAGCTGGCTGGCCCAGCCCAGGCGCGCAGCCAGCATCTGCACGCAGTTGTGGGATAACGGGCTGGTCTGCATCAGGTTGTAGAGCAGGTTCCAGCTGATCGGCTCCAGGTCATCCAGGGACAACTGGTCAAGCTGCTCGATAAACGCTTGCCAAGCGGCGGGATCGAAGCGCCGGGTCGAGTCTTCGAGCAGCGCTGCAAACGCTGCCTGAGTCTGCTCGACAGGACCGTCCTCGGCGGGCATCGGGCTTTCATCCGCGGCTGTCGGGCTCTGCTCGTCACGGGCCAGTTGCAAGGCGGCCTCATAGGCCTGGCGCAGGGCCTGGAAACCCTCCGGGTCGGTTTCCGGGTGGTGGTGCGGCAGGCGTGCGCGGTAGGCGCCGCGAATCAGGTCAGGGTCGTTGGTCGGCTCAATGCCCAGGCGTATCCAGCAGCTCATGACCAGGCATCCTCTTCCAGCGTGTCAGGGCGTTCAGGCAGGTTCAACGGCAGGTCCCACGGCAGGCTGGCGAGCAGTTCGCCGGCACCCTTGCGCAGGTTGTTGAGAATGCAGCGGTTCCAGTGTTCACCCCCTTGACGGGCGAGCTCCTGGGCTAGTTCATCGTCGCTGCTGTCGGAGCAATTCCACAGCGCTTTGCCATAGATGTAGCCCGCCAGGTAGGTGTTCCAGTTGTTGTAGTAATGACGCGCGCGCAGCGCCAGGCGACCTTGCAGCCAGAGGCTTTCATCGGCGCTGACATAGCCTTTGCGCAGACCGCTGCGCAGCAGGAAGCCCATGCGCCCCAGGTCCCAGGCCCGGACGCCACCCGGGCCACAGTCGCCCAGGGTGCGGTAGGCGAACTGGTACTGGATGCGTTGGCGCGGGTTCAATTGCTCCAGCGCGTCGTGCCATTCGCTGGGCAGGCAGCGCGCCGCTTGCCAATAGGCATTGCTGACTTCGGTGGCATGACCGTCATCGGCCATGGGCAGCATGTCCAGCAACTGCCGGCGATTGCTGATGCCCCACCATTTCTGCAGGTCCGTTGCGTCATCGTCTGCCGGTTCGTAATAGGTGGCGGCGGTGTAGCTGGCGCCATTGAGGGCGGCCATGGGCGCGGACAGGGCATACAGCCAGTGCTGCTCTATTTCTTCCATGAAAAAGCTCCGGGGGTCGGCAGAAGGATGTGCGGGTACCGACCAAAGTGGCGCGAATTGTAAAGAGCCATGGGAGCAGCGGCAAATCTGAAGTGGGCCGCCTTGGTGCATACCCGCCCAAGACAGTGCAGATATTTCGCCACAGTTTGCAGCGCAAGCCTGTTGCTACGGGCTTGTACGGTTCTGGCGCGACCCTTGCTAACGCTTGAATATCCGGCAATCAACGCAGATTGCCCCGTTCACGACAAAGGCGCCGTGTTGCTCCCGCTTGTTTTCACAAGCCGGGGCGACAGGGCGCCTTTTTGTTTGCGCAAGCAGGAGGTTGGCAGATGAGCAGCAGCACTGTGCGCAGCGTTTGCCCGTATTGTGGTGTGGGGTGTGGCATCGTCATGACGGTTGAGGGTAACCGGGTGACCAAGGTTAGCGGGGACAAACAGCACCCGAGCAATTTTGGCCGCTTATGCACCAAGGGCCTGACCGCACATCAGCCGCTGCGCGAATCAGGGCGCATGCAGCAGGCTTACCTGCGTGATCAGCGTCAACGCGATCCGGTGCAGACGCCCATTGATGTAGCCATTGAACAAACGGCCCGGCGATTGCGCGCAGTCATTGATGAGCATGGGCCCGATGCCCTGGCGTTCTACGTCTCCGGGCAAATGTCGCTGGAGGCCCAGTACCTGATCAACAAACTGGCCAAAGGCTTCGTCCGCAGCCGCCACATCGAATCCAATTCGCGCTTGTGCATGGCCAGCGCCAGCAGCGGCTACAAGCTGTCGCTGGGGGCCGACGGACCGCCGGGCAGCTATCAGGACTTTGATCGTGCCGAGGTGTTCTTCGTCATCGGCGCGAATATGGCCGACTGTCACCCGATCCTCTTTCTACGCCTGCTCGACCGGCTCAAGGCCGGTGCCCGGCTGATCGTCGTCGATCCGCGGCGCAGCGCCACCGCCGACAAAGCCGACCTGTTCCTGCAGATCAGACCGGGCACTGACCTGGCGTTGCTCAATGGTCTGCTCTATCTGCTCAAGCACAATGGTCACTGTGATCATGACTTCATCGAGCGTTACACCGAAGGCTGGGAAGCCCTGCCGGACTTTCTCGAGGACTACACACCCGAGCGGGTCGCCGCCATCACCGGGCTCGCCGAAGCCGATATCCGCCAGGCCGCCGCATGGATCGGCCAGGCGCCGGAATGGATGAGTTGCTGGACCATGGGCCTGAACCAGAGCATCCATGGCACCTGGCAGACCAACGCCCTGTGCAACCTGCACCTGGCCACCGGAGCGATTTGCCGGCCCGGCAGCGGGCCGTTTTCCCTGACCGGCCAGCCCAATGCCATGGGCGGGCGCGAGATGGGCTATATGGGCCCGGGCCTGCCCGGCCAGCGTTCGGCCCAGGTCGAGAGTGACCGCGCTTTCGTCGAGCAGCTGTGGCAGGTGCCCGCCGGCAGTCTGCGCAGCGAAAGCAGTGACGGCAGCATAGCCCTGTTCGAGCAACTGGCAGCCGGGCAGATCAAGGCCTGCTGGATTATCTGCAGCAACCCGGTGGCCAGCGTCGCCAATCGCCAACGGGTGATCGATGGCTTGCAGCGGGCGGAGCTGGTGATCACCCAGGATGCCTTTCTCGACACCGAGACCAACCGCTATGCCGATATCCTTCTGCCCGCCGCGCTGTGGGCCGAGGGCGAAGGGGTGATGGTCAACTCCGAGCGCAACCTGACGTTGATGAACAAGGCCGTCGAACCGCCGGGCGACAGCTTGCCCGACTGGCAGATCATTGCCCGTGTCGCCTGTGCCATGGGTTACGCCGAGGCGTTCAGCTACGCCAGTGCCGAAGCGGTGTTCGACGAGATCCGACAGGCCTGGAATCCGGCCACCGGCTACGATGTGCGCGGCGTCAGCTACGCCGGTTTGCGTCAGACGCCTCAACAATGGCCGTGTCAGCCGGGGCGCGAGGACAGCCGCAGCCCGCTGCGTTATCGCAATGACGGGGTCAGCCAGAGCCTCTATCGCGATGCCGCTGGCCAGGCGCCGGCCATCGCCTTTGCCACCCCGAGTGGCAAGGCCCGCTTCTTTGCCCGGCCCTGCCTGCCGAGCGCCGAGCTGCCGGATGACGAGTTCGCCCTGGTGCTCAACACCGGGCGGGTTCAGCATCAATGGCACACCTTGACCAAGACCGGCAAAGTCGCGGCGTTGAACAAGCTCGATCCCGGCCCTTTTGTCGAGATTCATCCCGAAGATGCCAAACGCCTGGGCATTGCCGAAAAGGACCAGGTGCAAGTGCGCTCGCGGCGCGGCCAGGCGGTGTTGCCCGCGCGCATCAGCACACGGGTATTGCCCGGCAACTGCTTTGCGCCGTTTCACTGGAATGATGTCTACGGCGACAACCTGGCCATCAATGCAGTCACCAGCGACGCCGTCGACCCGCTGTCGCTGCAACCGGCCTTCAAGTATTGCGCGGTGGCCCTGCGCCGGGTCGCTGGCGAGCGCATCAGCGCAGTGCAAGTCGAGCAACCGCTCGCCTCGATGCAGGACCAGCATCTGTTGCTCTGGGCCTCGCAAACCGGCAACGGCCAGGCCCTGGCCGAACAGTGTGCCGAACAGCTGCGTGAGGTTGGCCTGCCGGTGCAGTTGAGCTGCATGGAAGATGTCGCGTTGGCGCAGCTGGACAGTCCCGCCAGCCTGCTGCTGATTGCCAGCACCTTTGGCGACGGCGACGCACCGGATAGCGGTGCGGCGTTCTGGCAGGACTTGCAGGGTGAACATGCGCAACGCTGCGCCGGGCTGCCTTATGCCGTACTGGCCCTGGGCGATTCCAGCTTTGAGCAATTCTGTGGTTTCGGCCGCAAGCTCGACCAGCGCCTGGCCGAGCTCGGTGGTCGGCGCTTGCTGGAACGGGTCGATTGCGAGGGTGACTTTGCCGCACCGGCAGGGCAGTGGTTGCAGGCGCTGCTGGCCAAGTTCGGGCGGGATCAGCAGACGCTGGCGTTGCCTGTGTCCAGGCCAGCGGCCACGGGCTTCAGCAAACAACAGCCGCTGCCCGCCAGGATGCTGGAAAACCGCTTGCTCAACAGCCCGGGCGCCACCAAGGAAACTCGGAAAATCGTGTTCGACCTGGCCGACAGCGGCTTCAGCTATCAGGCCGGCGATGCCCTCGGCGTGTGGCCGCGCAACTGTCCTGCACTGGTGGACGAGCTGCTTACGGCGACCGGCCTGGATGGCCGGCGGTTGGTCAGCCTCAAGGGCCAGGCCGACATGCCGCTGGCCGCGGCCTTGGGCGAGCACCTGGAAATCGCCCGGATCACCCCGGCCATGCTGGAAGCCATTGCCCTGCGCAGTGGTAACGCGCAGCTGCAGGACCTGCTCAAGCCGCAGAACAAAGCGCCGCTCAAGGAATGGTTATGGGGCAAGCAACTGATTGACCTGGTGCATGCCTTCAAACCGGCGCTCGACCTGGAAACCTGGCTGAGCCTGCTCAAACCGTTGCAGCCACGCTTGTACTCGATCAGCTCCAGCGCCAAGTACCACCCCGATCAGGTTCATCTGACGGTTTCCACGGTCCGTTATGGCCAGCGCAAAGGCGTCTGCTCAACCTACCTGGCCGACCGGGCCGCACAAGGCAAAGTGGCTATTTTCAACCAGCCAAGCGCACATTTTCGCCTGCCCAAGGACGGTACTGCGCCGGTGATCATGGTCGGTCCCGGCACCGGCGTCGCGCCGTTCCGGGCATTCCTGCAGGAGCGTCAGGCCGAAGGCGCCACGGGGCGTAACTGGTTGCTGTTCGGCGAACAGAAAGCGGCCAGTGATTTCTATTACCGCGACGAACTCCTGGCCTGGCAGCGCGAGGGGCATCTCACCCGTCTGGACACAGCGTTTTCACGTGACCAGGTGGCAAAAATCTATGTGCAACAGCGCATGCTCGAACACGGCGCCGAACTCTGGCGCTGGCTGGAAGAGGGTGGCTACTTCTATATCTGCGGTGACGCCGGGCGCATGGCCCGTGACGTCGATGCCGCGCTCAAGCAAGTGGTGGCTGAGCACGGCGGATTGAGCGTCGAGCAGGCCGACGCCTACGTTGCTGAATTGAGCCGCAGTAAACGTTATCTGCGCGATGTGTATTGAGTGCCCCATAAGGGGGAGGGTTGCACCAGCCTGGGTCGATAACGGCCGCTTGTGCTAGCGAACAGGCCCGGTTTCAAAGGCTTTGGCAGTTGGCACGGTCCCTGCTTTTGCACTGTTACAACGTTCCTGCGGGTCAATGGCGATCTGCACCCGGAACTACATAAAACCACCAGGCAAAGGCGCCTGGAGCTTCGGCTCCAGGCGCCTTTTTTTGTTTTTCGGGGCTCGCCCCGGCAGTACAGCCACCGTGAATGGCCTTGAGTGAGGATCGGGTATGAATGCAGCAACGACCATCGCCCAGCGGGAAAAACTGATCATCGTCGGCAACGGCATGGTCGGGCATCACTGCGTCGAGCAACTGATCGAACGCGGCGCCCTGAGCCGTTATGAGCTGCGGGTGTTCGGTGAGGAACGCCAGCGTGCCTACGACCGCGTGCACCTGTCCGAATATTTCAGCGGCAGCTGCGCTGAAACCCTGGCCCTCGGCACAGCGGGTCTGTATGCCGGGCACGGGGTGAATCTGCACCTGGGCGAAGCGGTGCTTCAGATTGATCGCGAGCGCCGGCAAGTGCTGACTTCGGCGGGGCGTTACGCCTATGACCAACTGATCCTGGCCACCGGCTCTTATCCCTTTGTGCCGCCGATCGAGGGCTGCGAGGGCGCTTCGCGTCTGGTTTACCGCACCCTCGATGATCTCGATGCCATCCGCGCCGCGGCAACCGATGCCCGGCGTGGCGTGGTGGTCGGTGGTGGCTTGTTGGGGCTTGAAGCTGCCAACGCCCTCAAGTCGCTGGGCCTGGAAGCGCACGTAGTGGAATTCGCCCCGCGCTTGATGCCGGTGCAGCTGGACGCTGAAGGCGGCGCGGCCTTGCGTGCGCAGATCGAAGCGCTCGGGGTCGGCGTGCACCTGTCGCGGGCGACCCAGTCGGTGGTGGTCGGTGAAGACTATCGCTACCGGATGAACTTCGAGGGCGGCGAGTTTCTCGAAACGGACCTGATCGTGTTCTCCGCCGGGATTCGTCCGCAGGATGCTCTGGGCCGTAGCAGCGGTCTGGAGGTTGCCGCGCGCGGCGGGGTGGTGATCGACAGCGCCTGTCGCAGCAGCGATCCACACATCTATGCCATCGGCGAGTGCGCTTCGTGGAACGGCAGTGTGTTCGGCCTGGTTGCACCGGGTTACAGCATGGCGCGCAATGTCGCGGCGGCGCTGGCGGGTGAGAACGCCACCAGTTTTACCGGCGCCGACATGTCGACCAAGCTCAAGCTGCTCGGTGTGGATGTCGGCTCGATCGGCGATGCGCACGGCGCAACCCCCGGAGCGCGCAGCTACCGCTTTATTGACGAAACCAGCTCGGCGTATCGCCGTCTGGTGGTCGATGCCAGCGGCAAACGTGTACTCGGTGCGGTGCTGGTGGGCGACAACAGTTACTACGACACCTTGCTGCAATACGTGCAGAACGGCATCGCCCTGCCGGCCGACCCGGCGGCATTGATCCTGCCGCAAACCGCCGGTGCACCGACGTTGGGTGCCGACGCATTGCCGGACAGCGCCACTATCTGCTCCTGCCACAACGTCAGCAAAGGCGCGATCTGCACTGCCATCGACAACGGCTGTGGCGAGCTCGGTGAGCTCAAACAGCAGACCAAGGCGTGCACCGGCTGCGGCGGTTGTGCGGCGCTGCTCAAGCAGGTGTTCGAGCACGAACTGATCGCCCGTGGTGTCAGCGTCGACAAGAGCCTGTGCGAGCACTTTGCCTATACCCGCCAGGAGCTCTACGCCCTGGTACGGGTTGAAGGCATTCTCAGCTTCGAGGAAATGCTCGCCAGGCATGGCCGCGGCCACGTCGGCTGCGATATCTGTAAACCCACAGTCGGCTCGATCCTCGCCTCGTGCTGGAACCAGCCGATCATGGACCCTTCGCTGGTGCCGTTGCAGGACACCAACGACACCTTCATGGCCAACATGCAGAAGAACGGTACCTACTCGGTGGTGCCGAGGATTCCCGCTGGCGAGATCACCCCGGAAAAGCTCATCGTCATCGGCCAGGTAGCAAAGAAATACGACCTCTATACCAAGATCACTGGTGGCCAGCGCATCGACCTGTTCGGCGCGCAGTTGCACGAGCTGCCGGCGATCTGGAGCGAGCTGATCGAAGCCGGTTTCGAAACCGGTCATGCCTACGGCAAATCCACGCGTACAGTGAAATCCTGCGTCGGCAGCACCTGGTGTCGCTATGGTGTGCAGGACAGCGTGCAGATGGCCCTGACGATCGAGGATCGCTACAAGGGCCTGCGTTCGCCGCACAAGCTCAAGTTCGCCGTATCCGGCTGTACCCGCGAATGCGCCGAGGCGCAAAGCAAGGACATCGGCGTGATTGCCACCGAGAAGGGCTGGAACCTGTACATCTGCGGCAACGGCGGTATGCGTCCACGCCATGCTGAACTGTTCGCCACCGACCTGGATGACGCCGGGCTGATCCGTCTCATCGACCGGGTGCTGATGTTCTATATCCGTACCGCCGACAAATTGCAGCGCACCTCGGTCTGGCGCGAGAGCCTGGAGGGCGGGCTGGATTACCTCAAACAGGTGATTATCGACGACAGCCTGGGCCTGGGTGCCGAGCTTGAGGCGCAGATGCAATTGGTGGTCGACCGCTACGAGTGCGAATGGGCCAATGCCCTTAAGGACCCGCAAAAGCTCAAGCGCTTTCGTACCTTCGTCAACGACCAGCGTGCTGACCCGGGCGTGCACTTTGTTCGCGAGCGTGGCCAGCGCCGGCCGATCGCCGCGGCTGAGCTTCATTTGATTCCGACCACTGAAGAGGTGCTGTGATGAGCCTGTCCAATGTCGCTGTAAACCTGCAAACGCAAGACTGGCAAGCGGTCTGCAGCCGCCAGGACCTGGTTGCGCAATCGGGCGTGGTGGTGTGGTTCGAAGGTAGGCAGGTGGCGTTGTTCTACCTGCCGGAGCAGGACACGCCGGTGTTTGCTGTCGACAACCAGGACCCCAAGTCCGGCGCCAATGTGATCGGTCGCGGCTTGGTGGGGCATCTCAAGGGTGAATTGGTGGTGGCAGCGCCGTTGTACAAGCAGCATTTCAGCTTGAGCGATGGGCGTTGCCTGGAGGATTCCCAGCAAGCCTTGCAAGTATGGCCAGTGCGGATCAGGGGGGAGCAGGTGGAGATAGGCCTGTAGGAGCGGGCTTGCCCCGCGATGCGATGTAGCTGATTTACCGCCATCGCGGGGCAAGCCCGCTCCCACCGGGGAGGGGCATTGCATTAGACAGCCTCCCGCCCAGGTTGATGCTCCTATAAACTCCGGGGCATGAACCTCGACACCCGCATCAAATTCCGTCACCTGCTGTGCTTTCTCGAAATTGCCCGTCAGGGCAGTTTCGCCAAGGCCGCCGATGCCATGGCGATCAGTCAGCCGGCCATCTCCAAGACCCTCAAGGAGCTTGAAGAGCTGCTGCAGACGCGCCTGTTCGAACGCAGCAAGCAGGGTGTCGAACTGACCCCGGCCGGGGTGCGTTTCATGCGTTACGCCGGGCCCAGCGTGCAGGCCTTGCGTGAAGGCGTAAGCACCCTGCGCGGTGAGGAACATGCGCCGCCGCAGGTGCGTATCGGTGTACTGTCCACGGTCGAAAGCCTGCTGATGCCGGAGGTGCTGTGCCGCTTGCATCAACGTCATGAGGCCCTGGTGGTCAGCGTGGCGACCGGGCCGAGTGCGCACCTGCTGGCGCAACTGCATGTCGGTGAGCTGGATCTGGTGATCGGGCGCATGACCGAAAGCCCGCAGATCCAGGGTCTGTTGTTCGAGCATCTGTACAGCGAATCGATGTCGCTGGTGGTGCGTCCCGGGCATCCATTGCTCGCCCGCCAGCCGATCGAGCGCAGCCAGCTCGGTCGCTATCCGTTGGTACTGCCACTGGCTGGCACGACCATCCGCAAGCATGCCGACAGCCTGTTCGTGCAGTGCGCCATCGAGCAACCGCTGCAGCGCCTGGAGACCCTTTCGCCAGCCTTGAGCCGCCGCTATGTGCAAAGCAGCGACGCGGTCTGGGTGGCACCGCGCGATGCGGTGCGGATCGACCTGGGGCGCGGCGAATTGTGCGAGCTGGACCTGGGTGTGCAGGAGCCGGGCGGCTCGGTCGGTATCTGTAGCAATGCTGCTTTGCCGATGAGCCTGCCAGCGCGCTGGTTGTGCGAGGTGCTGCGAGAAGTGGCGGGGCAGTACCGCGACGGCAGCTATCCCTGAAATCCCGGCAATCTTACAAACAGCTACAAAAGCACTGTGGCGAAGTTGCTCAAGTACGTAGTCCCGTCAATACTGGCCACTGGCTGCAGCTTTGTATGAAGAAGCTTTTACTTGGCTGAACTTATCCGGCTTTTCTTGCTCTCATGCCGGTAGCCATTGGTCGTGGCCGCCTGATAAGCTCGCGGCTTTACTCGATTGCCCTATTGGCGCATGAACAAGGAAATAGCATGAAACAGCATCGGTTGGCGGCTGCGGTTGCCCTGGTTGGTCTGGTCCTGGCGGGTTGCGATTCGCAGACCAGCGTCGAGCTCAAGACTCCGGCACAGAAAGCCTCCTACGGTATTGGCCTGAACATGGGCAAGAGCCTGGCTCAGGAAGGCATGGACGACCTTGATTCAAAAGCAGTTGCTCAAGGCATCGAAGATGCTGTCGGCAAGAAAGAGCAGAAAATCAAGGACGAAGAACTGGTCGAAGCCTTTGCTGCCCTGCAAAAGCGCGCTGAAGAGCGTCTGGCCAAGATGAGCGAAGAGTCGGCTGCCGCCGGCAAGAAGTTCCTTGAAGAGAATGGCAAGAAAGCCGGTATCGTCACCACCGCTTCCGGTCTGCAGTACGAAGTGGTCAAGAAGGCCGACGGCGCCCAGCCAAAGCCGACTGACGTGGTTACCGTTCACTACGAAGGCAAGCTGATCGATGGCAAGGTCTTCGACAGCTCGGTTGAACGTGGCAGCCCGATCGACCTGCCGGTCAGCGGCGTGATCCCGGGTTGGGTCGAAGGCCTGCAACTGATGCACGTTGGCGAGAAGTACAAGCTGTACATCCCGTCCGACCTGGCTTACGGTGCCCAGAGCCCGAGCCCGATGATCCCGGCCAACTCGGTCCTGGTTTTCGAACTGGAACTGCTGGGTATCAAGGATCAGGCCAAGCCTGAAGCCGACGCCGCCGAGTAATCCACTCGCGGTACAGCCAACGCCCCGTCTCGACGGGGCGTTGTCGTTTCTGCAATCACCCCGAACCTCATCGGCCAGGGACGGTCTGAAAAGCTGGACCTGACGCAGAAAAGGTGCAGGATAGGCAAAACGTTTGCGCGATTGAAACAGGTGTGTAAAAAACGCCCGATTTAAGCCCGGCCCTTGCCGGACGGGCGCCCTGAGCGCTAAAAGTGGCTCTGTTCACAAGGTTATCCACAATAAATGTGGATAACCTTTCCCTCGGTCATGCCCTGGAGGCTGTATGAAAGCACCCTGGACCTTCGCCCGTTTTCTGCCGCTGGCCGAGCGCTTGCTCAGCCGCGGTCGTTTACCGGCGCTGATTTTTGCCGTGGCGCGTAAAGGGCCACGGCTGAGCAAGCTGCGTGAAGATGTCGGTCTGATGCAGGCCCTGTGCCTGGCCTGGTGGCGTGGTGAGTACCGGACCATCAGCCCAAAGGCGCTGGTGACCGTGGTGGCCGGCCTGCTGTATTTCGTCAGCCCTGTGGATGCCATCCCGGACTGGTTGCTGGGTGTCGGCATGCTCGATGACATCGCCGTGCTGGCCTGGGTGCTCAAAGCGGTGTCTGATGAACTCGCCGCTTTCAGCGCCTGGCGCCATCGCCAGGCACCGGAAAAACTGCGGGTGGTCGAACGTCTGCCGGCTACGCCGGAAGCCCTGCGCCTGGAGCATCCAAAAGGCTAATTACATCAGGACCCTGCACACCCTTGCTGGCTGGTAATATAATTGGCATAAGGATTATGCCTACCGATTACATATCGTAATCCTACAAGGGGGTTGTAATGGGTATTCAGGTCATCAGCCGGGACGGTCAACCCGAGTATGCGGTTGTACCCTGGGAGCAGTACCAGGCACTACTGAAGGCCGCCGGTCAGCTTGAATCGGCAGCCATCGAGAACACACAGGTCACCCCTCCACAAAGCGCCAGCTTGCCGAGTTTCAGCGAGTTGGCGCGTTTGCGTGAGGGCAAGGGACTGGCAGCCGAACAACTGGCGCGCAGCGTCGGCATCAGTCCGGTGTACCTGGCCCTGATCGAGAGTGGCGAGCGCCAGCCGGATGCCGCGATTCGCCGCAGCCTGGCCTGGGAGCTGGGGGTGGCCGGATGGAGCGAGCCGTCGTGAGCAGCGTACGGATCAGCCGCCAGCACTGGGAAGGTCTGCTTGGCGAGCTTGACCTGGCCCGTCGCCAACGCCACCTGTTGACCTACCGCGCCTTGCTCGAGCGCCTGCAACTGCCAAGCCCGGCCATGCAGACCCTGACCGCTGCCCTGGAGCATCTGGCGGCGCTGGATGCCCGTGCTGAACAGCCGCTGCGCAGTTCGCTGGTTATCAGCCAGGGTGCCAGCCGATTGCCGCGCACCGGCTTCTTCGAGTGCGTGGAGCGCCTGGGACGTTTTTCCGGGCCATCGGACGGTATGGCCGCCGCGTCCTGGCATGCCTCGGAAGTGGTGCGGGTGTTCGAGTACAGCTACCCGGAAAAAGAAGAAGCCTGAACCGCCGGCGCCGTATCGATCAGGTACAGGCTGTACCCGCTCAGGTCTTTGGCCTGATGCTTGGCTTGTGACGCCAGCTCCGCCAGCTGCCCGGCATCGAGGTCGGCGCAGGCTTGCGGGCGTAGGTGCACCACGCCGATCGAGAGCGACAGCAGGGCGTACTCCTGGCGTTGCCCCTGACGGTTGGCGGCAATGAAGCCCCCGGCCTGCATATGCTCAGGCCGATAGAAGCGCCGACACTGGCGTTGAAAGTCTTCCAGCAGCAACTGCAACCTGCGCTCCCAGTCAGCCGAACCCAGCACCAGCATGAAATCGTCGCCGCCGATGTGGCCGACGAAGTCATGATTGGGGTCGACCCGCTCGTTCAAGCACTGGGCCAGGCACAGCAGCACCTCATCGCCACGGGCATAGCCGTAGATGTCGTTGAACGGCTTGAAACTGTCGATATCCACATAACAGATCGCCGCCTCACGCTGCTGTTGCAGCAGGCGCGTCAGGCACTGCTGGATCGGCACGTTGCCGGGCAGCAAGGTCAGGGGATTGGCGTAACGGGCCTGCTGGATCTTCTGTTCGGTAATCAGCTTGAGCACGTCGATCACCCGGCCCAGGCCCAGGTAGCGGCCGTTGTGGATAATGATGAAATCTTCTTCGATGCGCTGGCGGGCACGACTGGTGAGCAGGCGGCTGACCTGTTGCAATGACTGCGTCAGCTCTACTGCGAGGAAGTCGTCACTCATCAGCCGGCTGATCGGCTTGCGGGCGAACAGGTCGGTGGCAAACGGCTTGAGCAGCGCATCGGAGAGCGAGTGGCGGTGAACGATACCGCAGGGTTGGCGGCGTTCGTTGAGCACCGCCAAAGAGTTGAGGTTGGCCTGGCGGCGGAACAGCTCCAGCACCTGCGCCGTCGGTGTGTCCTGGCTCACCGCAGGTTGTTCGTTGAGCAGGGCGGCGAGGTTGCCGCCGTCTTCGCTGAGCACCTGGATATCCCGGTTGGGGCTGCCCAGCATCTGCTGGACGTCCCGTGACGGTTGTTCCTGAGGACGGCCGAGCAGATAACCCTGGACCAGGTCGACGCCCATTTCGGTCAGCACCTTGAGTTCTTCGGCAAGCTCGATGCCCTCGGCGATCACTTGGGCCCGTGAGGCCCGGGCGATTTGCAAAATGGAGCCGACAAATTCACGCTTGACCGCGTCGAGGTGAATACCGTCGATGAAATGCCGGTCGATCTTGACGTAATCAGGGCGCAGTTCCGACCACAAGCGCAGGCTCGAATAACCGGCACCGAGGTCATCTAGGGCAATTGAAAAACCCATGTCGCGGTAATGGTGCAGGGCATTGAACAACAGCTGGAAATCGTCGGTCGGGGTTTGCTCGGTCAGTTCGATAACCACGCGGCTGGGCGGTACGCCGAGGTCATGGAGCATCTTCAGGGTGCGTCCGGACTGGTACTGCGGCTCGAGCAACGACTCGGGCGAGACGTTGAGAAACAACTTGCCTTCAAGGTTCTGCTGGCTGAAGCGCCGGCAGGCGCTTTCGCGGCAGGCCACTTCCAGCTCGGTCAGGCGCCCGGCCTGGCGGGCCACGGCGAACAGGTTGATCGGCGAGTGCAGCGGGCTGTTGGAGGGGCCGCGGCTCAACGCTTCGTAACCGAGGATGCGCCGCTCAGACAGGCAGACTATGGGCTGGAACAGGCTGTGCAGGGCGCTTTGAGCAAGAATGGTGCTCAACGCACTGAGCTGTTCGGTCACGGTCATGGCGGCACTACCTTGAAAAAAAGGGACTGAGGCCAGCGGCGCTCAGTCCCTTATTTCACGACAGAATCGTGACTGTTTAATGACGCAATGGAGGCACAGTCACATTATTTTGCCATCACCTTTTTACGGGTTGTTCTTTGCCACTGCCGAATTCAGGCCCAGGTAGTCGAGCAGGATCCGCCCGGACTCCGACAGGTAGGCGTCGTCTTCCGGTTTGGTATCGTCCGGCTCGACCGGCAGGGCGTCTTCGTCTTCCTTCTTCAGTTCCTTGAGCGGTTCTTCGCCCTTGGCCTTGCGTCGGGTGTTTTCCAGGGCCAGCTGCTTGCTTTCGATATCGGCATGCTGGGCACGACGCTCGACTTCGTTGAGGCTGACGGTTTTCTCGTTCATCAGCTTCTGGGTCAGCGCCAGGCGGTCGCGAATGTAGACGAACTCCGGATCCTTGGCGGTGCGGGCATCGTGGCGGGCCTTGAGCTGGGCCAGGAACGGTTTGAACGGATCAACCGCAGGCCTGATCGCCGGGCGGATGGTGTCCCACGGCATGGCTTCGGGCAGGGCGCTTTCGCCAATTTCCTTGGTGTCGATGATCGACGGGTAGTCGATATCCGGCAGCACGCCTTGATGCTGGGTGCTCTGCCCGGAAACCCGGTAGAACTTGGCCAGGGTCAGCTTCAGTTCGCCATGGTTGAGCGGCTGGATGGTCTGCACGGTGCCTTTGCCGAAGGTCTGGCCGCCAAGGATCAGCGCGCGGTGGTAGTCCTGCATGGCGCCGGCGAAAATCTCCGAAGCCGAGGCCGACAGGCGATTGACCACCAGGGCCAGCGGACCTTTGTAGAAGGCGCCGGGGTTTTCGTCTTCGAGCACGTCGACACGACCATCGGCGTTACGCACCAGTACGGTCGGGCCCTTGTCGATGAACAGGCTGGTCAGCTCGGTGGCTTCCTGCAGGGAACCGCCGCCGTTGTTGCGCAGGTCGATGACCACGCCGTCGACTTTTTCCTTCTGCAGTTCGGTGAGCAGCTTCTTCACGTCGCGGGTGGTGCTCTTGTACTCCGGATCGCCGGCACGGAAGGCCTTGAAGTCCAGGTAGAAGGCCGGGATCTCGATGATGCCGAGCTTGTAGTCGCGGCCATCCTGCTTGAGCTTGAGCACCGATTTTTTCGCCGCCTGCTCTTCAAGCTTCACCGCCTCGCGGGTGATCGGCACGATCTTGCTGGTCTGGTCGTTCGGTGCGTTGCTCGCCGGGATCACTTCCAGGCGCACCACCGAACCTTTCGGCCCGCGGATCAGTTTGACCACTTCGTCCAGGCGCCAGCCGATCACGTCGACCATTTCCTTGTCGCCCTGGGCGACACCGATGATCTTGTCGGCCGGGGCCACTTGCTTGGTCTTGGCGGCAGGGCCGGCCGGCACCAGGCGGACGATCTTGACCTGATCGTTGTCGCTTTGCAGCACGGCACCGATACCTTCGAGCGACAGGCTCATGTTGATATCGAAGTTTTCCGCGTTGTCCGGCGACAGGTAGTTGGTATGCGGGTCGTAGGACTGGGCAAAGGTGTTGATATAGGTCTGGAAGATGTCTTCGGCGCGGGTCTGGTCCAGACGCGTGAGCTGGTTCTTGTAGCGTTTGGTCAGCAGCTCCTGGATCGCCTTGGGCTCTTTGCCAGCGATTTTCAGGCGCAGGACTTCATCTTTGACACGTTTGCGCCAGAGGTCGTCGAGTTCGGCCTGGGTCTTGATCCAGGGCGCGTCCTTACGGTCGACCAGCAGGGTCTCATTAGTGGTGAAGTCGAAGTTGTCGACGCCCTTGTTCAGCTCGGCCAGGGCGAAGTCCAGACGCGATTTGACCCGGTCCAGATAACGCTTGTAGATGGTGAAGCCGGGATCGAGATTGCCACTTTTGAGGAAATCGTCGAACTGGGTCTTCCACTTGTCGAACTCGGCGACGTCACTGGCCAGGAAATAGCTGCGGGCCGGATCGAGCAGCTTGATGTAGCTGTCGTAGATGATCACCGAGCGCGCATCGTTGAGCGGCGGCTTGCTGTAGTGGTGGCGCTTGAGCAGCTCGACCACGTTGAGGCTGGCGACCACTTCATCGCGATCGGGCTGGAGTTTATCCCAGCTGTTGGCGGCCCATGCATTGCCCGCCAACGGCAGACTGCCCAGACCGATCAACAGTGCAAGGGTGGTGCTTGGCAAAAAATGCTTCATGCTGATTCGACGTAGGGACAATTGATCACGCATATTAGGCCGTCTTTGAATTCGCCGGTTCCATAAAAACCGGACGCATAATGCAAAAAGCCCGGGGCTACAGCACCCGGGCTCAGTCATGACACAACTATGGAGGCACTGTGAAGGCATTGCAAGGCGTTGACGGACATGTGGAGTGGGTTGCGACGACAAGTCCAGCTTGCGATATCGGTCAAGTACGAATTCGCGTGGCTGCTGCCGGCCTCAATCGTGCCGATCTGCTGCAGCGTGCCGGGCTCTATCCGCCGCCGCCGGGAGCCAGCGAGTTTCTGGGGCTGGAGTGCTCCGGGGTGATCAGCGAAGTGGGCGCTGGCTCCTCGTGGCAGGTCGGTGACCGGGTGTGTGCGCTGCTTTCCGGTGGCGGCATGGCCGAAGAGGTCGTGGTTGATGCCCGTCATGTCCTGCCGGTGCCGGAAGGCCTGAGCCTGCAGGAGGCTGCGGCGATTCCCGAGGTGTATGCGACGGCCTGGCTCAACGTGTTCCAGCTGGCCGGGCTGAAGCCGGGCGAGAAGGTTTTGCTGCATGCCGGCGCCAGTGGCGTGGGCTCGGCCGCGATCCAGCTGTGCAAGGCCTTTGGCAGCCCGTGCTGGGTCAGTGTCGGCTCGGCTGAGCGCCTGGCCTACTGCGAAAGTCTCGGCGCCACTGGAGGCGTGGTGCGTGGCGAAGACCTCACCGGCCTGAATGATTTCGGCCCGTTCGATGTGATCCTCGATCCGGTCGGCGCCAACTATGCCGAGCTCAACCTCAAGCTGCTGGCCCGTGACGGACGCTGGGTGATTATCGGCCTGATGGGCGGGCGCAAGGCCGAGCTGGACCTGGCTCAGCTGTTGCTCAAGCGTGTACAGGTGCTGGGTTCGACCCTGCGTACCCGGGATGATCAGTTCAAGGCTGATCTGCTCAGCGATCTGGGGCAGCAGGTGTGGCCGTTGTTCACTGAAGGCAGGCTCAAGCCGCAGCTGGCCAAGGCCTTTGCGATCAAGGATGCCGAGGCGGCGTTTGCCGAGCTTGAGAGCAACCAGGTGTCGGGCAAGCTGGTTTTGGTGATCGACGACAGTCTGGTGTAAGCGGCTGATCGCGGGGCAAGCCCGCTCCCACAGGGTCATCTTCACCTGTGGGAGCGGGCTTGCCCCGCGATGCTTTTTATTCAAGACCAGCTATGAATCGGCCAGCCATTTTTCTCAGCCTGCTCACGCAACACCGGGTCCGGATTGACCACATGCGGGTAATCCACCTTCAGCAACAGCGGCAGGTCATTACGCGAGTCGGAATAGAAGCTCGCGCCTTCCAGGTTCTCTTCTTCCTGATCCAGCCATTCCAGCAAGCGGGTGATCTTGCCTTCACGGTAGGTCAGGGTGCCGACGGTCTTGCCGGTGTAAACACCGTTCACCACCTCCAGCTCGATGCCGAGAATTTCATCAATGCCCAGGCGTTCGGCAATCGGCGCGACCAGATGGGTGCCGGAGGCGGAGATCACCAGGATCCGGTCACCCGCCTTGCGATGGGCGGCGATGGTACGGGTTGCCTCGCTGAAGATGATCGGCTCGATGAAATCTTCCACCCACGGCCCCACCAGATGATCGACTTCAGCCGGTGTACGTCCGATCAACGGCTCCAGACTGAAGGCCATGTAATCCTCCATGGCCAGGTGCCCGCGGCCGTAGGCGTCCATCAGTTCCTTGTCGCGACGCAGGAAGGATTCGCCATCGACCCAGCCAAGGCGGGCCATCTGCTCGCTCCACAACGAGGCGCAATCGCCGTGGATCAGGGTTTCATCCAGATCGAAAATCGCTAGTGCCATGTTCAGAAATACTCCTGTGCAACCCTCAGGCGACTTCGCAGAGGGCGGTGGGATCGATCGACAAGGATACCCGCTGGCCGTCCGGGTGCAGGTCGGCGGACGAGCGGTTGAGTACATCGACCAACAATTCTACCCCGCGGGCTTCGACGCGGTAGCGGATCACGTTGCCCAGCAGGCTGTGGCTGCGTACCTGGCCTTCCAGCTCACCGCTAAGGCTCAGGGCGATGGCTTCCGGACGGATCGCCAGGCGGCTGTTCACCGGGCGCTGCAGCAGGCGGCTGGCACTGTCGGCGTCGAGCAGGTTGTAGTTGCCGATAAAGCCTGCGGCAAACACGTCCACGGGCGCGGTATAGAGGGTTTCGGCATCGCCGCTCTGGACGATGCGGCCCTGGTTCATCAGGAAAATCCGGTCTGACATCGTCAGCGCCTCTTCCTGATCATGGGTGACGAAGATGGTGGTCAGCCCCAGTTCACGCTGGATCTGGCGGATCTGTTCGCGCAGGTGTTTGCGAATCCGCGCATCCAGCGCCGACAGCGGTTCATCGAGCAGCAGCAGGCGCGGGCGGGTGACCAGTGAACGGGCCAGGGCCACACGCTGGCACTGGCCGCCGGACAGCTGGTGCGGATAACGGCTGGCGAAGTCCTGCAGCTCTACCAGTTGCAATACTTCGCGCACGCGGCTGCGGCTGTCGTCGGCATTGACCTTTTGCATGCGCAGGCCAAAGGCGACGTTCTGCTCCACGGTCATGTTGGGAAACAAGGCGTAGCTCTGGAACACCATGCCGATCCCGCGTTTTTGCGGGCTCAGGGGTACCAGGTCGTTGCCGTCGAGAAGGATCTTGCCGCTGTCGACCGCCGTCAGCCCGGCAATGCAGCGCAGCAGGGTGGATTTACCGCAGCCAGAGGGGCCGAGCAGGGTGACGAACTCGCCGCGCTGGATCTGGCAGTTGATGTCGGTGAACACCGGGCTTGCGCCATAGCTTTTTTGCAGATTCTGTACGCTGACAAAACTCATATCAGGACTTGTCCTTGTTCAGGCGGTTGGCTGCCCAGGTCAGCACCAGCACGAAGAGGAAATAGGAAATCACCAGCGCACTGTTGAAGTGACCACTGCTGTTGCGCATGTTGTTCAGGTACACCTGCAGGGTCTCGTAGCGGGTGCCGACCAGCAGGTTGGCGAAGACGAACTCGCCAAACAGGAACGAGAACGACAGCAGCAAGGCCACCAGCAGGCCCTTGCGCAGGTTCGGCAGTACCACCAGGAACGCCGCCTGGAAGGTGCTGGCGCCGAGCAGTTGGGCGGCGTCCATCAGGTCGCGCAGGTTGATTGCCTGCAGGTTGTTGGTAATCGCCCGGTACATGAACGGCAAGGCCACGGTGAAATAGCAGCCGATCAGGATCCACGGCGTGCCGACCATGGCCATCGGCCCGGAACCGTACAGCTGCAGCAGGCCCACCGAAGACACCACGGGCGGCACGGCGAAGGGCAGCAGAATGAGGATGTTCATCAGCGCATCGAGCCGCGGGAAGTGGTAGTGGACCACGAACAGCAACGGCAGGATCAGCAGCACCGACAGCAGCAGCGCACCGACACAGACCAGCAGCGACTGGCCGAAGGCAGCCAGAAAGCGCGGATCGCTCCATAGCGCCAGGTACCACTTGAAGGTCAGGCCGCTGGGTAACAGGCTCGCCGACCAGCTGGTGGCCAGGGAGTAGAGGAGGGTGCCCGCCAGCGGCAGCAACAGGATGATGAACAGCAGGTACACCATCAGGCGATGGTAGAGGCGGCTCGTGCCCGGTTCAGCGCGCGACATGGTAGCTCCTCTTCAACAGCCATTGATGGACGACGGTCACCAGGGTCATCAGCCCGACCAGGATCACTGCCAGGGCGCTGGCCAGGTTCGGGTCCAGGGAAATATCGCCGGCCACCAGCGCCGCGATACGAATCGGCAGGACGTTGAAGTTGCCGGTGGTCAGGGCATAGACCGTGGCGTAGGCGCCGAGGGCATTGGCCAGCAGAATCACGAAGGTGCCCAACAGTGCCGGTGTCATCACCGGCAGGCCGATATGCAGCCAGTACTGCCAGGCGTTGGCGCCGAGCAGTTCAGCCGATTCGCGCCAGTCTTCACGCAGGGCATCGAAGGCCGGGTAGAGCAGCAGTACGCCCAGCGGAATCTGGAAGTAGGTGTAAAGGATGATCAGGCCGGTTTTCGAATAGAGGTTGAAGTCCTCGATGATCCCGGCCTGTTTCAGTAGCATGGTCAGCGCGCCGTTGAAACCGAGGAGGATGATGAAGGCAAAGGCCAGCGGCACGCCGGCAAAGTTGCTGGTCATGTTGGCGAAGGCGTTGACGAAGTCGCGCAGGCGCGAGTCGACCTTGCGTAGCGAGTAGCTGCCAAGAATGGCGATGAGGATGCCGAACACACTCGACCAGAAGCTGATCTCCAGGCTGTGCTGGATCGCCTGGCGGTAGAACCGCGATTCGAACACTTTACTGAAGTTGGCCAAGCCCCAGCCGCTTTCGGCTTGCAGGCTGTGGATCGCCACCCAGGCCAGTGGGGCGATCTGGAAAATGATGAAAAACAGCGCAAAAGGCAGCAGGAACAGTGACGCCAGCCACTTGCTGCGTTTGATCGAATTCACTTGAGCAGCTCCCGGCACACCGGCTTGTCGTGGGGCACGCCCAGCAGTTCGCAGATCGTCCCGCACAGTTCGGTTTGCAGCGGTTTGGCGGCGGGGTCGAGGCTGAAGGCATCGCCAAACACGAACAGCGGCACCTCGCGCTCCTCGGCCAGCAGGCCGTTGTGCGAGCGGTCGTTGTTCATGCCATGGTCGGCGGTGACCAGCACCTGGTAACCCTCTTGCAGCCAGGTTTGCAGGTAGTCGGCCAGGAGGATGTCGGCGCTGCGCGCGCTGTTGCGGTACTGGCTGCTGTCCAGGCCATGGCGGTGGCCGGCATCGTCGATGTTCATCGGATGCACCAGGAGGAAGTTCGGTGCATGACGGCGGCGCAGGTATTCGGCATCGGCGAACAGGTGTGAATCCGGGTAATGGTCGGCGTAGTAGAACAGGCCATGCTGGATCGGTAGCTTGGGCGCATGGGTGTGACGGTCGCGCAGCGGGTCGAACGGTGAGCGGTTGTACAGCTCGCTGACCCAGTGATAGGCCGCCGCCGCAGTACCCAGACCGGCTTCGCGGGCGTAGTGGAAGATGCTGCGCTGGTTGGACAGGCGGGTGACGTTGTTGTGCACGATGCCGCTGTCGATGGGCGCTACGCCGGTGAGGATGCACTCGTACAGCGGGCGTGACAGCGCTGGCAGCTCGCATTCCAGACGATACAGGGCGGCGCGGTCGGCCTCGACGTAGGCGTGCAGGTGGCCCATGGCATGGTGCGCGACCTGATGGTTCAGACCATCGAGCAGGACCAGGATGACGTTGTTGTTCATGGTTTCTCCGCAGTAGGTGGTGGCCGTATCGCGGGGCAAGCCCGCTCCCACCGGTGGGAGCGGGCTTGCCCCGCGATCAGGATCACTCCATCTCGATGATCACTTGCTCCTGCCACATCTGCGGCAGCTTCTTCGAGGTCGCTTCCCAGGCCGCCGCATCCTTGATTGGCTGCACGGCTTTGTACTGGTCATTGGGCAGCAGTTTGGCCTGAACCTCAGCCGGCAATGTCAGGTGCTCGGCGCGGATCGGCCGGGCGTGACCTTCAGCCAGGTTGATCTGCCCGGCATCACTGAAGATGTACTCGCGGGTCAGCTTGGCGGCGTTGGGGTTCTTGGCGTACTTGTTGATGATGGTGGTATAGCCGGAGATCACCGAACCGTCAGACGGGATCAACACTTCGAAACGATTCGGGTCGATCTGCTGGCGATAGCTCAGGCCGTTGAAGTCCCAGACCACGCCGACTTCGATTTCACCCTTTTCCAGGGTCTGGATCGTCGGGTTGGCCAGCGACAGGCGTTTTTGCTTGGCGAGGTCAGCGAACAGCGCCAGACCCGGCTCGATGTTCTTCTCGCTACCGCCATTGGCGATGGCGGCAGCCAGCACGCCGTTGGCCGCCTGGGCTGCGGTGCTCACGTCACCGATGGCCACCTTGTACTTGCCATTTTTCAGGTCTGCCCATTTTTTGGGCATGTCAGCTTCCTTCACCACTTGCTTGTTGATGATGAAGGCGATACTGCCGGTATAGGCCAGGGCCCAGTGCCCGTCTTTATCCTTGGCCCAGGCCGGAACCTGCTCCCAGGTGCTGGGTTTGTACGGCTGGGTCACGCCCTTGGCCACGGCAATCGGGCCGAAGGCGGCACCAACGTCACCGATGTCGGCGCTGGCGTTGTCTTTCTCGGCATCGAACTTGGCGACTTCCTGGGCCGAGCTCATGTCGGTATCCATGTGCTTGAGGCCGTATTTTTTCGCCAGGTCTTCCCAGGTGCCTTTCCAGTTGGCCCAGGCATCGGGCATGCCCACGCTGTTGACTGCGCCTTCCTTGCGGGCGGCGTCTTCGAGGGCCTTGAGGTCGGTGTCGGCGGCCATGGCCGACGTGCACAGGGCGATGGTCGAGCCTAGCAGTGATGCCAGAAAAAGCTGTTTCATCCGAAGCTCCTTGGTGGGTGCCGTGCAAAACGCGAATGGTGTTGTTGGACGTTGTTGCGATTCGGTTGGTCTAGGTCAGCAATACCCGAGCCAAGGTAGGCCTGTTGCATGACAATTTGATGTCCAGCGCCGCCCCCGGTCAGGGCTTGCACCCCTGAAAACCAAGCGTAGACCACCTTGGCTGTCATCTGAGATTCATCTGGTTTGCCTAGGCTTGCACTATTCTCATAGCCCTGAAGGCGCCAAATGTGTGCGCTGCCGGTGCTGGACTAGTCCAGATAGGTAACCTTCGATGCAGCCACTGCCGCCGCGAGCAGTAACAGCTATCTGTCATGCCCTGCAGGAGCAGATTGAGCATGGCCTTCTCTCGCCCGGCTGCAAGCTGCCGGCCGAACGCAAGCTCAGCGAGGTGTTCGACACCACGCGCATCACCCTGCGCGAGGCACTGGTGCAACTGGAGGCACGCGGGCTGATTTACCGCGAGGAGCGGCGCGGCTGGTTTGTCGCGCCCGAACGGCTGACCTACGACCTGATCGAGCGCAGCCACTTTCATGCGATGGTCCGCGAACAGGGGCGCGAGGCACGTACCGAGCTGTTGTCGGCGCGTTTGTTACCGGCGGCCGCGGCGGTATGCGCACGCTTGCAGTTGCCGCCGTTGTCGAGCGTGATCCAGATCTGCCGCCTGCGCCGGATTGATGGCCGCGCGGTGCTGTATGCAGAGCATTACCTGAACCCCGAGTATTTTCCGGGCATTCTTGAGCACGACCTCAGCCAGTCGCTGACCGAGCTCTATGCCCGCAGCTACGGCATCGAATACGGCAGGGTACGTTTCGAGATTCTGCCCACGGCCTTGCCAGTGGCGGCGGCCACCGCGCTCAAGGTGTCAGCCGGCAGCCCCGGGCTGCATATCACCCGGGTCAACAGTGACCAGCAGGGCCGGCTGATCGACTGTGATCTTGAGTACTGGCGGCACGATGCGATCCGCATCAAGGCCGAGGCAGGGTGAGCATTGCGGGTCAAGCCCGCTCCCACAGCGGTCACCTCAAGCCCGGTGGGAGCGGGCTTGACCCGCGATAAGGCCCTAATCAGCGCTCGCCCCGCCAGCCGTGATCACCTGCACCGACAACCGCGGCGTCGCCAGGTCCAGCCCGGCTTCATCGAGCTGACGCTTGAGCGCCAGGTTGAAGGCCCGCGACACTTCCCACTGCTTGATCGGCGCGGTCTTGAAGCGTGCGCGCAGGATCGCCGAGCCCGATTCGAAACTCTCCACCCCTTGCAGCTCCAGTGGCGACCAGATGTTGCGGCGCATCAACGGGTCGTTGCGCATCTTCTGGCCGACATCGCGAATCAGGCTGATGGCCTGGTCGATGTTCATGCTGTGCGGAATCGCCACGCGGAAAATCGCGTAGCCGAACTCGCGGGAGTAGTTCTTGATGCTCTTGATTTCACTGAACGGGATGGTGTGGACGATGCCGTCGATATCGCGCAGGCGTACGGTGCGGATGGTCAGGCCTTCGACCGTGCCGAGGTGACCGCCGACATCGACATAGTCGTCAATCGCCAGCGAGTCTTCGATGATGAACAGGCCGGTAATCAGGTCGGCGACCAGTGACTGGGCACCGAAGCCGATGGCCAGGCCGATCACCCCGGCACCGGCCAGCAACGGGGTGACGTTCATGCCCATATTGGCCAGGGCGACGATCACCGCAATGATGAAAATCGCTACGAACAGCACGTTGCGGATCAGCGGCATCATGGTTTGCGCGCGGGTGTTGGCCAGGCCTTTGCGCGAGCGGGTCAAGGCATGGTGCACGGCAGTGTCGGCGAGGATCCACACCAGCCAGGCGGCGATCAGGGTGCCGGCCAGGCCGAGAAGGCGCATCGCTACCTCATGGCCTTCGCCTTCGGTGAAGCCAATCAGGGAAAAGCCCCAGACCCGCAAGCCCAGCTCGATAAACACCAGCCAGATCGCCATGTGCACCAAGGTGTAGCCAAAGTTGCGCAGGCGTTCGTTATACACCGCCTGGCGGCGGTTGGCCCGTTGCGGTTTAAGCCCATGGCGACGCACCAGACCATTGATGACCATGCACAGAATCAGCAGCACCGTGCACATCAACGACTGACGCAGGGCGGTGCTGGTATCACCCGCGGAGATGAACGTGGCAAATAGCGAGATGCCAACCAGCACCAGCGCTGGCAAATACCAGAAGGTCCCGAGGATTTCGATGGTATCGCTAAGCGCCCGGCGGGTCAGGCGCCGAGACAGCGGCTGGTTGCGGATCAGATGAGCGATGGGACGGCGAAAGCGCAGGATGAACAGCGCAGTCGACAGTGCCGCCAGAATGTTGGCCAGGGTAGCCAGGGTGTGTGCCAGGTGATCGCCGAGGGAACCGGCCATACGCGGATCATTCATCGCCTCGCCAAAGGCGGCGAAGCTGCCGATCAGCCACAGCGGGCGAAAGGCCTGGTGGCGAAGGATGTGCAGGGCGCGATGGCGGTGCGGGCCGTCGAGCAGGGAAAAGGCGATGACGCAGATCGCCGAGAAGCAGGTACCCACCACCAGGGCATACGCCAGCACCATGGCCATCGACTTGCCCAGTGACGAGGGCAGGGCGAAGCTCAGGTACACGGTAATCAGCAGCGCCACCAGCCACGGGCCGAGCTTGCGCAAGGCAAAGCGCACCAGGTCCCAGGTGCGTGGGTGCTGCGGCAATTCTTCCGTCAGACCGAAGCGCAGCCGCAGCCGATGGCTGACCCAGTTCAGGGCATAGGCCAGCAGGCTCCAGAGCGCAATGATGGTGGCGAAGCCAAACAGGATGGGGGGCCATTCCTGGAGTGGAACCAGGCGAGCGTTGAATTCGATCTGGGCCAGTTCCAGCTCGCGGGTCCAGCGCGTGAGCGGGCTGGCGTCTCCACTGAACTGTTTTTCCAGCTCGGCGAACGTGCTGCCGATCAGGCCCAGTACGCCTTGCTCGGCAGCCGGTTGCGCCTGCTTGGTGCTGTCGCGCAGCTTCTTCAGGTCGGCCAGCAGCTTGCTGCGCTGCTGATCGTTTTCCAGGTTCTTGATGACTTCGTCCAGGGACTGGGCCAGCGGCTCGCTGGCCTCGGGCTGGGCTTTGCTACCGCCAAGCAGGCTCGGCAGGCCGGCAGCGTGGGCCGGGGCCAGGAAGAATAACGCCAGGAATACAGCTAGAACGCGGAAAAAAGCGGGCACCGGACAATCAACCTCAAAACGATCAATCGCCCGAGTGTAGTGTATTTGTCAGTTGAGTTTCTCGAGGATCTTCCAGCACATGATGCCGATCATGCCGAGGGTGCCGATCCACATCATGAACACACCGACATTGCGCTCACGCAGGGTGAAGCCCACGGTCAGCAGGATCAGGCCGGCAATTACCGGAAGGAACAGGGATTGGAAAGCAGACATGCGGCAAGGTCCTTGGATTCGAATTTATGCTGCAAGCATAGCGGGTATGGCTTTGAGGGAGTGTGATTGAGGTCAGTAGCGGGGCTTGCCCTGCGCTGCTTTTCAGGGCAGATCGCGACTGCGATAGAACGCCGTCAGCACCTTGACCAGATGCGCCAGGTCGTGGCTGCCGCACAGCTCGCGAATCGAGTGCATGGCGAAGGTCGGCAGGCCGATGTCCACGGTACGCACACCCAGGTGGCTGGCGGTGATCGGGCCGATGGTCGAGCCGCAACCCATGTCGCTGCGCACCACGAAGCTTTGCACCGGCACTTCCTCGGCCATGCACAGATGGCGGAAGAACCCGGCCGTCTCGCTGTTGGTGGCGTAGCGCTGGTTGTTGTTGACCTTGATCACCGGGCCGGCATTGAGCTTGGGACCATGGTTGCCGTCATGCTTGTCGGCATAGTTGGGGTGCACGCCATGGGCATTGTCCGCCGAGACCAGCAGCGAGCGCTGGATCACGCGGACGAAGTCGTCACCCTCGGGCATCAGGCGGCGCAGGGTCTGTTCGAGCATCGGGCCATCGGCGCCGCAGGCCGAGCACGAGCCGACTTCTTCGTGGTCGTTGCACACCAGTACGCAGGTTTCTTCGCTGTCGGCACTGAGTAAGGCCTGCAGGCCGGCGTAGCAGGACAGCAGATTGTCCAGGCGCGCACCGGCGATGAACTCACCGTTAAGGCCGATCAGCGCGGCGCTTTGGGTATCGTAGAAGCTCAGTTCGTAGTCCAGCACCACATCGGCGTTCAGGCCATGCTCGCGCGCCAGCTGGTCGGTGAGCAGGGCGCGGAAGTCGACACGCTCGTCACCGGCGACCTGGGCCAGGATCGGTGGCAGTTCGGTCTGCGGGTTGATCGTCCAGCCTTCGTTGGCGGTGCGATTGAGGTGGATCGCCAGGTTGGGGATGACCGCGATCGGCAGCTTGAAGTCGACCAGCTGGCTTTCGACCTTGCCGTCACGACGGAAGGTCACCCGTCCGGCCAGCGACAGGTCACGGTCGAACCACGGGGCGAGCAGGGCGCCGCCGTAGACTTCAACGCCCAGCTGCCAGAAGCCCTGGCGCTGCAGCTCCGGTTGCGGCTTGACCCGCAGGCACGGGCTGTCGGTATGCGCACCGACCAGGCGGATGCCGTCGAGCAGCGGCGAATGGCGGCCGAGCTTGAAGGCGATGATCGAGGAGTCGTTGCGGGTCAGGTAATAGCGACCGCCGGCCACGGTGGCCCAGCTGTCGCGCTCGTCCAGGCGCTGGTAACCGGCGGCTTCCAGGCGTTGGGCCAGGGCAGCGGTGGCGTGGAACGGCGTGGGGGAAGCCTTGAGAAAGTCGATCAGGCCTTGGTTCAGTGCATCGCGCATAGGTCACTCCAGACAGCAGTGGCGCGAGTTTAGCGTACTTGGCGGGGGATTTGTGGCGTGCCTATCGCGGGGCAAGCCCGCTCCCACAAGCTACTTTTGATCTCGGTGGGAGCGGGCTTGCCCCGCGATGCGGTGAATCAGAACGGCGCCGGACACTCAAAGCGCAGCCGCTCCCCGGACACCGGGTGAGTAAAGCTGAGCATGCTCGCATGCAGGCACAGGCGCTCATGGGCGGCGAGGGCTTCAGGGTAGGCATACAAACGATCACCCAGCAGTGGATGGCCGATCGACAGCATATGCACGCGCAACTGGTGCGAGCGCCCGGTAATCGGCGTCAGCTCCACCCGGCAGTGATCGCCACAGCGCTCCAGAATGCGCCAGAAGGTCAGCGCATGCTTGCCCTGCTCGTGGTCGACGACATGACGCGGCTTGGTCGGCGGATCGTAGCGCAGGGGCAGGTCGATGCTGCCGCTGTCGAGTTCCGGCTGGCCCCAGCACAGGGCGGTGTAGGCCTTCTCGGTTTCACGGTCATGGAACTGTCGGGACAGCTCGCGGTGACTGTCGGCATCGCGGGCCAGCAGGATAATCCCCGAGGTTTCCCAGTCCAGGCGATGGACGATCAGGGCGTCGGGATAGCCATTTTCCTGCAGGCGGGTAATCAGGCAATCCTTGTTGTCGTCGGCGCGCCCGGGCACAGACAGCAGCAGGGTCGGTTTGTTGATCACCAGGATCGCGTCATCCTCATAGAGGACGTGAACATTGGACAGCGGCATTGCGTGTTCTCTGCAAACGCCAACGGCGTGTGGGAGCGGGCTTGCCCCGCGATAGCGATCTGTCTGTCAAATCGCATCGCGGGGCAAGCCCGCTCCCACACGCCGTGGCAGGTTACCCGTAGGCGCCGATCAACGATCGGGCAGGGTGATGTTGAGTTCCAGGATCGAGCAGCTGCCCTGGTTTTCCAGAGCGACCTGCACATCATCGGAGCCGATGTTGACGTACTTGCGGATCACCTCCACCAGTTCCTTCTGCAGGGCTGGCAGGTAGTCCGGAGTACTGCGCTGACCGCGCTCGTGCGCCACGATGATCTGTAGACGCTCTTTCGCGACCGAGGCGGTGCTTACTTTTTTGCTGGCACGAAAGAAGTCAAAAAGGTTCATTGGTTAGTTGCCTCCAAACAGGCGCTCGAAGAATCCCTTCTTCTTCACATCAAGGAACCGATGTTCCACATTTTTGCCCAACAAGCGATCGACGGTGTCGCTGTAGGCCTGACCGGCATCGCTCTGGTCGTCGAGAATCACCGGTACGCCCTGGTTGGATGCCTTGAGCACCGCCTGGGATTCCGGGATCACGCCCAGCAGGGCGACCGAGAGGATTTCCTTGACGTCTTCGACGCCAAGCATTTCGCCCTGGCTCACGCGCTCTGGATGGTAGCGGGTGATCAGCAGGTGTTCTTTGATCGGGTCTTCGTTGCGTTCGGCGCGGCGCGATTTGCTCGCCAGCAGGCCGAGCATGCGGTCCGAGTCACGTACCGAGGAGACTTCCGGGTTGGTCACGACGATGGCCTCGTCGGCAAAGTACATCGCCAGGTGGGCACCTTTCTCGATACCGGCCGGGGAGTCGCAGACCACGTATTCGAAGTCTTCCTTGAGCTGCATCAGGACCTTTTCCACGCCTTCCTGGGTCAGCGCGTCCTTGTCACGGGTCTGGCTGGCGGCCAGCACGAAGAGGTTCTCAAGGCGTTTGTCCTTGATCAGCGCCTGCTGCAGGTTGGCTTCGCCGTTGACCACGTTGACGAAGTCGTACACCACGCGGCGTTCGCAGCCCATGATCAGGTCGAGGTTACGCAGGCCGACGTCGAAGTCGACGATGACCGTCTTGTGACCACGCAGTGCGAGGCCGGTACCAATAGCGGCGCTGGTGGTGGTCTTACCCACACCACCCTTGCCGGATGTAACCACGAGAATCTTGGCCAAGGTGTTTCACCCCTAATGAAAAAGGACGTTGAGTCCCAAAAAATACAAAAACGGCAACATCGAAATAAGTTGCGCAGAAAATGGCGGCAAGTATCCGTTAAAGACGGGTGATGTTCAACACGTCACCAGACAGGCTGATCTGCACGCCGGTGCCCCACAACGGATCACGGCGCAGGTCTTCGGAGACCTTGTACTGGCCGGCGATCGAGACCATTTCGGCAGTCAGCTGCTGGCAGAAAATGCGTGCCCGGGTATTGCCCTTGATTCCGGCCAGCGCCCGCCCACGCATGGCACCGTACACATGGATGTTGCCATCGGCGAGAAGTTCCGCGCCCGGACTGACCGACGACACCACGACCAGATCGCCACCCTGGGCGTAGATCTGCTGGCCACCGCGTACTGGCGTAGTGATGATCCTGGTCGGTTTGATCGCCGGTTCCGGCGGCGGAACCGGGGCCGGTGGCGGCTCTGGCTTCTTCACCTCAGGCTCGGGTTCGACCGGCCGCTCGCGCGCGCCGGACGGTGGCAGCACCGGCAGGTCGATGGCGATGGCCGCGGCAATGTCTTCGATGCGGCTGGCACGAATGGCCAGGGTGCGCAGGCCATGATGGCGGCAGACGCGCATCAGCCCGGGCAGATCGATCGGACCTTCACCCGCCGGCAGCTTGTCCAGGGCCAGCACCAGCGGCGTGTTGCTGAAAAAATTCGGTGCCTGGGCAACCTTGGCCGCCAACTGCCGGTCGAGGCCTTCGAGGTTGTTCCGGGCGAGCTCGAGCACGGTGATGGCGAGCATGCTGCCCTTGAGCTGGAACACAGGGTCTTGGTCTGGCGTTTGGGTTTGGCTCATGGTCTGCATAGGGCGGCTTGTTACGAAAAAGTGCCCAGACTTATAACGAGAACGCCGGTTAGCCGCAACCCGTGCCGAACCGTTGTAGAATGCCCGGCCATTGTCTTTCCGGAATCTTTAATGGATCGCCCGCGTTTTCGTCGTTACTTTCTGCACCCGCGCTTCTGGCCGCTGTGGCTGGGCCTGGGGCTGTTGTGGCTGATCGTGCAGCTGCCATACCGGGTATTGCTGGTGATCGGCCGTGTGCTGGGGGCCTTGATGTACCGGGTAGCCGGTGAGCGCCGCTATATTGCGGCGCGCAACCTGGAACTGTGCTTTCCGGAGCTACCGTCCGTCGAACGGAAGCGCCTGCTCAAGGAAAACTTCGCCTCCACTGGCATCGCCTTCTTCGAAATGGCCATGAGCTGGTGGTGGCCAAAGGCCCGTTTGGCGCGCCTGGCGCACATCGAAGGCCTGGAACACCTGCAGGCCGCTCAGCGTGATGGCCAGGGGGCCATCCTGATGGCATTGCACTTCACTACCCTGGAAGTTGGTGCGGCCCTGCTCGGTCAGGAGCACACCATCGACGGCATGTACCGTGAGCATGGCAACCCGGTGTTCGACTACATTCAGCGCCGTGGCCGCGAGCGGCACAACCTTGACTCGCTGGCCATCGAGCGTGAGGACGTGCGCGGCATGCTCAAGCTGCTGCGCGCCGGGCGTGCGATCTGGTACGCACCGGATCAGGACTACGGCGCCAAGCAGAGCCTGTTCGTGCCGCTGTTCGGCATCCAGGCCGCGACAGTCACCGCCACCACCAAGTTTGCCCGACTGGGCAAGGCGCGGGTGATTCCCTTTACCCAGCAGCGCCTGGCGGACGGCAGCGGCTATCGGCTGGTGATTCATCCGCCGCTGGAGGATTTCCCGGGCGAGACCGAAGAAGCCGATTGCCTGCGTATCAACCAATGGATTGAAGTGGCATTGCGCGAGTGCCCGGAGCAGTATCTTTGGGCGCATCGGCGCTTCAAGTCGCGTCCGCCGGGGGCGCCGAAGCTCTACAAAAAACGGCGTTGAGGCGATCGCGGGGCAAGCCCGCTCCCACAGAGCCATGCAACCTCTGTGGGAGCGGGCTTGCCCCGCGATGAATTCACCACATTCTCCCAGGAAGGCAGTATGTCAGCACCGATCACAGGATTGATCCTCTCCGGCGGTGGCGCCCGCGCCGCCTACCAGGTCGGTGTGCTGGCCGGGATTGCCGACCTGCTGCCGCCTGGCGCGGCCAATCCGTTTCCGGTGATCGTCGGTACCTCTGCGGGTGCCATCAACGCCGTGACCCTGGCCTGCGGCGCGACGCACTTTGCCGATGCGATCCGGCGCCTGACCAGCTTCTGGCAGGGCTTTCGCAGCCATCAGGTACTGCGCAGCGACTGGCCGGGGGTGATTCGCCAGGCCAGCCGCTTCGTCGGCCACAGTTTGCTCGGTCTTGGATCACCGGTACCGGTGGCCTTGCTCGACAGCTCGCCGCTGCGTCATCTGCTTAACCAGAACCTGGACATGAGCGGCATCGGCCATGCCCTCGAACAGCAGCACCTGCATGCCGTGGCGGTGACCGCTTTCGGCTATGAGTCCGGCCAGGCGGTAACCTTCTATCAAGGCCGCGGCGCCATTGATCCCTGGTTGCGCCACCGGCGCATCGGTCTGCCCACCCGTTTGAGTGTCGAGCACTTGCTGGCCAGCTCAGCCATTCCGCTGCTGTTCGCGCCGGTCAAGCTGGGCGAGGAGTACTTCGGTGACGGCGCGGTGCGCCAGTCGGCACCGATCAGCCCGGCGCTGCACCTGGGGGCCAGCCGGGTGCTGGTGGTCGGTGTCAGTGGTAACCCGCAGCGTCCGGTCGAGGGCGAGCTGCGTCCGCGGATTTTCAGCGGCCAGCAGCCGAGCCTGGCACAGATCGGTGGGCATATGCTCAACAGCACCTTCATCGACAGCCTGGAAGACGACATCGAGTTGCTGCAGCGCCTCAACCATCTCAGCCACCTGATGCCCGAGCATCTGGAGCGCCGGCGCCTGGGCCTGGCACCGGTAGACGTGCTGGTGGTTGCGCCAAGCCAGCCACTGGATGAAATCGCCGCCCGCCATCGGCGTGAGCTGCCCGCGGCTTTGCGCCTGTTCCTGCGCGGCCCGGGCGCGACCAAAACCAGCGGCGCCGGGGTGCTCAGCTACCTGCTGTTCGAAGCCGGTTATTGCAGCGAGTTGATCGAGCTGGGCCGCCGCGACGCCCTGGCCAAGCGTCGGGAGTTGTGCAACTTCCTCGGCTTGTAGCCGGCGCGAGCAGGCCTGCTGTGGGAGCGGGCTTGCCCCGCGATAGCGATGTAGCTGACAAATCGCTATCGCGGGGCAAGCCCGCTCCTACCGTGATCACTCGGCGATCTGCAGCTTGCGCGCTTCGGTGTAGACGTAGCGGACCTTCTCGTATTCGAACGGTGAGTTCAGCTGACCGTAGCGGAAACGGGTGGTGTAACGCTTGTCGACCGCCCGCAGCACTACCACTTCCGGATGATTGCTGCTGACTTCGGCAACGTTGAGGAAGTTGATCTGGCTCTCGGCGGCGAAGTCCACCGCCAGTCCACCGGTATCGCGCAGGTTCGACGGGCCGAGAATCGGCAGCATCAGGTACGGGCCGTCCGGCACGCCATAGAAACCCAGGGTCTGGCCGAAGTCCTCGCTCTGGTACGGCAGGCCCATCTTGCTTGCCGGGTCCCACAGGCCGGCGACGCCAATGGTGGTGTTGAGCAACAGGCGCGCGGTGATTTCCATCGAACGCTTGCCCTTGAGCTGCAGCAGGCTGTTGAGCAGGTTGGGGACATCGCCCAGGTTGCTGAAGAAGTTGCTCACGCCGCTACGGACAAAACCCGGGGTGATATAGCGGTAGCCATCGACCACCGGCAGGAATACCCATTGGTCAAAGCGGTAGTTGAAGTGGTAGATCCGCCGGTTCATCGACTCCAGCGGGTCATAGACATTCAGTGCGGCGAGCGTCGAACGCTCGAACTCACGCTGGTCCAGGCCCGGATTGAATTTGAGTTCTTTGAGTGGCTGGGTGAAGCCATCGGCTTCGACAACACTGGCACGCGGAGCGGGTTCTTCGGCCTGGGCCAGTCCACTGGCAAGGAGTGCAGTCGCAATCAGTAGGCGTTTAACCACGGAAAAACTCCAGCATGGCGTCGCTGTTGACGCGGTAGTTGAGGTTGCCGCAATGGCCGCCGTGGGGGTAAAGGGTCAAGCGTTCGCCAAAGGTTTTGCGCAGAAAACCGATATCGCCGGGGCCGAGGATCACGTCGTCGGCGTTGTGCATCACGGCAACTTTCGGGCTCTGTTGCAGATAGTCCTTGAGGGCATACAGGCTGACCTGGTCAACCAGTTGCAGCAGGCTGCCACCGTCGGTACGGGCGCGCCACATGGGAATGACCTGCTCGGTAATGTAGCAATCGAAGTCGCACTGCAGCGCCCGTTTGAAAAACGGCGTGAGGCTGCTGCTTTCGGTGATCGGGTACTTGGGCGGGGTAATCAACCCACGGCGGTTGACCAGGTCGGAGGTGAACGCGATGTCGGCGGCCGAAAAGCGGAACGAGGTACCGATGACCATGGCCATCTGCTCGTTGGTCAGGTGCTGGCGCGACTGCTGGAAGTCATAGAGCAGGGCATCGTTGAGGTCGATGTAGCCTTTTTGCTGGAAGTAGCGGGTCAGCTTGTTCAGGACCAGCTCGTAGAACGTGGTGCTGCTGTTGACGCCCTTGACCTCGGTTTGCACCAGTTTGTCGAGGTTGGTGATCGAGGTGTAGAGATTGACCGGCGGGTTGAGCAGCAGTACACGCTTGAAGTTGAAGCTGCGCCGGGTTTCGTCCAGATGGCTGACGAACGCCGCATCTAGGGCGCCGAGGCTATAGCCGCTGAGGTAATACTCGGTAACCGGCAGGCGTGGATGTTGCGCACGCACGCCCTGCATGACCCGGTACAGGTCTTCGGCGTCATCACTGGTGACGCCGGGGGTGGCGAAGCGTGAAGCCGAGGTGATGAAGTCGAAGCTGGTCGGCGAGGACAGTTGCACCACGTGGTAGCCGGCTTTGTAGAACAGCTTTTTGAGGTATTCGTTGATGCTGCTGGAGTAGGGCGCACCGGTACCGGCAATGAGAAAGATCAGCGGTGCCGGGTGGTCCTGCCTGGCGATACGGTACTTGAGCTGTTTTACCGCCCAGAAATTGTCGGGGAGCGTGAAAGCGCGCTCCGGGCGCATGTTCAGGCTGTAGTCGGACTGGGTGATGTCATCGTCGCTGGGCAACTCCGGGCGCAAGTCCGGCGGCGTGGTGGCGATGGTCGCCTCGAACGGGTTGGTCAGCGGGTAGCCGTAACTGGCGGCGTCGATATCTTGCGCCGAAGCGGACGCACTCAGGATTAGGCCGCCCAAGAGGGCGGTGAGGCGTATTGATCGAAGCATGACGGATCCCCAAAAGCTGCAGCAAAGTGCGTTACGCAGGCTAGGACCATCGTGTCCCCGGCAAAGTTGCCTGGCGCTCCGGCATTTATCGTTCCTGATGTTGCCGTTTTCACCGGTGGCGCGGCAACAATTGGTTCCATTTATCTTCTGTTCAAAGTAGTCGAGGCTGGCGCTTTTGCCTTGCATAGACAGCCCGGAGCTTTATGCTGGGCGCCGATTTCGATGATTCCGGAGCGTTCCATGTCCCGCCGTTTGCCGCTGATCACCTTGTTGCTGTTTCTGCCCCTGTGGCTGGCGGCCAGTTACGGGGTGCGTTATGTCCTGATGGAAGACGCACAGTGGGTGGGTGTCTGCGCCGAACAGGCGCAAGTGTGGCAATGCCAGGCGCGTTCGGTACTGGGTTTGATGATCCACTTCAGGGTTATTGCCTGGACCGCGCTGGGCCTGGCATTGCTGGCCCAGTTGCTGCCGGCGCGAGCGGGCTGGCGTCTGGCAGTGCTGGCGCTGGTGTTCGCGATTCCGGCGCTGGTGTTGTACAGCGCCAGTATCGCGGTATTTGCCGTGGTGCTGGCCGGGTTGCGTCTGGTGCGGCAGGCGCGCTGATTGCCGGTGGGAGCAACTACCTGTGGGAGCGGGCTTGCCCCGCGATTGCAGTGTGTCAGTCAAATCGCCTCGCGGGGCAAGCCCGCTCCCACCCTCAGGCTACGCCACAACGCCCCCACCATCAGCACACTGACCCCCGCCCAGACCAGCGCCTGCTGGTTGCTCAAGCCCTCGCGGAACAGCTGCGGTGCGATGCCGGCACCAACAATGAACGCCAGCAGGCCGATCTCGGCCCGCGGGCCGCGTACCGGGCGCAGCAGGTAGACCACCGCAGGCAGCAGCAGTGCGGCGCTCGGGAAGCTGCGATAACGCGGATCGAACACCAGCGCCAGCATGCTCACCGCGGCGGCAAAACCCGCCGCCAGCAACCACCAGCCAGCCCGCGCCTCAAGCCAGGCGAAGACCCGCTCGCGCCAGCCGTCACGTTGCGCCAGCGCCAGGGCACCGTGGGCCAGGACGATCAGGTTCAATCCGCCCAGCAGCACCGCCCAGATCCACTCACCGGCAAAGCGGCTGTTGATCCGCACCAGCTCGCCCCACAAGCCCAGGCTCGCGGCACCCAGGGCAGCCAGCAGCGGCAACAGCAAGGCAGACCGCGTACCGCGTACACGGCCGGCAAGCACCAGGGTGGCGACAAACAGCAGACCACAGGCAATCAACCATTGCGGCCAGAGCGCCAGGTTGCTGACTGGCCCTTCAAGAATGCCTTTGTCTTCACGGTCGGCGTCGTACAAGCCCCAGTAACCGCCGACCGCGCCTTCGCTGGCGCGCTTCCACGGCTGGTCGAATGCTTCGATCAGGTTGTAGTGCCAGCCGTGCTGTTCGGCCATGGCGACAAAGCCGCGAATGAAGCGTGCTTCATTGACCCGGCTGGGCAGGGCAGTTTCGCGCTGACGGCCTTCGCTGGGCCAGCCGGTTTCACCGATGACGATGTCCTTGGGCGCAAAGCGGTTGCCGAACACCTGACGGATCTCGCCGACATGCACCAGGGCGTCGTCGATACTCTTGGGATCATCTTCCCAGTAAGGCAGCAGGTGAATGGTCAGAAAATCCACGGTCGGGGCGATTTCCGGGTGCTGCAGCCAGAATTCCCAGACATCGGCATAGGTCACCGGCACGCTGACCTGGCTTTTTACCTGGTTGATCAACGCCGCCAGTTGCGGGCCGGTGACCTCTTTGCGCAGCAGGGTTTCGTTGCCGACGATTACCGCCTTGACCACGTCAGGGTTGGCATTGGCCGAGGCGATCAGGGCCTTGACCTCTTTTTGCGTGTCCACCGGGTTGGCGTTGATCCAGGCGCCGAGCATGACTTTCAAACCATGCTTGCGTGCAAGCTCCGGGATCATCTCCAGCCCGGTCATCGAATAGGTACGGATGCACTCGAAGCGCTGGGCCAGTAGGGCCAGGTCGGCGTCCATGCGCGCTGGGCGCAGCTGGAACGGCTGGTCGAACGGCGACTGGTCCTTGTCGAACGGCGTGTAGGAAGCGCACTGCAGTTTATGCGAGGCACTGGCCGCATCCGGCAGCACCACCGGCTTGCCCAGCCCATACCAGAGCCCTCCCAGCGCAAACAGGCCGAGCAGGCAGGCGAACAGATAGGGCAGCAGCGGGAAGCGGGCAGTCGGGGACATGGATCGGACCGTCAGGGAGCAAAGCCGCCAATAGTACCTGCAAATGGCACGGGCTAAAGCCTCGGCAGGCAAAGTTACCCGGGTTGGATGTTGCTTCATGTAACTGCACAGCTAGCTGGCGATGTGATGTCGCTTGTCGATGCCTGGAGGTCGTTGCCAGAGCAGGTCAGCGGGCATCAGCGGTTGATGATGCAGGTTCCGTGACGTGACGAGGGGAAGCTTTGATGAAAATGCGACGACTCCTGGGGGTGGGCACCGCCCTGGCAATGGCTATCGGCGCTGCGCAGGCGATGGCCAAGGAAGTAAGCATCGGCTACGTCGATGGTTGGTCCGACAGTGTGGCGACCACCAACGTGGCGGCCGAAGTGATCAGGCAGAAGCTCGGCTACGACGTCAAACTGCAGGCCGTGGCCACCGGGATCATGTGGCAGGGGGTGGCGACCGGCAAGCTCGACGCGATGATGTCGGCCTGGTTGCCGGTAACCCATGGCGATTACTGGAACAAGAACAAAGATAACGTCGTCGATTACGGCCCTAACTTCAAGGATGCCAAGATCGGCCTGATCGTCCCCGACTACGTCAAGGCCAACTCCCTGGCCGACCTCAAGAGCGACGACAGCTTCAAGCACAAGATTGTCGGCATCGACGCCGGCTCCGGGGTCATGCTCAAGACCGATCAGGCCATCAAGGACTACGACCTCAGCGGCTACAAACTCCAGGCCAGTTCCGGCGCGGCGATGACCGCCGAACTGGGCCGCGCCTATGCCAAGCAACAATCGATCGCCGTCACCGGCTGGGTGCCGCACTGGATGTTCGCCAAGTGGAAACTCAAGTTCCTTGAAGACCCCAAAGGCGTGTACGGCGCGGCAGAAACCGTCAACAGCATCGGCAGCAAGGAACTGGCAAGCAAGGCACCGGAAGTGGCGGACTTCCTGAAGAAGTTCCAATGGCAGTCCAAGGATGAAATCGGTGAGGTCATGTTGGCCATTCAAGAGGGCGCAAAACCCGAGGCCGCAGCCAAGGACTGGGTAGCCAAACACCCTGAGCGCGTCGCCGAGTGGACCACCAAATAATGGCCTAAGGCTTCTATCTGGCACCTTCCAGGGCCGCAGCACCAGAAACGGTGCTGCGGCCCTTGTCGTTTCTGGCTATTACCGAATCGGTAAAACAGTTTTGCATCTAAGACTAAGGTCGTCTGGAGTGCGTCCAAAGGCAGCATAAAGTGGAGTCCGTACTACCTAATCTGTGCTGCGAGGACAAAAACAATGAACGACAGCATTTATCTCTCGATACAAAACAGCCCGCGGTTCAAGGAGCTGGTGTCAAAACGCGAACGTTTCGCCTGGATTCTCTCGGCGATCATGCTCGGCCTCTACTCCGCTTTCATCCTGTTGATCGCCTATGGTCCGCATGTATTGGGTACCAGGCTCAGCCCTGACTCGTCGATTACCTGGGGGATTCCCCTCGGTGTCGGTCTGATCCTTTCGGCGTTCGTGCTGACTGCGATCTACGTGCGTCGCGCCAACGGTGAGTTCGATGAGATGAACAAAGCGATTCTCAAGGAGGCACAGCAATGATCCGGCGTCTTCTGGCAACCCTGGCCTTCGGCATCTTCGCACCTGCCGTGTGGGCCGCCGACGCCCTCACCGGCGAGGTGCACAAACAACCGTTGAACGTCGCGGCGATCCTCATGTTCGTCGCCTTCGTCGGTGCCACCCTGTGCATCACCTACTGGGCGTCCAAACGTAACAACTCCGCCTCCGACTACTATGCCGCCGGCGGGCGTATCACCGGTTTTCAGAACGGTCTGGCGATTGCCGGTGACTACATGTCGGCAGCTTCCTTCCTGGGTATTTCCGCCCTGGTGTTCACCTCCGGCTACGACGGCCTGATCTACTCGATCGGCTTCCTGGTCGGCTGGCCGATCATTCTCTTCCTTATCGCCGAACGCCTGCGCAACCTGGGTAAATACACCTTTGCCGACGTTGCCTCGTACCGTCTCGGGCAGAAAGAAATCCGCACCCTGTCGGCCTCCGGCTCCTTGGTGGTGGTGGCGTTCTACCTGATCGCGCAAATGGTCGGCGCCGGTAAGCTGATTCAGCTGCTGTTCGGTCTGGACTACCACGTCGCGGTGATCCTGGTCGGTATCCTGATGTGCCTGTACGTGCTGTTCGGCGGCATGCTGGCCACCACCTGGGTACAGATCATCAAGGCCGTGCTGCTGCTCTCCGGTGCCAGCTTCATGGCGCTGATGGTGATGAAACACGTCAACTTCGACTTCAACGCGCTGTTCTCCCAGGCCATCGATGTTCACCCTAAAGGTGAAGCGATCATGAGCCCGGGTGGTCTGGTCAAAGACCCGATCTCGGCCTTCTCCCTGGGCCTGGCGCTGATGTTCGGTACCGCTGGCCTGCCGCACATCCTGATGCGCTTCTTCACCGTTAGCGACGCCAAGGAAGCCCGTAAAAGCGTGCTGTATGCGACCGGTTTCATCGGCTACTTCTACATCCTGACCTTCATCATCGGCTTCGGCGCAATCCTGCTGGTCAGCACCAACCCTGAGTTCAAGGACGCTGCTGGCGCCCTGATCGGCGGCAACAACATGGCTGCGGTACACCTGGCCAATGCCGTCGGCGGCAGCGTGTTCCTCGGCTTCATCTCGGCGGTAGCCTTCGCGACCATTCTGGCAGTAGTGGCCGGCCTGACCCTGGCCGGTGCTTCGGCGGTGTCCCACGACCTGTACGCCAGCGTGATCAAGAAAGGCAAGGCCAACGAGAAGGATGAAATCCGCGTCTCGAAGATCACCACCATTGCCCTGGCGGTACTGGCGATCGGTCTGGGTATCCTGTTCGAAAGCCAGAACATCGCCTTCATGGTCGGCCTGGCGTTCTCGATTGCCGCCAGCTGCAACTTCCCGGTACTGCTGCTCTCGATGTACTGGAAGAAGCTGACCACCCGTGGCGCCATGATCGGCGGCTGGATGGGGCTGGTCAGTGCGGTGGCACTGATGGTGCTCGGCCCGACCATCTGGGTACAGATCCTTGGTCACGAAAAAGCCATCTACCCGTACGAGTACCCGGCGCTGTTCTCGATGCTGATTGCCTTCGCAGGGATCTGGTTCTTCTCGATCACTGACAAGTCCCAGGCGGCTGATAAAGAACGTGCGCTGTTCTTCCCGCAGTTCGTTCGCTCGCAGACCGGTTTGGGGGCCAGTGGCGCAGTCTCGCACTGATAACTGAGTACAAATCGCGGGGCAAGCCCGCTCCCACCGGTCCCGGTGGGAGCGGGCTTGCCCCGCGATCGTTTTCCAGTTGATCACACCAGCTAATGGCCCTCTGCTGTCGCTGGGAAATTTCCGAAGATCGCTCGGACCGGTCTTACTCTTCGAAACGAGCCAACCCCGAATAATTCTCCTCACTGACCGGGCAACACCGGTCAGGTATCGACCCCTTCAAGGAGAATTCATTCGTGAAACGTACGTTACTTGCCCTTCCCCTGACTGTGCTGTGCGCAGCTTCGGCCTATGCCATCGACCCGATCGAGAAACAGGTGCAGGTCACCGCCCAGGTGCCGACCGATGCCTTCTTCGTCGAGCCGGTAGGCGGCAACTGGATGAACGACCCGCAGGAGATGGCCTGGAACTCGTATCAGGCCAAACTCGATCCGATCCGCAAGGAACTGCAGGTCAAGAGCACCGTCGGCCCGATCACCGCCTACCTGGTGTCGCCTGCGGTCATCGCCAGCGGTACCCACAACATCGGCCTGAACGTCAAGGTCGGCGATACCGTGCTCAGCACCACCAGTGCCGAAGTCGTCAGTGCTGCCCAGGCCGCGCCCGGCGCGACCATCGGCTTCCAGGTGGAGGCCCAGGCGGCACCCGGCACCGGCTATGAGCCCGGTAGCTATCAGGGGCTGGTCAGCATGATCTTCGAAACCGCGCCTTGATAGGCGTCACCCTCAGCTAGCCCATCCGTTGTTGCCTGCCCTTGCCCCTGGCGCTTGCCGGGGGAGGGTGGGTATCCCATGCAAGCGACGCTCATGTTGAACAATCACACCATCACCGCTTCGTTGCGCCGTTGGCTGTCGGTGGCTGCCTGCCTGGCCGCGCTGCCCGTGCTGGCCAACCCCGTGCCAGGCACCCTGGGACGGATCGAGGGGCTGCCGCGGGATTTCGAAGCACATTTTTTCGACGTGCCGCTGGCCGTGCGGGTCGACCTGGACGGTCGCTACCTGGGCGATGCCATGGTCGTGCTGAGCCGCGATCAGCGCGTGCAGTTACTCGAATTCACTGAGACCCAGGAAAGCCTCGAACCCGAAAGTCTGCGCCGCCGCTGGCGCGAACGCCTGCTCGCCGGGCGGCCACTGGGCGATTGCCTGCAGGATTGCCCGGACGGCCTGCGCGCCGTGCACTACAGCCTGGTCAATTCACAGCTGTCGCTGTTGACCGACAGCGCCGAGGCCGGTGGCCTGGGCGAGCGCTTTCATCGTCTGCCCGAGCAGGGCAGCTACGGCCTGCTGCTGCGCAACCAGCTCAATTTGGTCAGCGACGAACGCGGCACCAGTGGCCGCTACGCCCTGCAAGGCCAAGGCAGCCTGGGCAACTGGACAACCCTGGCCGACGGCCAGCTCGACCGTGGCAGCGACAGCCAGCAAGACACCCGTTACCACCTCGACCAGCTGTACACCGAGCGCCTGGTCGAAGAACATTTCTACCGTCTCGGCTACTTCACCCCCAGCGCCCAGGGCCTGACCCGTCAGCCGCGATTGATGGGGGCGAGCGCCGACACCACCCTGGGCGTGATGTTCGGCAGCAGCGACAGCCTGATGGTCGACAGCGGCGCGCCCAGCGCCACGCCGATCTACGTCACCCCCGATCGCCCGGCCGTGGCCGAGATCTACCGCAATGGCGTGCTGATCAACAGTCAGGCAGTGCAGCCGGGTCTGCAGACCCTGGATACCACGGTACTGCCCGGCGGTATCTATGAAGTCGAGATCCGCCTGGTTGAGGACAGCCAGGTGACTTCGCGCAGCCAAGCCTTCATCTATAAACCCAGCAACTGGCGCAGTACCGATGCGCCGTGGCGCTACAACCTGTTCTTTGGCCGCCAGAGCAGCCTGCTGAGCAACTGGGACCGCGACCATGACGACAGCCTCAGCGCTGGCGTGCTGGCCAACTACCTGGTGCATCCCCGGGCGATTCTCGGCCTGTCCGCCCAGCGCATCGATGAAGCCATGCAGTACGGCACCTCACTGGACTGGGACGTGCGTGACCGTTTCAAGCTTTACGCCAACCTGTTCCAGGCTCAGGGCCATGGCAACGGCTATGACCTGCAGGCCATCCACAGCTACGACAACGGCTCGCTGGTGGCCAGCCACAGCCGCTCCTGGCTGGCACCCCCGCGCACGGCTCAGGATACGTCGTTCCAGCAGCGCCTGAGTCAGTCATCGCTGTCGCTCAATCACCGTCTCGACCCGCGCAATAGCGCGTCCTTGCGCCTGTCGCACAGCAGCGGCGCCAGCGAAGGCACGGGCATCGACCTGGGCTGGTCGTACTACGGCCGCCTGCTCGGCTCGGACGCTAACTGGCGCCTGTCGCTGTTCGACCGCCCGGGCACCGCTGGCACCGGTGACGCGCGCAGCCGTGGGGTCAACCTGAGTATGAGCATGAGCCTCGGCGGCGGCAGCGGGCGACGGCTCTCCGCCAGTCTCGGCAGCCGCACCTCGCGTGACGGCGGGCGCGACCTCAATGCCTCGCTGGCCTACCAGCAGGATGTCGACCTCGGGGCGTTGCGCAACGTCGGCATGAGCGCCAGTGCCGACCGCTATGGCGTCGGCCTGGGCGGCGACACCCAGTTCGAAAGCCAGGTGCTGCATGGCGATGCCTATGTGCAGCGCTCGTCCTACAACGGCGCGTTCAACGGCGGCGTGAACCTTGAAAGCCTGCTTGCGGTGGGGGCTGGCAAGGCGGCGGTGAGTGGGCAGTACCTGCCGCACCAGGCCGGGCTGATCGTCGACGTCGAGACCGACCTGGACGACCTCAAGCTACGTGCCGACAGCACCGGTGGCAGCTCTGCGACCTTGCACCCAGGGCGCAATGTCATCCCCGTTGGCGCCTACAAGGCCGGCCACGTGCAGTTCGATTTCGACGGCAGCGAGGCCACTGCGGCGGTGATCCAGCCTTCCAGCGTGGACTATCACCTCAACCGCGGCGGCATCGAGTATCGCCAGCTGCGCGTGTTGCGCACGGTGACGGTGATTGGCCGCCTGTTTGACAGCCAGGGCCGGCCCATGCGCGGTGCCCAGGTGATCAACCACGCCAGCCGCACGGTCAGCGAAGCCGATGGCTTTTTCGCGGTGGAGATGAGCGAGTCGACGCCGACCCTGGAGATCCGCCAGCAAGGTGCGCCGGTCTGCCTGCTGGCCCTGGACCCGCAGCGGCTTGAACGCGAGGACAACGTGCTGCTGGCCGGGGACCAGATCTGCAATGCAAACAGCCTGGCAAGGGCAGAGGGGGACCTGGCCAAAGGTCGAGGCTGAGTCCGGCAGCGGCAAAAAAAAACTTAGGAAAAATCCTCTTCTGTTTTAGGAAAAGTCCCGCGACTGCAGGCATAGCCACAGACCGCGCCGTGTCACTACTCTCGTTGTGTCTGTAAGGAGACTGACAAGATGAACATCCTTCGCCTGATTGCCCTGGCGTTACTGACCGCTCCACTGGCCCTGCATGCGGCGCCGGAACTCAATGTCGGCGCCTTGCATGACTACCTGGACGGCGGCAAAAGCACCCTGCTCAAACGGGTGCGCAACGGCGGTAACAGCACGGCCTTCGTCAAGGTCAGCGTCGCCGAGTTGGTCTACGACGCCAACGGCGTGGCCCGCGAAGTCGACACCGACGGCCTGCCCCTGGAGCAGCGGGGTCTGATTGCCAGCCCGGCGCGCCTGATCGTCCCGGCCCAGGGCATGCAGGCCGTGCGCCTGCTGTATCGCGGCCCGCGTGACAGCGAGCGCTACTTTCGCTTGCGCTTTATACCGGTGCTGCCGGAAACCGGCGATGGCTTTGCCGTCAACGAGCAGGAAGCCGAGCAGTACCGCGACAGCCTCAAGGCCGGGGTCAACCTGCTGGCGGGCTATGGCACCTTGTTGTTCGTGCGGCCTGCCGAGAGCCGCTTCCAGACCCCGGTGCGCCGCCAGGCTGGCCAGCTGACGGTAGTCAATGAAGGCAATAGCACCGTGGTGCTCGACCATTTCCGCCAGTGTCAGGCGCCGGCCCAAGGCTGTGAACCGGCGACCAAGCACCACTTGCTGCCAGGACGCAGCCGGCAGTTCGAGGGGCAGGTGGGCAAGGTGCATCAGTTCGAGCTGCATGAGGGTGGCGAGCGCAAGGATATGGTGGTGGAAGGATGAGCTCGATGAACTGCTTCAAGCAGCTCCGGTGCATGCTTTTAGCCGGAGTGACGATGCTGATGGTGCCTGCCGCTGACGCACTGGAGGCAACCATTTCGGCGCGGTACGTGGGAGGAGCTTCAGCAAAATTCGAAAACACCACGCCTCCAGCAGCCTTCTGTGAACGATGGGCGAGCTTTTGCAGGAATCGTGAAGTGGTCGACCTGCCTATCACTTACGTCAAGGATGTGATTGAAGCCGATATACGCGACCAGTATTACATGAAGCTTCCCGGCCGACGGCAGGTCGATGTTTTTCGTGATCAAGGCGGGGAGTCTCATACCCTGGATTTCGAATTCACTGCGGTGAGCCAGAGAACCAGCGGCCCACCGTACTCCAACAGCCCGGTATACAATTCAGTATTGGCGGGCGGCTGCACCAAAGCGGCTACTTTTGCGAATCCGCCTTGGGTGGGTTTTATATGGGAGGTGACAACGCCTCAATCTCCCGCTGCCTGTTACTCAAGGAACACCCGTGCCCAGCCTGACTACCACGCAGTTGTCACCGCTGTCGACATGGGGGTGTCCTATAACCTGATCATGCCAGCGCCTTATCGAATGAAGCCTGGCATCTACCGAGGCAGTGCAACCTACACCATCGGCCCGGGAGGAGACTTCGATTTCGGCAATGGCGTCAGTCAGCTCAACGGCAATAGCTTGACCATAAATTTCGTGCTTGATGTCCAGCACGCTTTTTTCTTTGATTTTCCTCCCGGCTCGGACCGCGCCGTGCTGGAGCCACGTGGTGGGTGGCAGAACTGGTTGTCGGGGGGCGCAGTCCCGCAACGTTTGTATCGCGACCTGCCGTTCAAGCTGTCGTCGACCGGGCCGTTCAAGGTCTACAAATTATGCCAGTACGACGTGGGCATGCTGTGTGGGTTACGGACGGACAATGGCGATCAAGTACCGGTTCAGCTCGCCCTGAGCCTGCCCGCAGGTATTCAGTATCAAGGCAGGCCGGTCGAACGCTTGCCTCTGCCCACCGGACGTGTACAGGCTCTGCAGTTCGACGCGGTGACAACTACCCTCAACCGCCCCGGCCAACTGCATTTCGAAGTCGGCAAGGACGACGTGCGCGCCATGCTCGCCCACGCCGGCAGCACCTACACCGGCCAGGTCACGGTGGTGTTCGATGCCGAGCTTTAGTCCACACGAGGCCAGCCATGTATAGAACCCTGGTGGTCGACGACCACCCCTTCATCCGTTCCACGGTCTGCATGCTGCTGCGCCAGGAGCAGCTGGAGGTGGTCGGCCAGGCCGACAACGGCATCGATGCGCTGCGCCTGGCGCGTGAGCAGGCCCCGGACCTGATCATCCTCGACATCGCCATGCCCGGGCTGGACGGCCTCGAGGTGATCGCCAGGATCAGGGCCATGCCACGTCCGGCCAAAGCCCTGGTGCTGACTTCACAACTGGCCGAAGCCTATTCGCTGCGCTGCATGCAGGCCGGTGCCGTGGGCTACGTGTCGAAAACCGACGACCTCGGCGAGCTGTGCAAGGCGGTGCATGCGGTGATGTCCGGCTACACCTACTTTCCCGAGGTGGCCCTGAGTTCGGTGCATCACCAGGACCTGCGCGCCAGCGAGGCGCATTGCATTGCCCGTCTCAGCGACCGCGAGCTGATGGTCCTGCAGCACCTGGCACGCGGACTGAGCAATAAAGCCATCGGCGAAATCATGCTGCTGAGCAACAAGACCATCAGCACCTACAAGAGTCGCCTGCTGGAAAAACTCAGGGTAAGTTCGTTGATCGACCTGGCTGACCTCGCTCGCCGCAACCTGCTCATATAAGCCGCGTCGGCTCGTGTTGACGCGTGTCCTGCTGCTGGCACTGTTGTGCGGCCTGGTGCCGGCGCCAGGCCAGGCTGCGCCGATCCTGCACTCACGGGCTACGCTCGATAGCCCGCGGCCGGAGCCGGACGGCGCCGAACTGCGCTGGTTATGGGAGCGGCGGCAACTGCGCCTGGGGGTGATCGAGCGGGACAACCCGCCGTTCGACATCCTCGGCACCGGCCAGGTGTTCGAGGGCCTGACGGCCGACTATGCCGGGCTGATCGCCGAACAATTGCACCTGCAGGTCGAGGTGCATGCCTACGCCTCTTTCGCCGAGGCGGTAGCGGCCTTGCGCGCGGGGGCGATCGACCTGCTCGGCTCGGTGTCGGCACAACAGGCGCTGGAGGCGGGTTTGCACCTGTCGCGCGCCTACGCCGAAGATCGTCCGTTGCTGATTGCCCAGGAGGAAGGGGGCACGCTTATTGGGCGCGAGGACGAATTCAGGTTGGCGATGGTCGAAGGCTACCGTTCCCCTGAGCAGCTGCGCGAGCAGTTCCCGCTGGCCCGCCTGCAACTGCATCCGTCGCGCTTCAGCGCCCTGGCTGCCGTATCGCTTGGCCATGCCGATGTCTTTCTCGGCAATGCCCTGGGCAGTCGCTACGTGCTGGGCCGCAGCCAGTTGGCGGCTGTCGAGGAGATCGGCGATGCCGCCTTGCCAAGCCAAGGCATAGGCTTTGCCATGCTTGAAGACGGCGGGCCGCTGCCACGCCTGGTGGACGCGGCGCTGGCCAGCCTCAGCGAGCGCCAGCAGGCGCGGATCGGCGAGCGCTGGAGCCCGATGGCTGGCACCGGGCACAAGCCCGAGCCGCTGCAGTTCAGTGCCGCCGAGCAACGCTGGCTGCGCAACAATCCGACGGTGACGGTGCTGGTCGACGAACAGTTGCTGCCGCTGAGCTTTCGCGATGGCAAGGGCCAGTTGCGCGGGTTGAGCCTGGATGTCCTGCAATTGATTGCTCGGCGTACCGGCCTGCAGTTCGAGGTGCGGACCGGTGGCAGTGTCGAGCGGATGATCGCGCAACTGCACCAGGGCAAGGCGCAGGTGATCGCCGGCCTGCCTCACAGTCCGCTGCGTGAGCAGCAACTGGTGTTCAGCCGTGCTTACCTCAGTGCCTCGAGAGTGCTGGTCAGCCGCGATGAAGTTCAGGCGCCGACCAGCCTGGAGCAGTTGCAGGGCCGCACGCTGGCGCTGGTCAACGGCAGTGCCCTGGCCGAGCTTGTGCGCCAGCGCTATCCACAGATCCAGCAATTGCCCGTGGCTGGCCCGGTGGCCGCTCTCAAGGCGGTGGCCCGCGGTGAGGCGGCAGCCACCGTGTTGAGCCTCGACGCCGCCCGCCCGCTGATCGCCCGCTGGTACCCTGGGCGTTTGCAGGTCAGTGCCAGCCTGGCCCTGCCACCGGCGCACTTCGCCCTGGCCAGCAACAGTGGAGCGATCGAGCTGCAGTCGATCCTCAACAAGGCCCTGCTCAGCCTCACGCCGCGTGAGACCGATGTGCTGATGCGGCGTTGGCGCAATCCGCTGATCGTTGCCGATGGCGACTGGCAGCGCTACCGCCAGCGGATCCTGCTGGGCTTCGCTGTGGTGCTGGCTCTGCTGCTCCTGGCCTCGCTGTGGATCCGCTACCTGCGCCGTCTGCAGGTCGAGTTGCGGCGCACCAAGGCTGAGGCTGATGCGGCCAACCAGGCCAAGACGCAGTTTCTCACCACCATGAGCCACGAGATCCGCACCCCCTTGCATGCCGTGCTGGGCATGCTTGAACTGGCTCAGCGCAAGGCCGAGCAGGGCGTACTTGATCGCCTGGCGATTGAGGTGGCGGCCGATGCGGCGGGTGGTCTGCTGGAGTTGATTGGCGATGTGCTCGACATCACCCGCATCGAGGCCGGGCAGTTGCAGTTGGCACCCCAGCGGGTGCGTCTGCGCGAACAAGTGGCGCGGGTGGTGCAACTGTTCGAGCAGCAGGCGCGCAGCAAAGGCCTGGCGCTGCGTCTGGAGGCCGACGGCGCGGTGGATGCCGAGGTGATGCTCGACCCTGTGCGCTTCAAGCAGGTGCTGGCCAATCTGCTGAGCAATGCCATCAAGTTCACCCCTCAGGGTCATGTTCGCGTCAGTCTGCACGCGCAGGCGGTGGGTGAGCGATTGGCTGTCGAGCTACAGGTCGAGGACACCGGCATTGGCATCGCCGAGGCCGAGCTGGCCGGGCTTGGTCAACCGTTTCGCCAGGCCAGTAACCAGCGTCAGTCGCCGCGCTGCAGCACCGGGCTGGGCCTGGGTATCAGCCGCAGCCTGTGCGAGATGATGGGCGGGCGGATGGCGCTGCACAGTGTGCTGGGGCAGGGCACACGGGTAGAGATCCTGTTCGACCTCGCGCGTCCGCCCGCCGGACACCAGGGGCAGGCGCTGCCAGCGGCGCAAGTGGCTACGGCGGGCGTGCGCCTGCGGGTACTGGTGGTCGATGATTACCCGCCCAATCGCCTGTTGCTGGCACAGCAGCTGGAGTACCTGGGGCACCAGGCACGGGTCGCCGAAGACGGTGCCCAGGCCTTGCGGCTGTGGCTCAAGGAACACATTGATGTGGTGATCAGTGACTGCAACATGCCGCGCCTGAACGGCCATGCCCTGGCCCGGGCGATCCGCTTGCATGAGCGACGCAACCGCAGGCCGGCGTGCCGGCTCATCGGCCTGACCGCCAATGCGCTGGAGAGCGAGCGTCAGCGCTGCCTTGCGGTCGGCATGGACGACTGCCTGTTCAAGCCGCTCGGGCTGGATGAGCTGGTGCGAGCGCTGGCGCTGTATCAGCCTGAAACTACGCCACAGGAGGCTATGCAGCTCTTGGATCTGCGCCATCTTCTGCGCTTGGTCGGCAATGACCAGGCGGCGTTCAAGGCGCTGCTTGCCGATTTGCGCAGCAGCAACCAGCAAGACCTGCGGCGCCTGGAAGCACTGGTCAATGATCCACCGGCACTTGCGCAGTTGGCGCACCGGATCAAGGGGGGCGCGAGGATTGCCCGTGCCGAAGGCGTGATCAGGGCTTGTCAGCAAGTGGAACTTACCTGCGAATCCAGACCGCTGGAGGCCGCGCACCTGCGCCGCGATGTCCAGGCGTTGCGGGTAGCCCTGCAACGCCTGGAAACGCAGCTGGCCGAGCGGATCGCAACGGATCCGCCGGGTTCATATCATCCCTAGCAGCAGCAACACCAGCAGGACCACCAGTACCACGCCGATAATGCCGGACGGGCCGTAGCCCCAGCTGCGCGAGTGAGGGAAGACCGGTAAGCCACCGACCAGCAGCAGGATCAGAATGATGATGAGGATCGTGGTCATGGTTGAATCCTTCAGTGGTTCGAGGATAAGGGCCTCAATGCTGGCCGCTTACAGTTGCGACCAATGCAGCGGTGCAAAGATTCAATTTCATCGCTGTGCGGCCGGGCTCCGTCAGCAGTTGTCTTCACTTGGTGGGAGCGGGCTTGCCCCGCGATGCGATGTAACTGACAAAACGCAATCGCGGGGCAAGCCCGCTCCCACTGAAGCCTGTGCGCATGCCTGCTCATTCAGCGCCTTGATCGTTGCTCAGGGTGGCCGTCGGCTCGGCTATTCTGCCGCTCATATCCACTGGCAGAACAAGGCGTGCCACCATGCACAACCGCATCATGATTACCGGAGCCGGCTCGGGTCTGGGCCGCGAGATCGCCCTGCGCTGGGCGCGCGAGGGCTGGCGTCTGGCCCTGGCTGATGTCAACGAGGCAGGCCTGCGCGAAACCCTGGCGCTGGTGCGCGAGGCTGGCGGCGAGGGTTTCGTGCAGCGTTGTGACGTACGCGACTACAGCCAGCTGACCGCCCTGGCCCAGGCCTGCGAAGAGAAGTTCGGCGGCATCGATGTGATCGTCAACAATGCCGGTGTGGCCTCTGGCGGTTTCTTTGGTGAACTGTCGCTGGAAGACTGGGAGTGGCAGTTGTCGATCAACCTGATGGGCGTGGTCAAGGGCTGCAAGGCGTTCCTGCCGATGCTTGAACGCAGCAAGGGACGGATCATCAACATCGCTTCGATGGCGGCCTTGATGCAGGGGCCGGCGATGAGCAATTACAACGTCGCCAAGGCGGGTGTTCTGGCCCTCTCGGAAAGCCTGTTGATTGAATTGCGCCAACAGCAAGTGGCGGTGCACGTGGTGTGCCCATCGTTCTTCCAGACCAACCTGCTGGACTCGTTCCGTGGCCCGACGCCGGCGATGAAAGCCCAGGTCGGCAAGCTGCTGGAAAGCTCGCCGATCAGCGCCGCCGATATTGCCGGCTATATCTACCAGCAGGTCGCAGAAGGTCAGTTCCTGATCCTGCCCCATGAGCAGGGCCGTGAAGCCTGGCAGCTCAAGCAACGCAACCCGCAGCTGATCTACGACGAGATGGCCAGCATGGCCGAGAAAATGCGCGCCAAGGCGAAACCGGCGCAGGCTTAAACAGATTTTCCGGTGGGAGCGGGCTTGCCCCGCGATACGATGTGCCTGACACACCGCGATCGCGGGGCAAGCCCGCTCCCACCGGGGTCAGTTGCTCGCACCCATCAACAGTTGATCCGCTATCCTAGGCCCCTTTTCATGTAAAACGGGCTCTCTGGCGTGATCAATTACCTGTGGTTTTTCCTCGCGGCGGTCTTCGAGATCGCCGGTTGCTATGCCTTTTACATGTGGTTGCGGCTGGGCAAGAGCGGCTGGTGGATTGCCCCGGCGCTGCTCAGTCTGACCCTGTTCGCGCTGATCCTGACCCGTGTCGAGGCCGCCTATGCCGGGCGCGCCTACGCCGCCTATGGCGGTATCTACATCGTCACCTCGTTGCTGTGGCTGGCGCTGGTCGAACGGGCGCGACCGCTGGGCAGCGACTGGATCGGCGCGCTGCTCTGTGTGCTGGGGGCCAGCATCATTGTCTTGGGGCCGCGGTTGCAGAGCGCCTGAGTATGTGAAAACGACGAAAATCTGTAGGCAAATTCGTCGGCTTTAGTGGGATCGGTCTATTTGACTGGCGGAGCATTGCTGCGCTCTGACACCCCGTGCAGTCTCCGAATTCTCAGCGTTGTGGAGGATCGGAGCATGTTGGTAATCGGACGCGAAGTAGGCGAAGTCATCGCCATTGATGAGCACATCAAGGTCAAGGTGCTCTCGGTGGAGGGCAATGTGGTGCGCTTTGGCATCAGCGCACCCCGCGAAATCGAAGTGCACCGGGCAGAAATCTATCGGCGCATCGTCGAGCAACTGGCCAAGGATGCGGGCTGATCAGTCGAATAGTTCTTTCGGTACGTCGTGCTTGGCCAGCAGTTGGCACTGCTGGCTTTCGAGGTCGAAAAGAATGAACGCCTGCTTTTTCGCCAGGGCCTGGCGCACGCGCAGCACGCGGGTTTCCAGCGGGGTGTCGTCGCCGTTGTCGGTGCCGTCGCGGGTGACGAAATCCTCGATCAGGCGGGTGAGGGTTTCGGCTTCCAGTTGCTCGTAGGGGATCAGCATATGCAGGACAGGTTCGGTGAAGTGTGCAGCTATGTTACGCGAAACCTGTCCTGGCCGAGTGGGATAGTTCGGGGTCAGCTTCGGCCTTTCTTGCCCCTGATCAGTTCGCGCAGCATGAACCGATTCGGGTGACAGGCTTCAGCGACACTGCGCGGTACCGGCAGCGGTGCGTTGTCGACCCAGGCGGCGATCAATTCACCCGACAACGGCGCGGTGATCAGCCCGCGCGAGCCGTGGCCGCTATTGATGTACAGGCCTTCAAGCCAGGGGCAGGACGTCTCGGGCACCTGGCGGGCGTCCTTGGCCAGCACTGCGTAGTGCTGATTGAATGCCTGCTGGTCGGCGAGCGGGCCGACGATGGGCAGGTAATCGGGACTGGTGCAGCGAAAGGCTGCCCGCCCCTCCAGGGTGTGCGGGTCGATGCGGTGGGTGTCGAGGCGCTCGGCCAGGTCGCTGGAGATCTCTTCGAGCAGGCGCAGGTTGCCGATGTGCTCACCGGCGGTAGGGGTCAGATCGATACTGTGAAAGTCGAAACTGGCGCCCAGGGTATGTTCGCCGCCACGCGCGGGCGCGACGTAACCGTCGGCGCAGACCACGGTATTGAGCGACTGGCTTTGCGCGGTCGCGGGCAGGCGGGTGATCTGCCCGCGTATGCGCTTGAGCGGCAGGTTCGCGCAGGGCTCGAAACGCTGGATCTCGGCAGCGGTGGCGAGTACCACCAGCGGTGCGCTGGCGAGGAATTTTTCGCTTTCCCAGGCCTGCCAAAGACCATCGACCTTGCGCAGCTGCAGCACCTGATGATGCGTCAGCAAGGTAATGTTCGGGTGCTGCAGTTGTGCCTGGCATAACGCTGGCGGATGCACCCAGCCGGCTTCCGGGTAGAACAAGCCGCCGCTGGCCAGTGCGACGCCGGCCAGCGCTTGCGCCTGTTCGCGGTCCAGCGGCGTCAGCAGCTGCGGGTTGAAGGCATTGGCCAGCAGCGCCTGGCGCTGTTCTTCCTTGGCGTCGAAGGCCAGCTGCAAAACGCCGCATCCGTCCCAGTCACGGCCACGCTGCAGGGCCTCAAGCAGCCGTCGGGTGTAGCCAAAACCGCTGAGGATCAGCCGCGACAAGGCTGTGCCATGGGCCGAAAGTTTGAGGTAGAGCACCCCTTGCGGGTTACCCGAGGCCTCGGCCGCCGGCGTCGCATGGCGCTCCAGCACACTGACCTGCCAGCCGCGGGCGGCAAGGCTCGCGGCGGTGGCGCAACCGGCCAGGCCGGCGCCGATCACCAGGGCCTGGCGCGGGCCGGGCAGGGCGGCGGGGCGGGCGAACCAGGGCGCGGCCGGAGCCGGTGCTGCAAGCGCTTCGGGCGTGCCACGAAAGACCCCGCGCAACACCTCCCATTTCTTGCCGATGCCAGGAATGCGCTTCATCTCAAAGCCCACGGCGATCAGCCCGCGGCGCACCCAGCCGGTGCTGGTGAAGGTGCCCAGGGTGGCATTGGCGGCAGACAGGCGACCGATCTGGGTGAACAGCTCCGGGGTCCACATCTGCGGGTTCTTCGCCGGGGCGAAACCGTCGAGGAACCAGGCGTCGATGGCGGCGTCGAGTTGCGGCAATTGCTCGAGGACATCACCGATCATCAGGGTCAGGCGTACCCGGCCGTGCTCGAAGACAAAGCTCTGGAAACCTTCATGTACCGCCACGTATTGCGCCAGCAGCTGCGTGCTGAACGGCGCCAGTTCCGGCCACAGGGCCAGGGCGCGGCTGAGGTCGGCGCGGCTGAGCGGGTACTTTTCGACACTGACGAAATGCAGGCGGGCGTCAGGGGCGGCGCATTCGCTGAACAGCTGCCAGGCACAGAAAAAGTTCAGCCCAGTGCCGAAGCCGGTTTCACCGATCACCAGGCACTGGTCGGGCAGCATCGCGCTGAAGCGCTGGCGCAGGTCATTCTGGTCGATGAACACATGACGGGTTTCTTCCAGGCTCTGGTCCTTGGAGAAATAGATGTCATCGAACTGGCGTGAGTGGGGGCGGCCCTGGTCGTCCCAGTCGATCTGGGCGTAGTGGGTAACTTCGGTCATGGTCGGCTCAGGCATGTCTAGAGCGGCATTTTAGCTTACCCGGACAAAGTCTACCCGGATCCGCTAGTCTTGCTTATCCAAGTAGGGAGCCTGGTATGTTCGAATCCGCTGAAATTGGTCACGCCATCGACAAAGAAACCTATGACGCTGAAGTTCCAGCGCTACGTGAGGCTTTGCTCGAGGCGCAGTTCGAACTCAAGCAGCAGGCGCGTTTCCCGGTGATTGTGCTGATCAACGGCATTGAAGGCGCCGGCAAGGGCGAGACGGTAAAGCTGCTCAACGAGTGGATGGATCCGCGCTTGATCGAAGTGCGCACCTTCGACCAGCAGACCGACGAGGAGCTTGCCCGGCCACCGGCCTGGCGCTACTGGCGCGCACTGCCGGCCAAGGGGCGGATTGGCGTGTTTTTCGGCAACTGGTACAGCCAGATGCTTCAAGGCCGGGTGCATGGCCAGTTCAAGGATGCCGTACTCGACCAGGCCATTCGCGGTGCCGAGCGCCTGGAAGAAATGCTCTGTGACGAAGGCGCGCTGATTTTCAAGTTCTGGTTCCATCTGTCGAAGAAACAGATGAAAGCCCGGCTCAAGGCGCTCAAGGACGACCCGTTGCACAGCTGGCGTATCAGCCCGCTGGACTGGCAGCAGTCGGAAACCTACGACCGTTTCGTGCGCTTCGGCGAACGGGTGCTACGCCAGACCAGCCGCGATTACGCGCCCTGGCATGTAATCGAAGGGGTGGACCCGCATTACCGCAGCCTGGCGGTCGGACGCATTTTGCTTGAGGGCCTGCAGGCGGCGCTCAAGGTCCAGCATGCGCCGGTTCACCAGGCCAATATTGCACCGTTGGGCCAGAGCATCGACCAGCGCAGCCTGTTGGGCAGCCTGGACATGACCCTGCGCCTGGACAAGAACGACTACCAGGAGCAACTGATCACCGAGCAAGCACGTCTGGCCGGCTTGCTGCGTGACAAACGCATGCGTCGTCATGCCCTGGTGGCGGTGTTCGAAGGCAATGATGCCGCGGGCAAGGGCGGCGCCATCCGCCGCGTGGCCGCGGCGCTGGACCCACGTCAATACCGCATCGTACCGATTGCCGCGCCCACTGAAGAAGAGCGTGCGCAACCATACCTGTGGCGGTTTTGGCGGCATGTTCCGGCGCGGGGCAAGTTCACCGTGTTTGACCGCTCCTGGTATGGTCGGGTGCTGGTCGAACGGGTCGAGGGTTTCTGCAGTCAGGCTGACTGGATGCGTGCCTATGGCGAGATCAACGACTTCGAAGAACAGCTGACCGATGCCGGGGTGGTGCTGGTCAAGTTCTGGTTGTCGATCGATGAGCAAACCCAGCTCGAGCGCTTCAAGGAGCGCGAGCAGATCCCGTTCAAGCGCTTCAAGATCACCGAAGAAGACTGGCGCAATCGCGAAAAATGGGGGCTGTACGCCGAAGCGGTGGGCGACATGGTCGACCGCACCAGTACCGAGATCGCGCCTTGGACGCTGGTTGAAGCCAACGACAAGCGCTGGGCCCGGGTCAAGGTGCTGCGAACCATCAATGATGCGCTGGAGGCGGCGTTCAAGAAGGACAAGAAGTAAGGTCCGATCGCGGGGCAAGCCCGCTCCCACCGGAGGGGTGAGATCCCGGTGGGAACGGGCTTGCCCCGCGGAAAAGGAATGAAATACCGAAATCTTTTCCGCAATTGTACCTGTCGGCCCCGGCCACCCAGCCCGTAGAATCCAGTCTCCCCCCACCACAGGGCTTTTGAGGCTGGTATGCATATTTCTTCCGGACGCTGGGTCTATGGCCTTTCACTTTCGCTGTTGACCGCGTTGCTCTGGGGCATCCTGCCGATCAAGCTCAAACAGGTGCTGCAGGTGATGGACCCGATCACCGTGACCTGGTTTCGTCTGTCGGTCTCTGGTGGCCTGCTGCTGGCCTGGCTCGCGGCAAGCAAGCGCTTGCCGTCGTTCAACAAGCTCGGGCGCAAGGGCTGGGGCCTGGTGGCATTGGCCACCGGCGGACTGGTCGGCAACTATGTGCTGTATCTGATGGGCCTGAACCTGCTCAGCCCCGGCACGGCGCAACTGGTTGTGCAGCTTGGGCCGGTACTGCTGCTGGTGGCCAGCGTGTTCCTGTTCAAGGAGCGCTTCAGCCTCGGCCAAGGGGTAGGTCTGGTTATCCTGCTGCTGGGCTTCGGCCTGTTTTTCAACCAGCGCCTGGACGAGCTGTTGACCTCTCTGAGCGTCTACACCACGGGGGTGCTGACCATTGTCCTGGCAACCACCATCTGGGTGTTTTACGCCCTGAGCCAGAAGCAGTTGCTGACGGTGTGGAATTCGATGCAGGTGATGATGGTCATCTACCTGTGCTGCGCCGTGCTTCTGACGCCCTGGGTGCATCCGCTGGAAGCGCTGCAGTTGACGCCGCTGCAAGGCTGGCTGTTGCTCGCCTGCTGCCTCAATACCCTGGTGGCCTATGGCGCCTTCGCCGAAGCGCTGGCCCACTGGGAAGCTTCCAAGGTCAGCGCCACCCTGGCGATCACGCACTTGATTACCTTTGTTGCCGTAGCCCTGGCGGCCTGGTTCTGGCCTGACTACGTGCACGCCGAACAGATCAATACTCTGGGTTACATCGGCGCACTGGTGGTGGTACTGGGCTCGGCGCTGACCGCGCTGGGCCCGTCGATCATGGCCGGCTGGCGGGCCAGGCGCATACGCCTGGCCCGGTGACTCTAATGCTGTTCACTTAAGGGAAGCGGGACAAGCCCGGTGGGAGCGGGCTTGCCCCGCGATTGCGTTTTGTCAGGCAAATCGCATCGCGAGGCAAGCTCGCTCCCACCTAAATGAACAGCATTAGGCCCGGTGACTCAGCCTTTCTTGCCGGGTTCGAGCATGTCTTGCGGGCGTACCCACTGGTCGAACTCTTCGTTGGTCAGGTAACCCAGGGTCAGGGCCGCCTCGCGTAACGTGCGGCCTTCGCTGTAGGCCTTCTTGGCGATTTCCGCGGCCTTGTCGTAGCCGATGTGCGGGTTGAGCGCGGTAACCAGCATCAGCCCGCGTTCCAGGTGCGCCGCCATCTGTTCGGCATCCGCTTCGATGCCTGCCACGCAGTGCTGCTGGAAGTTGCTGCAGCCGTCGGCCAGCAGCTCGATGGACTGCAGCAGGTTGTGGATGATCACCGGCTTGAACACGTTCAATTGCAGGTGACCCTGGCTGGCGGCAAAGCCGATAGCCGTGTCATTGCCCAGCACCTGGCAGGCCAGCATCGACAGCGCCTCGCACTGGGTCGGATTGACCTTGCCGGGCATGATCGAGCTGCCCGGCTCGTTGGCCGGCAGACGCACTTCGGCAATCCCGGCGCGGGGGCCGGAACCGAGCAGGCGCAGGTCATTGGCCAGCTTCATCAGGGCCACTGCCAGAGTCTTCAGACCGCCCGCCAGGGTCGTCAGCGGCTCATGCCCGGCAAGGGCGGCGAACTTGTTTGGCGCAGTCACAAAAGGCAAGCCGGAGAGGGCGGCCAGCTCTGCGGCGATGGCCTCGGCAAAACCGTGCGGGGCATTCAGCCCGGTACCGACCGCGGTACCGCCCTGGGCCAGCTCGCACACCGCCGGCAAGGCCGAGCGGATGGCGCGCTGGGCGTAGTCAAGTTGCGCCACGTAGGCCGAGAGTTCCTGGCCAAAGGTGATCGGCGTGGCATCCATCATGTGGGTGCGGCCGGTCTTGACCAGGTGCTGGTGACGCACCGAAAGTTCCGCCAGCCCCGACGACAGCTCGGCGATGGCCGGCAGCAGCTTGTGCTGGACCGCCTGGACGGCAGCGATGTGCATGGCGGTCGGGAAGCAGTCGTTGGAACTCTGCGAGCGGTTGACATGATCGTTGGGGTGCACCGGACTCTTGCCGCCCCGGCCTTTACCCGCCAGTTCGTTGGCGCGCCCGGCGATCACTTCATTGACGTTCATGTTGCTCTGGGTGCCACTGCCGGTCTGCCAGACGACGAGTGGAAATTGATCATCCAGCTGGCCATCGAGTACCTCGTCGGCGGCCTGTTCGATCAGCCGGGCGATGTCCGCCGGCAGGTCTCCGTTGCGGTTGTTGACCCGTGCAGCGGCTTTTTTGATCATCGCCAGAGCGTGCAGGACAGCCAGTGGCATGCGCTCCTTGCCGATGGCAAAGTTGATCAGTGAGCGTTGCGTCTGGGCACCCCAGTAGGCCTGGTCAGGAACTTCGACCTGCCCCAGGCTGTCAGTTTCGATACGGCTCATGCTGTGAACACTCCCTTGTGGTCTGAATTCGCAGTTTAGGTCCCTTTTTGTCGCAGCGGTTCCAACGCTCGTCGACCCACTTGAGTGCTGTGCCCGAGTCGGCGCAGAATGCTCTACTCTGGGGTACTACCTCGTCTGTCTAATGAAGGAATTACGATGACCCGTCTTCGCGCCCTTTGCACTGCTGTTGCGCTGGTCTGCGCCAGCGGCCAGGTGCTTGCCGATACCGCCAGCCACAACGCCAGTGCTGAAAAATTCCTCATGATGGCGCACGCTGACAAGCTTGGCACCCCGGTCTACATGCAGGTGCAACAGATGTTTGCCCAGCGTTTCGAGCAGACCAAGGCCCCGGCCTCGAAAAAATCCGTGCTCGACAGCTACCAGGCCAAGGCCAACGCGGCCCTCGACCAGGCCATCGGCTGGAACAAGCTCAAGCCCGACATGGTCAAGCTCTACACCAGTACCTTCAGCGAAAGCGAGCTCAAGGACCTGGTAGCCTTCTATCAGTCGCCACTGGGCAAGAAAGTCCTGGAAAAAATGCCGCAGGTTACCCAGCAGTCGGCCCAGCTGACCCAGCAGAAGCTGGAAAGCGCTGTACCGGTGGTCAACAAGCTGCTGGCTGACATGACCAAGGAACTCGACCCGAACGCTGGCAAGGCTGCCGCGCCAGCGAAGAAGTAATACGCGGAGCCGTCCATGTCCATGCAGCAAAAGATTGAACAGAGCCTGGCCGCGCTGGCGCCGCAGCACCTCTCGGTGCTCGACGAAAGCCACATGCACAGCCGTGGGCAAGAAACCCACTACAAGGCCGTGCTGGTCAGCGAACAGTTCGAAGGCCTGAACAGCGTCAAGCGTCACCAGAAGGTCTACGCCACCCTGGGTGAGCTGATGGGGCAGTTCCATGCCCTGGCCCTGCACACCTATACCCCCGAAGAGTGGCAGAAGGTCGGCGCAGCGCCAGCTTCACCCACCTGCGCAGGTGGCAGCAAACACTGATTTCATCGTCAGGTTTTTGTTAGAATGTGCAACGCGCCGCTCGTCGGCGCGTTTTTTATTGTCATCCGGTCCGCCCTTTACGAGGGTGACCACCTGGAGATTTACTGCATGACCCAAGCTATCGTCGTGGCGGCGCTGTACAAATTCGTCACCCTGAAAGATTACGTCGAGCTGCGCGAGCCGCTGCTCGAAAGCATGATGGCCAACGGCATCAAAGGCACTTTGTTGCTGGCCGAAGAGGGCATCAACGGCACTGTATCCGGTACCCGTGAAGGTATCGACGGCCTGCTGGCCTGGCTGCGCAGCGATGCCCGCCTGGTGGATATCGACCACAAGGAATCCTACTGCGACGAACAGCCGTTCTATCGCACCAAGGTCAAGCTCAAGAAAGAGATCGTCACCCTCGGCGTGCCGGGCGTGGACCCGAACTACAAGGTCGGGACCTATGTCGAGCCGCAGGACTGGAACGCGCTGATCAGCGATCCCGAGGTGCTGCTGATCGACACCCGCAACGACTACGAAGTGGCGATTGGCACCTTCGAAGGCGCGATCGACCCGAAAACCACGACGTTCCGTGAGTTCCCCGAGTACATCAAGGCCAACTTCGACCCGGCGCGGCACAAGAAAGTCGCGATGTTCTGCACCGGCGGCATCCGTTGCGAAAAAGCCTCCAGCTACATGCTCGGTGAAGGTTTCGAAGAGGTCTATCATCTTAAAGGCGGGATCCTGAAATACCTCGAAGAGGTACCGCAGGACGAAAGCCGCTGGCAGGGCGACTGCTTCGTGTTCGACAACCGGGTCACTGTGCGTCACGACCTGACCGAAGGCGACTACGACCAGTGCCATGCCTGCCGTACCCCGATCAGCGTCGAAGACCGTGCGTCCGAGCACTATTCGCCTGGTATCAGCTGCCCGCATTGCTGGGACAGCCTGAGCGAAAAGACCCGGCGCAGTGCCATCGACCGGCAGAAACAGATCGAGCTGGCCAAGGCCCGCAACATGCCGCACCCGATCGGCCACAACTACCGCAAAGCTGCCGAGGCCTGATAGATGTCCGCACGCTTGCTCTATGTGATGGACCCGATGTGCTCCTGGTGTTGGGGCTTTGCGCCAGTAGCGAAAGCCCTGATTCAACAGGCGCACGAAGCCGGGATCGACACCCAGCTGGTGCCCGGTGGCTTGCGCACCGGCAGCAGCGCGCTGGACGCCTCGACCCGCGGCTACATCCTTGAGCATTGGCAAGCGGTCAACCAAGCCACTGGCCAGCCCTTCACCCTCGAAGGGGCGATGCCGGACGGTTTTGTCTATGACACCGAGCCTGCCTGCCGCGCCCTGGTAGCGGCCCGTGGGCTTGACCGGCAACGTACCTGGGCGTTGCTCGCAGCGATCCAGCAGGCGTTCTACCAGGGCGGTGAAGATGTCACCCGCGCGCCTAAACTGGTGGAGCTGGCCGAGCAGGTCGGCTTTGAGCGGTCGGCGTTTGCCGAGCGTTTTGCCAGTGCCGAAGTGCGCGCGGCCACGGCCTCCGATTTCACCTGGGTACAGGATCTGGGGATTGCCGGGTTCCCGACCTTGCTGGCCGAGCGTAACGGCCAGCTGGCGTTGCTGACCAACGGCTACCAGTCGCTCGACGCGTTAAGCCCGCTGCTCGGCCGCTGGCTGCAGCAGGCCGCCTGTGCTTGATCTGCCTGGGTCACCCGACCCTGTGCCGGGGCCTGCCCCGGTTGTTGCCGATCGCCTGAGCTGGGCGGAAATCCGCCGCCTGGCCCTGCACCATAAAAAAGCCCTGTGGATCGCCAACGGCGTTGCGGTGCTGGCGGCGCTGTGCAGCGTGCCGATCCCCTTGTTGCTGCCGTTGCTGGTCGATGAAGTCTTGCTCGGGCATGGCGATGCCGCGCTCAAGTGGATGAATCAGCTGCTGCCGGACAACTGGCAAGTGGCGGCCGGTTACATCGGCCTGATGCTGGTGCTGACCCTGTGCCTGCGTTGTGCTGCCTTGGCCTTCAACGTGGTGCAGGCCAAACTGTTCGCAGGCCTGGCCAAGGACATCGTCTATCGCCTGCGCATCCGCCTGATCGAGCGGCTCAAGCGCATCTCCCTGAAGGAATACGAAAGCCTGGGCAGCGGCACGGTGACCACGCATCTGGTTACCGACCTGGACACCCTGGACAAGTTCGTCGGCGAGACCCTGAGCCGGTTCCTGGTCGCCATGCTGACCCTGACCGGCACAGCGGCGATCCTGATGTGGATGCACTGGAAGCTGGCGTTGCTGATCCTGTTGTTCAACCCCGTTGTGGTCTTTGCCACGGTGCAGTTGGGCAAGCGGGTCAAACACCTGAAAAAGCTGGAAAACGACAGCACCTCACGCTTTACCCAGGCGCTGACCGAAACCCTCGACGCAATCCAGGAAATTCGTGCCAGCAATCGCCAGGGCTATTTCCTCGGCCGCCTCGGTTTGCGTGCCCAGGAAGTGCGCAACTATGCGGTGGCGTCGCAGTGGAAGAGCGATGCCAGTGGCCGTGCCAGTGGTCTGTTGTTCCAGTTCGGCATCGATATCTTCCGCGCTGCGGCGATGCTGACCGTGCTGTTCTCCGACCTGTCGATCGGCCAGATGCTGGCGGTGTTCAGCTACCTGTGGTTCATGATCGGCCCGGTCGAGCAACTGTTGAACCTGCAGTACGCCTTTTATGCCGCGGGCGGTGCGCTGAGCCGGCTCAACGAATTGCTGGCGCGTGCCGACGAGCCGCAGTACCCCGGTGGTGTCGATCCGTTCAAAGGGCGTGACACAGTGGGCCTCGAAGTGCAGGGATTGCGCTTTGCCTATGCCGACGAGCCGGTGCTCGATCAGTTGAACCTGTCCATCGCGCCGGGCGAAAAAGTCGCCATCGTCGGCGCCAGCGGTGGTGGCAAGAGCACCCTGGTGCAGTTGCTGCTCGGGCTCTACAGCGCGCAGGCCGGCACCATTCGCTTCGGTGGCTCGACCTTGCAGGAGATCGGCCTGGAAACCCTGCGCGAGCATGTCGCGGTGGTGCTGCAGCATCCGTCGCTGTTCAACGACACGGTACGCGCCAACCTGACCATGGGCCGCGACTGCAGCGACGAAGCTTGCTGGCAGGCGCTGGGCATTGCCCAGCTCGAAAGCACGATTGCCGCATTGCCGCGCGGCCTGGACACCGTGGTCGGTCGCTCGGGCGTACGCCTGTCCGGAGGCCAGCGCCAGCGTCTGGCGATTGCGCGGATGGTGCTGGCCGAGCCCAAGGTGGTGATTCTCGACGAGGCCACCTCGGCGCTGGACGCGGCCACTGAATACAACTTGCATCAGGCCCTTGCGCGTTTCCTCAGTGCGCGTACCACCTTGATCATTGCCCACCGCCTGTCTGCAGTGAAGCAGGCCGACCGGGTGCTGGTGTTCGATGGCGGGCATGTGGCCGAGGATGGCGACCATCAGCAACTGATTGCCGATGGCGGTTTGTACGCCAAGTTGTATGGTCATTTGCAACAGAGTTGAAGGCAAAGTGCTGAGTAATTGAGAAAAGCTCTCCAGTATTGAGAGCAAATAGCCTAGGCTGTGCGTTTATAAGAATAGAGATTCATTCGGCTCTGTGTGCAAGGGACCTCATGAAGCGAAAACGGACTCTCGAAGCCCCGAACCTGTTGGGCATCATCTGGCCATTTGTGGCCGTGGTGTTGTTTCAGGCATTGTTGGGCGGGATCAGCCTGTACGCCTTGTCGGCGGTGCGTGGTTATGTGGCGGGGGAGAGCCTCTGGTCCAAGGGACAGAAAGACGCGATCTACTACCTCAACCTGTACGCCGATAGCCGCGACCAGGCCGTCTTCCAGAAGTATCAGAAATCCTTTGCCGTACCGCAGGGCGGGCATGAATTGCGCGCGGCCCTGGATTTGCCTGTCCCGGACCTGGAGGCTGCACGACGAGGCATTCTTCAGGGCGGCAACCACCCTGACGACGTTTCCAGCCTCATCTGGCTGTACCTGAACTTTCGCCAGGTCAGCTACCTGGAAAAAGCCATTGAGCTGTGGGCGGTGGGCGATGGTTTCCTCAGCCAGCTCGACGAGGTCGCCCGGCAGATGCACGCAGGCTTTCGCTCGGGCACCGCTGATGCTGATGACGTAGCCGAATGGAAAGCGCGCATTGCCACCATCAACGACGGTGTAACACCGGCCGCCCGGGCGTTCAGCGACGCATTGGGAGAAGGTTCGCGGATGCTGTTGCGAGTGCTTTTGGTGACCAACCTGGCCACTGCACTGTTCCTGATTGCCCTGGCCTGGATGCGTTCCAGCAAGTTGCTGGCCCAGCGCCAGGCCTTTGCCAACGCCCTGGAGGTGGAAAAGGAGCGGGCGCAAATTACCCTGGAGTCGATTGGCGACGGCGTCATCACCACCGACGTCGAAGGCTGCATCGCCTACATGAACCCGGCAGCCGAACAGCTGACCCACTGGCACGCCGCCCAGGCCCATGGCTTGCCGTTGGCGGCACTGTTCAGCCTGCTTGACGAAAATGCCGAGAAAGACGGCCTGACTCTGGTCGAGCGCATCCTCAGCGGTGGCCTCAAAGGCGGCAGCGAACACACCAAGCTGATCCAGCGCCTGGATGGCAGTACCGTGTCGGTGACCCTGGTGGGCGCGCCGATCATGGCAGACGGCAAGATCAGCGGTATCGTCCTGGTCCTGCATGACATGACCCAGGAGCGTCAGTACATCGCCAACCTGTCCTGGCAGGCGACCCATGATGCGCTCACTGGCCTGGCCAACCGCCGCGAGTTTGAGTATCGCCTGGAGCTGGCGCTCAATACCCTGGCGCGTAAACCGGCGCGGCACGCCTTGATGTTCCTCGATCTCGATCAATTCAAACTGGTCAATGACACCTGCGGGCATGCGGCCGGTGATGAGCTGCTCCGCCACATCTGTGCCGTGCTCCAGGCCGGACTGCGCGAAGGTGACACCCTGGCGCGGCTGGGCGGTGACGAGTTCGGCATCCTGCTGGAGAATTGCCCGCAGGAACAGGCCGAGCGTATCGCTGAAAGCCTGCGTCAGGCCGTTCAGAGCCTGCATTTCGTCTGGAAAGGGCGGCCGTTCATGACCACCGTGAGCCTGGGGTTGGTGCACATCGCTCAGGCGCCCACCACCCTTGAAGCCTCGTTGCGGGCCGCTGACATGGCCTGCTATATGGCCAAGGAGAAGGGCCGTAATCGCGTGCAGGTGTACCATGCCGACGACAGCGAGTTGTCCATGCGCTTTGGCGAGATGGCCTGGATTCAACGCCTGCATGTGGCCCTGGAAGAAAACCGCTTCTGTCTGTATGCCCAGGAAATCGCCGCCCTCGGGCCCGATGACGGTGCCGGTCACATCGAGATCCTCCTGCGCCTGCAGGATGAAAACGGGCGGATCATTCTTCCGGACAGTTTCATTCCGGCCGCCGAGCGCTATGGCTTGATGACCGCGCTGGACCGTTGGGTGGTGCGTAGCGTGTTCACGGTCATTCGCCAGTGCCTCGACGAGCAGCGCGACGGCCCGCTGGCCATGTGCGCGATCAATCTGTCTGGCAGCAGTATCGGTGACGACAAGTTCCTCGATTACCTGCGGCGGCTGTTTGGTGAGTTTGCCATTCCGCCCCAGATGATCTGTTTCGAGATCACCGAAACCAGTGCAATTGCCAATCTCGGCAGCGCCATACGCTTCATCAATGAACTCAAAAGCCTGGGGTGCCGGTTCTCGCTGGATGACTTCTGTGCCGGGATGTCGTCGTTCGCGTATTTGAAACATTTACCCGTAGACTTCCTGAAAATCGACGGAAGTTTCGTCAAGGATATGCTCGACGACCCGGTTAATCGGGCTATGGTTGAAGTCATCAACCACATCGGCCATGTCATGGGCAAACGCACCATTGCCGAGTTCGTCGAAACGCCGTTGATCGAACAGGCCCTGCAGGAAATCGGCGTCGATTACGCCCAGGGGTACCTGATCGAGCGGCCGCAGGTGTTCACCTGCGACAGCTTGCAACGCCAACGGATTACGGCCAGGCCCCTGCTGTTCAAGGCCCCCGGGACCTTTCGCTGACGATCCGCACGATAATCACAAGGAACAAGGAGCTGACAGTGATTGACGCGTTTATCCGTACCGGTCCATTGATGGACCCCACCAGTTACCCGCTCTGGGCCCAGCAGCTGATCAAGGATTGTCATGAGAGCAAGCGCCGGGTAGTCGAACACGAACTTTATCAGCGCATGCGCGATGGCCGGCTCAGTGCTCGCACCATGCGCCAGTACCTGATTGGCGGCTGGCCGGTGGTCGAGCAGTTCTCCCTGTACATGGCCAAGAACCTGACCAAGACCCGCTACGCACGCCATCCCGGCGAAGACATGGCGCGGCGCTGGTTGATGCGCAACATCCGTGTCGAGCTCAATCATGCCGACTACTGGCTGTACTGGAGCCAGGCCCATGGCGTCAGCCTCGAGGACCTGCAGGCCCAGGACGTACCGACCGAACTCAACGCCCTGAGCGACTGGTGCTGGCATACCTGTGCAGCGGATTCACTGGTGGTGGCCGTCGCAGCGACCAACTACGCAATCGAAGGGGCAACCGGTGAATGGTCGGCGGTGGTGTGCTCGACGGGCGTCTATGCCCAGGGCTTTCCAGAGGAAGGTCGCAAGCGCGCCATGAAGTGGCTGAAGATGCATGCCCAGTACGACGACGCCCACCCGTGGGAGGCGCTGGAAATCGTCTGTACCCTGGCCGGTAACAACCCGTCGCAGGCGTTGCAGGCTGAGCTGCGCCGGGCTGTGTGCAAGAGCTACGACTACATGTACCTGTTCCTTGAGCGCTGCATGCAGCTGGAACAGCGCCAGCCCGCCCGTGTCCAGGCGGAACTGGTCGAGGGCTGAGCTTACTGGGCGTTGAACGCCTGGCCGTTGATGCCAGTGCTGTCCGGGCCCATCAGGTACAGGTACACCGGCATGATCTGCTCGGGCAGCGGGTTGTTTTCCGGGTTTTCGCCCGGATAGGCCTGGGCGCGCATGCTGGTGCGGGTGGCGCCCGGGTTGATGCTGTTGGCGCGCACCGGCGCCACGCCTTCGAGTTCGTCGGCGAGGGTTTGCATCAGACCCTCGGTAGCGAACTTCGACACCCCATAAGCACCCCAGTAGGCCCGGCCTTTGCGTCCGACGCTGCTGGAGGTGAAGATCACCGACGCATCCTGGGACAACTTGAGCAGCGGCAGCAGGGTGCTGGTGAGCATGAACATGGCATTGACGTTGATCTGCATCACGCGCATGAAGTTGTCGCCGGACAACTGCTCCAGCGGCGTGCGCGGGCCGATGATCGAGGCATTGTGCAGCAGGCCGTCGATGTGGCCGAACTCGCTTTCGATCATCGCTGCCAGTTCGTCGTACTGATGCGGCAGGGCGGTTTCCAGGTTGAACGGGATGACCGCAGGCTTTGGATGGCCGGCCGCTTCGATCTCGTCGTAGACCTGGCTCAGGTTGGCTTCGGTCTTGCCCAGCAACAGCACGGTCGCGCCATGGGCGGCGTAGGCCTTGGCGGCCGCTGCGCCGATTCCGCGACCAGCGCCGGTGACCATGATGGTCCGGCCTTTGAGCAGATCGGGGCGGGCGGAGTAATCGAACATGGGGTTACCTCGTGAAAATAGGGTGACTTTTTTCGCGGGGCAAGCCCGCTCCCACAGGTTCTACATGACCTCGGTGGGAGCGGGCTTGCCCCGCGATCCTTGTCGAAATCAGCAGCCGCAAAGCGCGCTATCAAGCACCTTTCGCAGCTCCAGCGGATGATCGACCACCACATCCGCACCCCAGTTGTTGGGGTTGTCATCCGGATGAATATAGCCGTAGCGCACCGCTGCAGTACGGGTGCCGGCATCGCGGCCAGACTCGATGTCGCGCAGGTCGTCACCGACGAACAGGACGCTGGCCGGATCCAGGTTCAAGGTCTTGCAGGCGAGGATCAGCGGCTCGGGGTCCGGCTTGCTGTTCTTCACATGATCCGGGCAGATCAACAGAGCGGAGCGCTCGGCCAGGCCCAGTTGCTGCATGATCGGTTCGGCGAAACGCACCGGCTTGTTGGTCACCACGCCCCAGATCAGGTTGCCTTTCTCGATATCGGCCAGCAGCTCGGCCATGCCGTCGTAGAGCTTGCTGTGTACCGCGCAGCCCTGCTGATAGCGCTCAAGGAACTCCAGGCGCAAGGCTTCGAACTCCGCAGCCTCGGGATCGAGGTTGAAAGTGACCGAAACCATCGCCTTGGCACCGCCAGACACCACGTCGCGGATGCGCTGGTCGTCGACGGCAGGCAGGCCACGCTCGGCGAGCATCGCCTGGCAGATGGCAATGAAGTCCGGCGCCGTGTCGAGCAGGGTGCCGTCCATGTCGAAAAGTACTGCTCTCAGGCGCATGCTCATTCCTCGCGCAGGGTCTGGATCATGTAGTTGACGTCGACGTCGTTGGCCAGCTTGTAGTGCTTGGTCAGCGGGTTGTAGGTCAGGCCGATGATGTCCTTGACGTTCAGGCCGGCCTCGCGGCTCCAGGCACCCAGCTCGGAAGGGCGGATGAACTTCTTGAAGTCGTGGGTGCCGCGCGGCAGCAGCTTCATGATGTATTCGGCGCCGATGATCGCGAACAGGTAAGCCTTGGGGTTGCGGTTGATGGTCGAGAAGAACACCTGGCCGCCCGGCTTGACCATGCGGTAGCAGGCGCGGATCACCGATGAAGGGTCAGGCACGTGCTCGAGCATTTCCAGGCAGGTGACCACGTCGAACTGCTCGGGCATTTCTTCGGCCAGGGCTTCGGCGGTGATCTGCCGGTATTCGACTTCTACCCCGGATTCGAGCTGGTGCAGCTGGGCCACGGCCAACGGTGCTTCGCCCATGTCGATGCCGGTCACGGTGGCGCCACGCTGGGCCATGGCTTCGCTGAGGATGCCGCCGCCGCAGCCGACGTCGAGCACCTTCTTGCCGGCCAGTTTGACCCGTTCGTCGATCCAGTTGACCCGCAGCGGGTTGATGTCGTGCAGCGGCTTGAACTCGCTTTCTCGGTCCCACCAACGGTGGGCCAGGGCTTCGAACTTGGCGATTTCGGCGTGGTCGACGTTGCTCATGGAACGGTCCTCTGAAACTTTGATTAAAGGTGTCACGGGCCGGCAGCCGCGGCTGCCGGCCGGTTATTCGCTGCGCTCGCCGATCCGCTGGCCCCAGGCGCAGGCGGCGGCATGCAGTGCCTGTTCGTCCATGCGGGTCAGGCGGCGCTCGTCGAGCAGTTGCTTGCCGGCGACCCAGACGTGCTTGACGCAGTCGCGGCCGCTGGCATAGATCAGTTGTGAAACCGGGTCGTAAATCGGTTGCTGGGCCAGGCCGGAAAGGTCGAAGGCTACCAGGTCGGCGGCCTTGCCCACTTCCAGCGAACCGGTCAGCGTCTCCAGGCCCAGCGCCCGGGCACCGTTGAGGGTGGCCATGCGCAGTGCCCGGTGGGCATCCAGCGCGGCGGCCGAGCCGGCCACAGCCTTGGCCAGCAGGGCGGCGGTGCGGGTTTCGCCAAGCAGGTCGAGGTCGTTGTTGCTGGCTGCACCATCGGTACCCACCGCCACATTGACTCCGGCCTGCCACAGGCGTTCGACCGGGCAGAAGCCGCTGGCCAGCTTGAGATTGGATTCCGGGCAATGCACCACGCTGGTGTTGCTTTCTACCAGCAGTGCCAGGTCTTCGTCGCTGACCTGGGTCATGTGCACCGCCTGCAGGCGCGGGCCGAGCAGGCCCAGGCGGGCGATGCGGGCCAGCGGGCGCTCACCGCGGGTGGCCAGCGATTGCTCGACCTCGAAGGCGGTTTCATGCAGGTGCATGTGAATCGGTGCGTCGAGCTCTTCGGCAATGACCCGGATCTTCTCCAGGTTCTCGTCGCTCACCGTGTAGGGCGCATGCGGGCCCATGGCCACGGTGATGCGCGGGTGATGACGCAGGTCGCTGAACAGTTCGATGCCCAGGTGCAAGGCTTCTTCGGTGTTGCGCGCGCCCGGGATCGGGAAATCCAGCAGCGGCACGGCGATTTGCGCGCGGATGCCGCTGTTGTGCACCCGTTCGCTGGCGATCTTGGGGAAGAAGTACATGTCGGCAAAACAGGTGATGCCGCCTTTGATCTGCTCGGCAATGGCCAGGTCGGTGCCATCGCGAACGAAATCTTCATCGACCCAGCGACCTTCGGCAGGCCAGATGTGCTCTTCCAGCCAGGTCATCAGCGGCAGGTCGTCGGCCAGGCCGCGGAACAGGGTCATCGCCGCGTGGCCGTGAGCGTTGATCAGCCCTGGGCTGAGCAGGCAGCCTGGCAGCTCGCGGGTTTCGGTGGCGACGAAGCGCTCGGCCTCGGCCCTGGGGCCGATGAAAACAATCTGCCCGTCGCGAATGCCCAGGCCATGATCCTTCAATACCACCCCGGCAGGTTCGACAGGCACCAGCCAGCTAGGCAGGAGCAGCAGGTCGAGCGGCGTAGCGGGTTTGGGCATGGCGGGATTTCCCTGAGACACTTGGGCTGAGGGCGAAGTATACCCGAGCGTCTACGCCAGGGGCTCGCTATAATCGTACGCTTTTGATGTCCGAATGATGGGGTGAGGCATGCGCGATCAACTGCTGGCAGCAGAGAAGGTGAAAGCCATCGATTGGCGTGATGGCATCCTGTACCTGCTCGATCAGCGCGTTTTGCCGTTCGAACAGACCTGGCAAGCCTGCACCGATGTCGCCGCAGTGGCCCAAGCCATTCGCTCGATGGTGGTGCGCGGTGCGCCGGCCATTGGTATCAGTGCTGCCTATGGCCTGGCCATGGCGGTGCGTCAGCGCCTGGCCGAAGGCGACGACTGGGAAATGGCCCTGGAAGAGGATTTCGAGCTGTTGTTCAACTCCCGCCCGACCGGCGCCAACCTGTTCTGGGCGCTCAATCGCATGCGTGAGCGCTTGTTGCGGCTCAAGGCGGGCGATGACGTTGCGGCAATCATGGCCGCCGAAGCGGTTGCCATCCATGACAGTGATCGCGAGGCCAACCTGACCATGGCCCAGCTGGGTGTCGAACTGATTCGCAAACACCAGGGCAACGAACAGGCCTTGCTGACCCACTGCAACACCGGCGCCCTGGCCACCGGCGGTTTCGGTACCGCCTTGGGGGTGATCCGCGCCGCCTATCTGGAAGGCATGGTCGAGCGGGTCTATGTCGACGAAACCCGGCCATGGCTGCAGGGTTCGCGCCTGACCGCCTGGGAATTGGCCGAGGCAGGCATCCCGGTAACCGTCAATGCCGACGCCGCCGCTGCCCATCTGATGAAGACCAAGGGCATCACCTGGGTCATCGTCGGCGCGGACCGGATCACGGCCAATGGTGATGTAGCCAACAAGATCGGTACTTACCAGCTGGCCGTCAATGCCATGCACCACGGCGTGCGCTTCATGGTGGTGGCGTCGAGTTCGAGTATCGACATGAACCTGGAAAGCGGCGAAGACATCCAGCTCGAAGAGCGGAGCGTCAGCGAGCTGCTGGAGGTTGACGGCAAGCCGCTGGGTGCCGGGGTCGAGGCGGTCAATCCGGCATTCGACGTGACACCGGCCGATCTGATCGATGTGATCGTGACCGAGAAAGGCATCGTCGAGCGTCCGGATACGGTGAAGATGGCACAATTGATGTGTCGCAAGCGTTTGCATTGAGTCATTGGCTCGCGCTTGCGGCCTGCTGGAGCGGCTGGCGGGCGTTACTGACGAGCAGTAGGGTAGTAGTGCCGCAGCCCACTCCCACCGTCTGGGCGATTGTGGTAACATCCGACGGTTTCCAAGGTAGCCCCGTAGGGCTGTCTTTACTGCGCAGATCCATGGCTTAACTCGTTGATTTGTCGTAAGTCGTTGCAAGGAGTCACTTTGCAGCGGCGAGCTTCGTTCGTCCCATATGGATGTGACGAGGTTTCACCAGAAAAAGGAATCAGGCTTCTCATGGGCGAACTGGCCAAAGAAATCCTCCCGGTCAATATCGAAGACGAACTGAGACAGTCCTACCTCGACTACGCGATGAGCGTCATTGTCGGGCGTGCACTGCCCGATGCGCGTGATGGCTTGAAGCCCGTGCATCGCCGCGTTCTGTATGCGATGAGCGAACTGGGTAACGACTGGAACAAACCGTACAAGAAATCCGCCCGTGTGGTCGGTGACGTGATCGGTAAGTACCACCCGCACGGTGATACCGCGGTCTACGACACCATCGTCCGGATGGCCCAGCCGTTCTCGCTGCGTTACCTGCTGGTCGACGGCCAGGGCAACTTCGGTTCGGTGGACGGCGACAACGCCGCAGCCATGCGATACACCGAAGTGCGCATGACCAAGCTGGCCCATGAACTGCTGGCGGACCTGCACAAGGAAACCGTCGACTGGGTGCCCAACTACGACGGCACCGAGCAGATCCCGGCGGTCATGCCGACCAAGATCCCCAACCTGCTGGTCAACGGTTCCAGCGGTATCGCCGTGGGCATGGCGACCAACATTCCGCCGCACAACCTCGGTGAAGTCATCGACGGCTGCCTGGCGCTGATCGACAACGCCGACATTACGGTCGATGAACTGATGGAGTTCATCCCGGGCCCGGATTTCCCGACCGCCGCGATCATCAACGGCCGCCAGGGCATCATCGAAGCCTACCGTACCGGCCGCGGCCGCATTTATATGCGTGCGCGCTCCACCATCGAAGATATCGACAAGGTCGGTGGCCGCCAGCAGATCGTCGTTACCGAGCTGCCTTACCAGCTTAACAAGGCGCGCTTGATCGAGAAGATCGCCGAGCTGGTCAAGGAAAAGAAACTCGAAGGCATTACCGAGCTGCGCGACGAGTCCGACAAAGACGGTATGCGTATCGTCATCGAGCTGCGTCGTGGTGAGGTACCTGAGGTCATCCTCAACAACCTCTACGCCCAGACCCAGCTGCAGGCGGTTTTCGGCATCAACATCGTTGCCCTGATCGACGGCCGTCCGCGGGTCCTGAACCTCAAGGACCTGCTCGAGGCGTTCGTTCGCCACCGTCGCGAAGTGGTTACCCGTCGCACCGTGTTCGAGCTGCGCAAGGCCCGTGAACGTGGTCACATCCTTGAAGGTCAGGCGGTTGCCCTGTCCAACATCGACCCGGTCATCGCCCTGATCAAGGCTTCGCCGACCCCGTCGGAAGCCAAGGAAGCGCTGATCAGCACGCCGTGGGAATCCAGTGCCGTGCAGGTCATGGTCGAGCGCGCCGGTGCCGACTCCTGCCGTCCGGAAAACCTCGACGAGCAGTACGGCCTGCGTGACGGCAAGTACTTCCTGTCGCCGGAACAGGCCCAGGCCATTCTCGACCTGCGTCTGCACCGCCTGACCGGCCTTGAGCACGAGAAGCTGCTGGCCGAGTACCAGGAGATCCTCAACCAGATCGGTGAGCTGATCCGCATCCTCAACAGCGCCGAGCGCCTGATGGAAGTGATCCGCGAAGAGCTGGAACTGATCCGCGCCGAATACGGCGACGTGCGCCGCACCGAAATCCTCGATGCGCGCCTGGACCTGACCCTGGGTGACATGATTCCGGAAGAAGACCGGGTTGTGACCATCTCCCACGGCGGCTACGCCAAGACCCAGCCGCTGGCTGCCTATCAGGCTCAGCGTCGCGGCGGTAAAGGCAAGTCGGCTACCGGCGTCAAGGACGAGGACTACATCTCGCACCTGCTGGTCGCCAACAGCCACACCACGCTGCTGCTGTTCTCCAGCAAGGGCAAGGTGTACTGGCTCAAGACCTACGAAATTCCCGAAGCCTCCCGTGCTGCGCGAGGTCGACCGCTGGTCAACCTGCTGCCGCTGGACGAAGGCGAGTACATCTCGACCATGTTGCCGGTCGAGGAGTACACCGAAGGTCACTTCATCTTCATGGCCACCGCCAACGGTACCGTGAAGAAGACCCCGCTGGAGTCCTTCAGCCGTCAGCGCAGCGTCGGTCTGATCGCGCTGGAACTGGACGAAGGCGACGTGCTGATTTCCGCGGCCATCACCGATGGCGAGCGTGAGGTCATGCTGTTCTCCGACGCCGGCAAGGTCACTCGATTCAAAGAGTCCGACGTCCGCGCCATGGGCCGTACCGCCCGTGGTGTGCGCGGCATGCGTCTGGCCGAAGGGCAGAAGCTGATCTCGATGATCATTCCGGAGGAGGGCAGCCAGATCCTCACCGCCTCCGAGCGTGGTTATGGCAAGCGTACCGAAATCGGCGAGTTCCCTGAGTACAAGCGTGGTGGCCAGGGCGTTATCGCCATGGTCAGCAACGAGCGTAACGGTCGCCTGGTCGGTGCCGTGCAGGTGCAGGACGGCGAGGAAATCATGCTGATTTCCGACCAGGGCACCCTGGTCCGTACCCGTGTCGGCGAGGTCTCCAGCCTGGGTCGTAATACCCAGGGCGTGACCCTGATCAAGCTGGCCAGCGACGAGACCCTGGTGGGTCTGGAGCGGGTCCAGGAGCCATCCGAAGAGGAAGGCGACGAGGACTACGAGGCCGATGCTGACGCCGTTGAATCACCAGAGGCCCAGGCCGCTGGCGACGAAGAGGCGCCGCAGGAATAACCTATACAGTAGCGTAACCCTGGTGGGGTAGCCGGCGTGGTGCAGTCTTCGCGCCGCCCGGCTGGCCCCACGGACATCATGAGCAGAGCGAGAGTGGATGTGAGCAAACGAGCCTTTAACTTCTGCGCAGGCCCTGCTGCGCTTCCCGACGCTGTCCTGCAGCGCGCCCAGGCCGAAATGCTGGACTGGAATGGCAAGGGTTTGTCCGTGATGGAGATGAGTCACCGTAGCGACGACTACGTGGCCATTGCCGAGAAGGCCGAGCAGGACCTGCGCGACCTGATGTCCATTCCCGCCAACTACAAGGTGCTGTTCCTGCAGGGGGGTGCGAGCCAGCAGTTCGCCGAAATTCCGCTGAACCTGCTGCCTGAGAATGGTACTGCCGACTATATCGAAACCGGTATCTGGTCGAAGAAAGCCATTGAAGAAGCTCGTCGCTTTGGCAACATCAACGTTGCTGCCAACGCCAAATCTTCCGATTACCTGAGCATTCCCGGTCAAAACGAGTGGAACCTGACGCCGGGCGCTGCCTATGTGCACTATGCCTCGAACGAGACCATCGGTGGTCTGCAGTTCGACTGGGTGCCGCAGACCGGTGATGTGCCGCTGGTGGTCGACATGTCTTCGGACATCCTTTCGCGTCCGGTCGACGTCTCCGACTTCGGCCTGATCTATGCCGGCGCCCAGAAAAACATCGGCCCGAGCGGCCTGGTGGTGGTGATCGTGCGTGAAGACCTGATCGGTCGTGCCCGCAGCAGCTGCCCGACCATGCTCGACTACAAGGTCGCGGCCGACAACGGTTCGATGTACAACACGCCGGCTACCTACTCCTGGTATCTCTCGGGCCTGGTCTTCGAGTGGCTCAAGGAGCAGGGCGGTGTTGAGGCGATGGAGAAGCGCAATCGCGCCAAGAAAGACCGTCTGTACGGCTTTATCGACAGCAGCGACTTCTACAGCAACCCGATCAGCGTCAATGCCCGTTCGTGGATGAATGTGCCGTTCCGTCTGGCCGACGAGCGCCTGGACAAGGCCTTCCTCGCCGGTGCTGATGCCCGTGGCTTGCTCAACCTCAAAGGCCACCGTTCGGTGGGCGGCATGCGTGCCTCGATCTACAACGCCCTGGGCCTGGACGCCGTGGAAGCGCTGGTAGCCTACATGGCGGAATTCGAGAAGGAGCACGGCTGATGTCGGAGCAGGAACTCAAGGCGCTGCGGGTGCGCATTGACAGCCTCGACGAGAAAATCCTCGAGCTGATCAGTGACCGTGCCCGCTGCGCGCAGGAAGTGGCGCGGGTCAAGACCGCGACCCTGGCTGAAGGCGAGGCGCCGGTGTTCTACCGGCCCGAGCGCGAGGCGCAGGTGCTCAAGCGCGTGATGCAGCGCAACCAGGGGCCGTTGGGCAACGAAGAAATGGCCCGTCTGTTCCGCGAAATCATGTCCTCCTGCCTGGCCCTTGAGCAGCCGCTCAAGATCGCCTACCTGGGGCCTGAGGGTACCTTTACCCAGGCCGCGGCGATGAAGCACTTCGGTCACGCCGTGATCAGCAAGCCGATGGCGGCCATCGACGAGGTGTTCCGCGAAGTGGCGGCCGGCGCCGTCAACTTCGGCGTGGTGCCGGTGGAAAACTCCACCGAAGGTGCGGTCAACCACACCCTCGACAGCTTCCTTGAGCACGACATGGTCATCTGTGGCGAAGTCGAGCTGCGTATTCACCACCACCTGCTGGTGGGTGAAAACACCAAGACCGACAGCATCAGCCGCATTTACTCTCACGCCCAGTCCCTGGCGCAGTGCCGCAAATGGCTGGACGCCCACTACCCGAACGTCGAGCGCGTTGCGGTGTCGAGCAATGCCGAGGCGGCCAAGCGGGTCAAGGGTGAGTGGAACTCGGCGGCTATCGCCGGTGACATGGCTGCAGGTCTGTATGGGCTCACGCGTTTGGCCGAGAAGATCGAAGACCGTCCGGACAACTCCACGCGCTTCCTGATGATCGGTAACCAGGAAGTGCCGCCGACCGGCGACGACAAGACTTCGATCATCGTCTCCATGAGCAACAAGCCGGGCGCCTTGCACGAGTTGCTGGTGCCGTTCCACGAGAACGGTATCGACCTGACCCGTATCGAGACCCGTCCGTCGCGCAGCGGTAAATGGACCTACGTGTTCTTCATCGATTTCATCGGCCATCATCGCGATCCGCTGATCAAGGCCGTGCTGGAGCAAATCAGCCAGGAAGCCGTGGCCCTCAAGGTGTTGGGGTCTTATCCCAAAGCGGTACTCTGAGGCAATGAATGGCGTGCATGCAGATTTGAATAGGGTCCTGCTCCGTGGTTGAAGTCGTGGTAAACAAGGTCGAGCCGCTTATCGGTCGTCTGGTGGTGGTCGGTCTCGGGCTCATTGGCGGCTCGTTCGCCAAGGGCCTGCGCGAAAGCGGCTTGTGCCGCGAGGTGGTCGGTGTCGACCTGGATCCGCAGTCGCGCAAGCTGGCGGTGGAGTTGGGGGTGGTCGACCGCTGTGAAGAGGACCTGGCTGCTGCCTGTATTGGCGCTGATGTCATTCAGCTGGCCGTGCCGATCCTGGCCATGGAAAAGCTCCTGGCTCGCCTGGCGCAACTTGACCTTGGGCGTGCGGTGCTCACCGACGTCGGCAGCGCCAAGGGCAATGTGGTGCGTGCGGCGCGTGAGGCATTTGCCGAACAGCTGGCGTACTTTGTGCCCGGGCACCCGATTGCCGGTTCCGAGCAGAGCGGGGTGGAAGCCTCCAATGCTGCCTTGTTCCGACGCCATAAAGTAATTCTCACGCCATTGGCTGAAACCGACCCGCAGGCTCTGGCGCTGGTCGATCGGCTCTGGCGTGCGCTGGAGGCCGATGTCGAGCACATGCAGGTCGAACGCCATGACGAAGTCCTGGCTGCGACCAGCCACCTGCCACATTTGCTGGCCTTTGGCCTGGTCGATTCCCTGGCCAAACGCAATGAAAACCTGGATATCTTCCGTTACGCTGCCGGAGGTTTCCGCGATTTCACAAGAATCGCCGGAAGCGACCCGGTCATGTGGCACGACATATTTCTCGCCAACCGCGAAGCTGTTCTGCGCACACTCGATACATTTCGCAGCGATCTCGACGCCTTGCGCGACGCGGTCGATGCAGGGGATGGGCATCAATTGCTGGGCGTTTTCACACGCGCCCGGGTTGCCCGCGAGCATTTCAGTAAAATCCTGGCCCGCCGGGCCTATGTGGACGCTATGAACTCCAACGACCTGATTTTCCTGGCAAATCCTGGTGGCCAACTGTCTGGCCGAATTCGCGTACCAGGCGACAAATCGATTTCCCATCGCTCGATCATGCTGGGCTCCCTGGCCGAAGGCACCACTGAAGTCGAAGGCTTCCTTGAGGGTGAAGACGCACTGGCGACCCTGCAGGCTTTCCGCGACATGGGTGTGGTCATCGAAGGCCCGCACCATGGTCGGGTGACCATTCACGGCGTTGGCCTCAATGGTCTGCAGCCACCGCCGGGTCCGATCTACCTGGGTAACTCCGGTACTTCGATGCGCCTGCTGTCCGGCCTGCTTGCTGCGCAGCCGTTCGACACCGTGCTGACCGGCGATGCCTCGCTGTCCAAGCGTCCGATGAACCGTGTCGCCAATCCCCTGCGGGAAATGGGCGCGGTGATCGAGACTGCCGCTGAAGGCCGTCCACCGATGACCATTCGTGGTGGCCATGTGCTCAAGGCGCTGACCTACACCCTGCCAATGGCCAGTGCCCAGGTTAAGTCCTGCCTGCTGCTGGCAGGTCTGTACGCCGAAGGCAAGACCACGGTTACCGAGCCGGCGCCAACCCGTGACCATACCGAGCGCATGCTGCGTGGTTTCGGCTACAGCGTTAACGTTGACGGCCCGACTGCCTCCCTGGAGTCCGGCGGCAAGCTCACCGCGACCCATATCGAAGTGCCAGCCGACATCTCCTCGGCGGCGTTCTTCCTGGTTGCGGCTTCGATTGCCGAGGGTTCGGAGCTGGTGCTCGAGCATGTCGGGATCAACCCGACCCGTACCGGCGTGATTGATATCCTCAAGCTGATGGGCGGCGATATCACCCTGGAAAACCAGCGTGAAGTCGGCGGTGAGCCTGTAGCGGACCTGCGCGTGCGTGGCGCGAGGCTCAAGGGTATCGAGATCCCTGAACATCTGGTGCCACTGGCTATCGACGAGTTCCCTGTGCTGTTCGTTGCTGCAGCCTGCGCCGAAGGCCGTACCGTACTGCGTGGCGCCGAAGAGCTGCGGGTCAAGGAATCCGACCGCATCCAGGTCATGGCCGATGGCCTGCTGACCCTGGGTGTGAAGTGCGAACCGACCCCGGACGGCATCATCATCGACGGCGGTCCGATCGGTGGTGGTGAAGTGCACGGGCATGGCGACCACCGTATCGCCATGGCGTTCAGCGTCGCCTCGCTGCGCGCTTCGGCACCGATCCGTATCCACGACTGCGCCAACGTCGCTACTTCTTTCCCGAACTTCCTGGCGCTGTGCGCTGAAGTCGGGATTCGTGTTGCAGAAGAGGGCAAGTCGTGAACATGAAAGCACCGGTCATCACCATCGACGGTCCAAGCGGTTCGGGTAAGGGCACCGTTGCTGGTATTTTGGCGCGTGAGCTCGGCTGGAAGCTGCTGGATTCGGGGGCGCTGTATCGCTTGCTGGCCTTCGCTGCCGGCAATCACGGCGTTGACCTGACCAACGAAGAACTGTTGGTCAAGCTGGCTGCGCACCTGGATGTGCAGTTCATCGCCGCGGAGCCGGGCAAGCTGCAACAGACTATTCTTGAAGGTGAGGATGTCAGTAATGTCATCCGTACTGAAACGGTAGGTGCCGGGGCTTCCGTAGTTGCTTCGCTGCCCGCTGTGCGTGACGCATTGCTGCAACGCCAGCGGGCGTTTCAGGAAGCACCGGGGCTGATTGCCGACGGTCGCGACATGGGCACGGTGGTGTTCCCTGACGCGCCTTTGAAGGTTTTTCTGACCGCCAGCGCCGAGGAGCGGGCGCGCCGTCGTTACTTGCAGTTGAAGGCGAAAGGCGAAGATGTTAGTCTGTCGAGTCTGCTAGATGAGATTCGTGCGCGTGATGAGCGCGACACCCAGCGCGCAGTGGCCCCGCTCAAACCGGCGGCCGATGCGATTCAGCTGGATTCCACGGAGTTGTCCATCGAGCAGGTGTTGGAACGCATCAAGAGCGAGCTCGCCCTGCGCGATATCGCCTGATGACCAGGGAAGCAGGCAGGGGCACCAGTCAACGTCCTGTCAGCTTTCCTTTATATGAACGAAACCCACATTGTCTGGAATGTGGCTGATGGGCGTATGTTTCGCCCTTATTTACAGGAATTAAAATGAGCGAAAGCTTTGCAGAACTCTTTGAAGAAAGCCTGAAAACCCTCAATCTTCAGCCGGGTGCGATCATCACCGGTATCGTTGTCGACATCGACGGCGACTGGGTTACCGTACACGCTGGCCTGAAGTCCGAGGGCGTCATCCCGCTCGAGCAGTTCTACAACGAAGCTGGCGAGCTGACCATCAAGGTCGGTGACGAAGTTCACGTTGCGCTGGACGCGGTCGAAGACGGCTTTGGCGAAACCAAACTGTCCCGTGAAAAAGCCAAGCGCGCCGAGTGCTGGATTGTTCTGGAAGCAGCTTTCGCCGCCGAAGAAGTGGTCAAGGGCGTTATCAACGGTAAGGTTAAAGGCGGCTTCACTGTCGACGTTAACGGTATCCGTGCGTTCCTGCCGGGCTCCCTGGTTGATGTCCGCCCAGTGCGCGACACCACCCACCTGGAAGGCAAAGAGCTGGAATTCAAGGTTATCAAGCTGGACCAGAAGCGCAACAACGTTGTCGTTTCCCGTCGCAGCGTCCTGGAAGCCGAAAACAGCGCCGAGCGCGAAGCTCTGCTGGAATCGCTGCAGGAAGGCCAGCAGGTCAAAGGTATCGTCAAGAACCTCACCGACTACGGCGCATTCGTTGACCTGGGCGGCGTTGATGGCTTGCTGCACATCACCGACATGGCCTGGAAGCGTATCAAGCACCCATCGGAAATCGTCAACGTTGGTGACGAGATCGATGTCAAGGTTCTGAAGTACGATCGCGAGCGTAACCGTGTATCCCTGGGCCTGAAGCAACTGGGTGAAGACCCATGGGTTGCTATCAAAGCTCGTTACCCAGAAAGCACCCGCGTCATGGCGCGTGTTACCAACCTGACCGACTACGGCTGCTTCGCAGAGCTGGAAGAAGGCGTGGAAGGTCTGGTACACGTTTCCGAAATGGACTGGACCAACAAGAACATCCACCCTTCGAAAGTCGTACAAGTCGGCGACGAAGTGGAAGTCATGGTTCTGGACATCGACGAAGAGCGTCGTCGTATCTCCCTGGGCATCAAACAGTGCAAGTCCAACCCATGGGAAGACTTCTCTGGCCAGTTCAACAAGGGCGACAAGATCTCCGGCACCATCAAGTCGATCACCGATTTCGGTATCTTCATTGGTCTGGACGGCGGCATCGACGGTCTGGTTCACCTGTCCGACATCTCCTGGAACGAAGTGGGCGAAGAAGCCGTACGTCGCTTCAAGAAGGGTGACGAGCTGGACACCGTGATCCTGTCCGTAGATCCAGAGCGTGAGCGTATCTCCCTGGGTATCAAGCAACTGGAAGACGATCCGTTCTCCAACTACGTTGCTGTCAACGACAAAGGCGCTATCGTCAAAGGTATCGTTAAAGAAGTTGACGCCAAGGGCGCTATCATCACCCTGGCCGACGACATCGAAGCCACTCTGAAAGCTTCCGAAATCAGCCGTGACCGCGTTGAAGACGCGCGTAACGTCCTGAAGGAAGGCGAAGAGATCGAAGCCAAGATCATCAGCGTTGACCGTAAGAGCCGTGTCATCAGCCTCTCCATCAAGTCGAAAGACGACGCTGAAGAGAAAGAAGCTATCCAGAGCCTGAAAGAAACTGCTCCGGAAGCTGCTGATACCACCATGGCCGCGCTGCTGCGTCAGGCAATGGCCAAACAGAACTAAGTTCTGCTTGGATCAAAAAAAGGGCGACTTCGGTCGCCCTTTTTTGTGCCTGCGATTTGCCGCTGTCCTAGGTTGCGTTTACCGCTGTAACCCTTGTGCTGGCTGGCTTTGGCAAGGTTACAGGCAAAGTGCCATGTTTTTTCCTTGAAGGGGCAATACAAGAAACCTTGATTAAGTCAATAACCACCCTGTTCAAATCCCTCAGGTCATGCTAAAAACAATGAAGCAATGATCTAGCTGCTTGATAAAGAAGGGAAAAATATGACGAAGTCGGAGCTGATCGAACGTATTGTCACCCATCAAGGGCTGCTCTCATCCAAGGATGTCGAGCTGGCCATCAAGACTATGCTTGAACAGATGTCTCAGTGCCTGGCGACTGGAGATCGCATCGAGATCCGTGGCTTTGGTAGCTTTTCTTTGCACTACCGTGCACCGCGGGTAGGGCGCAACCCCAAGACCGGCCAGTCGGTCAGTCTCGATGGCAAGTTCGTGCCGCATTTCAAGCCGGGCAAGGAGTTGCGGGATCGGGTGAACGAGGAAGAAGAACACGACGTTTGATTGCGTCTGTTGCAGGGGTGGCGTGTGCGGAACTTTAAGCGGTTACTGTGTGTCTTATTCATCCTCGTGGTCGTTCTCGGGGTTCTGTTTTTTGTCCTGGAAAATCAGCAGCCAGTGGCGCTGGTGTTCTTGGGGTGGTCGTTGCCACAGCTTCCGGTTTCCATTTTTGTGCTAATGGCACTGCTGGTGGGGTTGGTCGTGGGGCCGATTCTGGGTTTTATCGTTGCGAAGCGACGGCCCAGGCTAAAAAACGGTTAGGTGGAAAGGTGTTGCCAATGGCGGTAGCGCTTCCAGGCTTCTCGCCGGATTCAGGTTGTCGTTAGTGCTTTTCCTGACGTCCAGCCGCTCATACAGTTAAAACAGGTCAGCGTCTGGTTGCGTTCGTTCAGAGGGGTGAGAACGAACACTCATAGCCTTGGTATTGTTTCCTACGCGATGTGTCGAAATTGCTTGTGACGATGTCAGTGTTTGAGAAGGATGGATTGTCGGCTCAGGCAATACGATTGCGCTGTCGTTAAATGCTATCAAATGTCACCTATTGTGCCGTGTGACGGCGCAAGCCTCGACGAGTATTCTCTGATATTCTACGTGCAGTCCTTGCGCTTAAAACCTATGGAATGGTAGCTGGGCAAGTCGTTGAGCATGCACGTATAAGAGCTTTTGCTGCGTCTTTGCGGTGATGGCGATCATAAGTATGACTGGTGCCAACTCCATGATTCAGCAATCATAGAGTGGCTATTAAGGATTCAAGTATGGAATTGATCCCGGTAATTCTATCCGGTGGCGTTGGTAGCCGCTTGTGGCCAGTTTCCCGTGAGGCTCATCCAAAGCCATTCATGACATTGCCTGATGGGCAGAATCTAATCCAAAAGACTTTCTTGCGAGCGTCCGCCCTGGACGGCGTCGTGGAAGTGCTGACAGTCACTAATCGCGAACTTCTGTTCAAAACGGAAGACGAGTATCGCTCAATAAATAGCAGCGGCCTTGCGCAGAGTTACATTCTTGAACCTTTCGGTCGTAATACGGCGGCGGCCGTTGCTGCTGCTGCCTTGCAGCTCAAAGAGATCCATGGTCCGGATGCCCACATGCTGGTGCTGGCAGCTGACCATTTGATTCAGGACGAGCAGGCCTTCTCCGGTGCAGTCAAAAGGGCTGTCGAGCTCGCTGCCCAAGGCTGGCTGGTAACTTTCGGAATCCAGCCGCAGTATCCTGAAACCGGTTTCGGCTATATCGAAGCGGCCAAAGGTGAAAGCCTTGAAGGTGGCCTCAAGGTCGAGCGTTTCGTTGAGAAACCTGACCTCAAGACAGCAGAGTCCTACATTGCCGCCGGCAATTATTTCTGGAACTCGGGCATGTTCTGTTTCCGCGTCGGCACTGTGCTGGATGAACTGGAGAAGCACGCGCCAGACGTCCTGGAAGCAGTTGCGCACACACTGGAAAGCTCGCGTCGGGCTAGCTCAGCTGGCTACAGTTGCCTTGCACTCGACGGCGAAGCCTTCGCCAAAGTCCCGGACATCTCCATTGACTATGCCTTGATGGAGCGATCCGACAAGGTGGCGACCATTCCTTGCGACATCGGCTGGAGCGATATCGGTTCCTGGACTGCTGTCAGTGACCTCACCGCTTCGGATGAGTCGGGTAACCGTTTTGAGGGCGAAGTGCTTTCACACGATTCGCGCAACAATTACGTCAACAACGAAGATCGTCTTACTGCTCTGGTTGGTGTCGAAGACCTGTTGGTAGTTGACACCCCTGACGCCTTGCTCATTGCCCACAAAGATCACGCGCAGGAGGTGAAAAACATCGTAGGGCAACTCAAGGCTAAAGGGCATCATCTACACTTACTGCACCGCACAGTGCACAGGCCGTGGGGAACTTACACTACGTTGGAGAGCGGCGAACGTTTCAAGATCAAGCGTATTGTTGTAAAACCCAAGGCATCGCTGTCACTGCAGATGCATCATCACCGCAGCGAGCACTGGATTGTTGTTAGCGGTACGGCGACAGTCGTGAATGATACCGAAGAGCTGATGCTCCACTCCAATGAGTCCACGTTCATCCGGGCTGGTCACAAACACCGATTGATGAATCCGGGCGTGATCGACCTTGTTCTGATTGAAGTACAGAGTGGCGATTACCTTGGCGAGGACGACATCGTACGCTTCAGTGATCAATATGGCCGAGTAGAAAACTGAAATGCCAGCATTGAACACTCCGACTCGATTCAGCATTGTCATCCCGACTTACAACTCTGCTGCGACTGTCCAGCGCACGCTTGAGTCCATCACCATGCAGCAATGGCCCAACGTTGAGATTGTCATCGTGGACGGCGTTTCTACGGACGACACGCTGGCGGTGGTCGAGCGCAATGCAGTCGCAGACTGCATAGTTATTAGTGAGCCGGACAAAGGGATTTATGATGCAATCAACAAGGGAGTGGCACGGGCCACCGGGCAACTGATCTGCGTTATTGGTTCCGACGATCAGTTCGCCGCAGGCGCATTTCGAGCAGTTAACGATGCCTGGCAGGCGGAGCATGCGGATATCGTTGCTGGCCCTGCGTTATTAGTGGCGCTGGACGGTCAGGGTGAGCTTAGAAAGGACGAGCGGTTTGGGCCTGGTGCGTTACTGAGTGGTATTCCCTTTTGTCATAATGCCATGTTTGTAACGTCTGCGGCCTATGCTTCAGTCGGTCCATATAATATCAACTATCGCATATGTGCAGATGCGGAATGGGTTCATCGCTCCATTCGCCTCGGCTGCAGTTGTTTATATATCGACAAGACAATTGTTCATTTCAGTCTGAGTGGTACCTCATCAACAAATGATGAGCTAATTATGAAGGAGACCTATGCGGTAATTGTTGGCAATTTCCCAATGTTGTCAACGGAGGACGCTGAAATTCTCTTTCGAGCTGTTCGAGGTTGGTCTGATGGTTCTCAAGTGGCATCCGTATTGTCCCGGCATTCGAATAATAAACAATTGATGGTTGCGGCTAATGACGCACTACGGCTTCACCCCCGGCAGGGTGAGGTTCTAATAGAGTCGGTAATAAGAAGGAAGATGAAATTACTGCCGGGTGTTAGTCGGGCTTCCCAGATTGTTCGTCGAATTGCCGCACTATTTAGTTGAATAATCATTCTATGAAAATCTCATTTATCGTTCCTGCGTACAATGCTCAAGATTGTATCGAAAAGTGCCTTTTTTCAATTCTTGAACAGCCTTTCTCAGACTTTGAAGTCATTGTTATTAATGATGGCTCCACTGATTCCACCCAGTCCATTCTGAACTCATTTGCTTCTAAAGATGACCGGGTTAGGGTCTTCAGTCAGGAAAATGCGGGTCAGGGAGCGGCGCGCACGTTCGGGATAGCGCAGGCGAGAGGTGAATATATCTGGTTCGTCGACAGCGATGATTGGATTCTCCCTTCGGTGCTGTCCAGGCTTAGTCGGATCCTTGAGCAGCAAGTGCCAGATGTTTTGCTGGTCAATTTCGAGTTTGTCTACGATGGACATCCGGCTGTCCCGTCCAGTCTTGTGCCCTCGCATTTGTCTGGCACTATTATCAATCCGACAGATGATGTTTCGGTGTTTGCTGCAGTTTCTTGTTGGAATACGCCTCCATGGCGCTTGATATCCAAGCGAGTGCACCTGTTGGAGCACGGTATTACATTTGCACAGGGTGTCTTCTATGAGGACCACCCGTTTGCTATTCACCTGATGCTGACAGCGAATAAAGTATATGTTGATGGTGGTATTTCCTATGCCTACTACCAGCGCGCAACCTCTACCACTAAAACCAACGATCAGAAAGCATTTGATTTCCTCACCATCAGGAAACAGTGTCTTGAGTTGTTCAAACGGTTTGGGCAATACGATGCATTGGCTCCGGTTGTATCGACCTATATTCTTCCAGTTAACTTCTATCAAGCTCATGTTGCGGAGGAATACCGGCATGCATTTCTGTCCCGACTTAAAGTTGATCTGGAACCAACGGATGTAGATTTTGCCAGAAAGCATGGTGACTGGGTAGTTCAGGCCTTTGGCGAGGCCGCTCAGGCCGGTGATCCGGCATTAATAGAAAAAGCTTACAAACTTCACGCTTTCAGAAATCGCTATAGCCCAGCAGGCGCCAAGCGTTTTTTGCAAAGAGTTCGTGCTGCTCTTTCTCATCGTATAATGGTTAAGATAGTTCGACTCAAGCAGATTATTTTGAGTCGCCAATCGCATGCTGGTGTCGATACCAGTGGCCGCCGATTTCTGCAGGCTGGCGAAGGTGTGCGGTTAGAACCACTGTACATTGATGTGCGGGTGAAAATCGAAGATCGCCCCTATGTAACAGTTGGAGATTACAGTCATATAGGTGGAACTTTTGTCTTTGAGCGAGGGCTGGGATCTATCACCATTGGCAGCAAAAGCTCGATCGGCGGTGGATGCAAGATTATTTGTACTCAGGAACAAGGCATCCATATTGGCGATAATGTGATGTTGTCCTGGGACTGCACCCTGATGGATTCCGATGCTCACTCTTTAAATCCAGATGTGCGTGCCAATGATGCATATGACTGGAAAGTCGGCGTCGATGCCAATCGCATGGGGGCTTACAAGGATTGGTCACAAGTGGCTTGCGCGCCGATTCACATTGAGGATAACGTCTGGATTGGTTTTGAGACTGCTATTCTGAAGGGGGTACGAATCGGTAAGGGGGCGGTGATTGGCGCCAGGTCAATGGTGACCAAAAATGTTCCTGACTACTGTATTTTTGCAGGTTCGCCGGCCCGATTTGTCTCGCTGGTTCCGCGGGAGCACTGGGAGTGGGAGGAGATTATTCACGCGTTACAAGCTGACCCTTCCAGCCGCCAAATGTTGGAGGACTCCTACCTTTCGTCTGATCTTTTCGCTTCCCTGCTCAGATTTCGTGATAGCGAAGAGTTTCGCTCAACACTCGCCGAAATCAAAAAGCGTGCACCTGAGGCAAAGACAATTCTAGATATTGGTGGTGCTGGTGGTGTTATGTCGGTTGCGTTGGCGCTAGAAGGGTATCACGTTACCCTCGCAGAACCGTCTGGCGATACCATTGCAGGGGTCCAGGGGGCTAGAAACCTGTCGCAAGTTGCTAATGAGTTACTTGATTCGACGGTCATGACGCGTGTTGACATTCGCCAGGCGACAATCGAACAGTTCCAGCCGACAGGTACCTATGACATTGTCTACTGTCGTCAAGTCGTTCACCACTTCCATGACCCTGTCATGGCGTTGAAAAAGGTCAGTAGCTTACTCAGTGAAAAGGGTGTGGCTATGTTCGTCAGAGAACATGTTATTTTTGACGATGAGGATAAGGAACGTTTCTTGGAAGGGCATGCACTCCAGAAATATACTGGAGGTGAAAATGCATACACGGCAGAAGAGTACTGTGCATTTATTGAAGCTGCAGGTATGCGACTGGCTAAACAATATGCGTTCAAGGAAAGCCCGATAAACTTCTATCCTCACAGTCAAGAAGCTGCCTTGTTACTGGATGAATCAAGTATCTCCGGGCGTCCATATTCCTTTATCGCAGTGAATAAGGAAAGCGCATGAAAGTTCTCGTAGTGGGTGCGTATGGCTTTATCGGTCGGCGCCTTGTCACAAAGCTCGAGCAATTGGGGTATCAGGTTGCCAAGGCTGATATTTTCAGGCAGGGCACTGATGATTGCGAGGTTTTCAGCCCGGATCAACCGGACTTTCAAAAGCTGTTTGCTTCTCAGTCGCCGGATGTCTGTATCAACTGCACAGGCGCGGCTAGTGTCCCAGCCTCCTTTGATACTCCATTTAACGACTACACACTGAATACGTTACGCGTAATTCAGATGCTTGAAGCTATCCGTCTGGTTTCACCAGAGACTCGATTTATTCATTTTTCCAGTGCAGCAGTTTATGGAAATCCGCTGGCTTCGCCCATCAGTGAAACTGCTGATATAGCACCCTTGTCGCCCTACGGCTGGCATAAAAGAAGCGCAGAGTTGGCCTGCCAAGAATACCATGCATTATATAAGGTACAGAGTCTGTCGCTGAGGGTATTCTCTGCTTATGGGCCAGGTTTGAAAAAACAGATATTCTGGGACGTCTACCAAAAGGCGCTGGCTAGCAACAAGCAAATCGAGCTATTTGGCACGGGCCTGGAAACGCGAGACTTTATTTACGTAGACGACATTGCTGTCTGTGTTGATACTTTGATACAACATGCGGTTTTTGATGCGCGTGCCGTCAATGTGGCCAACGGAGAGGCTTCGACAATTGCAGATGCGGTTTCAACATTACTTGAGGCGCTGAATTTTAAGCGAGATATCATGTTCTCCGGTGCTGGCCGCCAAGGAGATCCTTCCTGTTGGCAAGCTGACGTATCTTATTTGAATAGCATAGGTTTTACCCCGGCCTATAGTTTGAAACAAGGTTTGGCAGAAGTTGCTCGGTGGATGGCGGGCGTTCAATAGGGGGGGTGGTTTTTCAAAATTTTCTTTATTGTTTAGGATTTTAGGGTTTTAGGAGAGTCTTGTGTCAAAGCGTCCAGTAATTGGTATACCGTTCAACTACGACGAGAGCTGGATTGGCGGGACGTATTATATTAAAAATTTGATTAGTGCATTAGGGCTAATTGATGCGAAGCGCAGGCCGGACGTCTGGGTTGTCAGTCATTCGGAAAAGTCTTTCGAATTTATCAAGAGTACCACGGGCTATTCGCGTCTCAGTTGGATTAGGCCGGAGTTGATCAGCGGTGCTGATGGCGGTATTTCCAGAAAAGCGCGTTTGCTGTCATGGCTCATGCCAGGATTCAAAAAAAAGAAAGTTAGTTTCGATGTCATTTTTCCGTACCCCATTGATAGTAAACTTCAACAGACGGTATGCTGGATTCCTGATTTTCAAGACAAGCGTCTTCCTGAGTTTTTCAGTGAGGCGGAGTTGACTGCGCGTGAGCAGCAGCACCGTGGGTATTTCAACAATTACCAGCATATTGTTTTCAGTAGTCATGCTGCGAAGCATGATTTTGAATGTTTTTATCCCGAAGCGTCGGTCAATAAGCATGTTGTGCAATTTGCGACATTTGAGCCGCCTGTGCTTGCTGATGATCAGGCTGAGATTCTCAGTCGTTATGCCTTGCCGGAAAGATATTTTTATTGCCCGAATCAGTTTTGGATTCACAAAAACCACGAGTTGGTAATCGAGGCTGTGCATCAACTTAAGCAGCAGGGTATAAGTGTGGTTGTTGCTTTTTCGGGTAAGGAGCATGACCATCGTGCACCGGACCATACTCAACAGCTTAAAGAGCTCGTGGCGCGTTATGATTTGACGGAAAATATCCGTTTTCTCGGTTTCATACCGCGCGCTGATCAGATGGTTGTTTTTCAGCGCGCAATTTGTGTTCTGCAGCCCTCACTATTCGAAGGTTGGTCGACCGTGATCGAGGATGCCAAGTCTCTATCTCAGTACGTATTGGCTGCTGATATCCCGGCTAATGTTGAACAAACCAAGGATAATATCGAGTTCTTCAACCCTCGAGAGGCGACAGAGTTGGCTGGATTGCTAAAAAAATATGCGAACATTGATCCTCCTCGCGTTCCTGTTGACTATAGTTCCTTCCAAAGGCAGTTTGCCGAGTCCTTTATGGGGGTTGTTGCCGCAGTGATGGCGAATTCAGCGACCGCACCATGCGAGTCCAGCGAGAGGGGAAGAACTTGAATACTGGATTTATGTTGGGCATACGCTCGTTGACCCGTAACCGGGGGCTAATCGTGCAGATGACCTTGCGTGATATTTCTATGCGCTATAAGAATTCTTTTCTTGGCGGGCTTTGGATTGTTGGTCAGCCGCTGATTCAGTTGATGTTGTATGGCTTCGTCTTTCAGGTCGTTTTGCGCTCGCGGTGGGGACTACAGACGCCGGACGGACAGGAGGTCCCCTTTGGGCTTCTGTTGTTTTGCGGCATTTTACTGCATGGGTTATTGGCAGATACGATGGTTCGCGCCCCTTCGCTGGTTGTAAGTAATACGTCCTACGTCAAGCGAGTTATTTTTCCGCTGGAAATTCTCCCAGTTATAACTGTTGGTAGTACTGCAGTTGGAATATTTATTGGTTTCGTTATTCTGTTGGCGGCCTCCCTGTATTACTTGGGCTTCCACGGCTTGAATATATTGCTGCTGCCGATACCTATTGGTTTGTTGGTGCTGCTTACACTTGGTGTCGGCTGGCTGTTGTCTGCGATCGGAGTTTTTTTTCGCGACTTGTCACAAATTACCAGTAGTCTTGCGACTATTATGCTCTTTACCGCCCCTATCTGTTATCCGGCGGAGATGGTGCCGTCAGAGTTTCGTTGGTTGTTGAATATCAACCCGTTAACCATTCCAGTTGAGACTGTGCGGACATTGCTATTTTCAAATGATCCTGTGCAGTGGGCGTCGTTAGGCGTGTATGCCGCTTTCGCACTGCTGGCGGCAGCCTTCGGTTATTTTGTTTTTTATAGAATGCGGGCAGGGTTTGCCGATGTCCTCTGAATTCGCTATTCGAGTTGATAACGTTTCTAAACGGTACGCTCTTTTCAAGACGCCGATGCAGCGAATTAGAGGTTTGCTGTTTAATGGCAGTAAGAAGCAGGAATATTTTCAGGCGCTTCAGCCTTTGTCGTTCGATATTACCCGTGGTCGATTTTTAGGGATAATCGGGCAAAATGGCAGTGGTAAATCGACGCTGCTGCAACTAATTAGCGGCATTCTTCTTCCTTCCACCGGGAGTGTTTCGGTTACAGGGCGTGTAGCTGCCTTGCTTGAACTGGGGGCTGGTTTTAACCCGGAGTTCACCGGTAGGGAAAATGCACGACTGAATGCGCAGATATTAGGGATATCCGGTAAACAGTTTGAACAGGTTTTTCCTGAGATCGAAGCTTTTGCAGATATAGGGGAGTTTATTGACAGTCCTGTCAAATCCTACTCCAGCGGTATGTTTGTAAGGCTTGCCTTTGCTGTCCAGGCCTGCATCGATCCAGATGTTCTTATTGTTGATGAGGCGTTGGCCGTTGGTGATATTTTCTTTCGATTAAAGTGTTATGAGCGGCTTGAAAGGCTCAGGGATAAAGGTTGTACTGTCATCTTGGTGACTCACAGTATGGACGATGTGATGCACTACTGTGATCAAGTATTACTCCTGCATCGTGGCGAGGCAGTTTTTCTCGGTGATGCGACTGAGGCGATTAACCGCTACTATGCTCTCGGTCACGTCAATGCGCGTAAACTAATCAATGAAGACGCTGCCAGGTTGAATGAAGCGGCTGCGCATATGACCGATATCAGTAACGAAGTTGAAGTAGGTGATGCACCCGCCTGGCCACAAGAAGCATACATAGATACAACCCAGCGGGAACAAACTGGTGATGGTCTGATCGAATGCGTTCGGATTGCGTTGACGAATGCGCAGGACGAAGCAAGGCAGGTTTTTCACCAGTTCGATACGCTAAGGGTTCATGCTGAATTCAGAGCTCGGGCCGACCTAGAGACACCCGTTGCAGGTTTTGTGGTTCGTACTGACCGCGGCGTCATCGTTCATGGACGTAACTCCGGTCAATGTGGTTCCCCTGTACCTAAGCGAATCAAGGATGGCCAACTGCTCCGTGTGGTGTACGATATCCCTCTAGACTTTTCTGCGGGCGAATACTTGCTTGACCTTGGTTTTGCAACTTGGCCAACTCTACTATTTGAGAAAATATCCAGCTCCACAATGGCCGAAATCGAGTCGTCATCAGCTCGGCATTGTGTGCTGTCCGGCGCAGCATCTTTTTCTATTGTTCCTAAGGGGCATTTGGGCTTCAGTGCACAGCCCTTCTATGGAATTGCCAATGTTGGTTCGGCAGTGAGAGTCAGCATTGTCGGGTGAAGGGCGGGAGGATGAGAGAATGAGTCAGGAACGCTCCTGGGGGGTAAGGATTCGCAAGTTGCTAGGGATCAAGCTTGGCGTGTTGTTTCAGACTTCGCCAGAGTCCCTGGTCTTAGCGCAGCAACCGATGAGGTCTCTCCCTGGTAATGGTGATTTTCCTAGCATATCGATTGTAACGCCTTCATTTCAACAGGGGCAATTCATTGGGCGTACAATTCGCAGCGTTTTGGAGCAGGGTTATCCGCAGCTTGAGTATATAGTTCAAGACTCATGTTCGGATGATGAAACGGCAGAAGTTGTTAATGGTTTTGTATCTCCGCAGTTGAAGTTTTACTCAGAGAAGGATCGCGGGCAGGCGGATGCAATCAATCTAGGATTTCTGAAGTCTTCCGGGGAAATAATGTGCTACTTAAACTCGGACGATGTATTAATGCCTGGAACACTCGCCAGAGTCGGGGCGTTTTTCAATAGTAATCCAGACATTGAAGTTGTATACGGTAATCGGTTGATTATCAATGAGCACGATCTTCTTGTGGGGCGCTGGGTGCTTCCTGGGCACGATGCAACGTTGTTGCGACACGTTGACTATGTGCCCCAGGAGACGTTGTTCTGGCGCCGTTCTCTGTGGGCTCGCGCAGGGGGTTTTGTTGATGATAAACTAGCTTTTGCCTTGGATTGGGATCTATTGTTGCGTTTTGTCAATGTGGATGCGAGGTTTTCTCATCTTCCTGATTTTCTCGGTGCTTTCAGGGTGCATGAGGCTCAGAAAACCAGCAGTCACTACGCCCAGGTGGGAGTAAAGGAGATGCGACAGATGCGTTCGCGCTATGCCCCAAGTCTTTATTCTCGACTACTTATGCCGTTTCGGCATATGTGCTTTCTGCTTAAACACATTTATTTTGATAGAAAAATCTTACGTGCTGTTGCAAGTGGCAAGTAAACAATTTGAGGGATTTGTATGAAAGTTGCACTCATTACGGGCGTTACCGGTCAAGATGGTGCCTACTTGGCCGAGTTGCTTCTTGGTAAGGGGTATGAGGTCCACGGTATCAAGCGGCGAACGTCGCTGTTTAATACGGATCGTATCGACCATCTGTACCAGGACCCTCATGTAGAAAATCGCAACTTCATTCTCCATCATGGTGACTTGACCGATTCCACTAGCCTTATCCGGATCATTCAGTCGGTGCAGCCTGACGAGATATACAACCTCGCGGCGCAGTCCCATGTAGCCGTCAGTTTCGAAGAACCTGAGTACACTGCAAACTCCGACGCGCTGGGCGCACTGCGTATTCTTGAGGCCATCCGAATCCTTGGTCTTGAGAAAAAGACGCGCTTTTACCAGGCTTCCACGTCAGAGCTTTACGGGCTGGTGCAAGAGATCCCACAACGGGAAACCACTCCATTCTATCCGCGTAGTCCGTATGCGGTTGCCAAGCTGTATGCGTACTGGATTACTGTCAACTACCGTGAAGCCTACGGTATGTATGCATGCAACGGTATCCTGTTCAACCACGAGTCCCCGATTCGAGGGGAAACTTTCGTTACCCGCAAGATTACCCGGGCGCTTGCTCGTATCAAGCTCGGACTTCAGGACTGCTTGTTCCTCGGCAATCTCGACTCCAAGCGCGATTGGGGTCATGCCCGCGATTACGTTGAAATGCAGTGGTTGATGCTGCAGCAGGAAAAGCCGGAAGATTTCGTCATTGCTACCGGTGTTCAGTACAGCGTACGCGACTTTGTTGATGCTGCCGCCAAGGAGCTGGAAATTGCTATCACCTGGAAAGGTGAGGGTGTCGATGAGAAAGGTTACGACGCCGATGGTAAATGCATCGTTGCCGTCGATCCTCGCTACTTCCGTCCAGCGGAGGTTGAAACGCTGCTGGGCGATCCTTCGAACGCCAAAAACAAGCTGGGATGGACACCGAAGACATCCTTCGCCGAACTGGTATCCGAAATGGTCAGGGAAGACTTGAAGTCTGCCGAGCGGGATGAACTGGTCAAGAGTCGTGGGTATAAAGCCTTCAACTATCACGAGTAATATGCCCCATGCCGTATAATCCAAAAATTTATGTGGCAGGTCATCGCGGGATGGTGGGCTCAGCCATCCTGCGTGCGCTTAGCGCGCAAGGTTTTACGAACCTGATCACACGTAATCGGGAGCAGCTTGATCTTTGCGATCAGCAGCAGGTGAGGGCTTTCTTTGAGTCCGAGCATCCGGATCAAGTCTACTTGGCGGCGGCAAAGGTGGGCGGCATCCATGCCAACAATACCTATCCGGCAGAGTTTATTTACGAAAACTTGATGATTGAGGCCAACATTATTCATGAGGCTTGGCGTGCGGGTGTAAGGAAGCTGCTGTTCCTTGGATCTAGTTGCATTTACCCACGCCTTGCAGAGCAGCCCATGCGTGAAGACGCATTGCTAAGCGGAAAGCTTGAACAAACCAATGAGCCTTACGCTATCGCGAAAATTGCCGGCATAAAACTTTGTGAGTCTTACAATCGTCAGTATGCGACTGATTTCAGAAGCGTTATGCCGACGAATCTTTATGGTCCCGGGGATAATTACCATGCCCAGAATAGCCATGTGATACCCGCGCTCATACGTCGGTTTCACGAGGCTAAGGAGTCCGCTGCGCCTGTAGTGGAAATCTGGGGTAGTGGCACCCCCCGGCGGGAGTTCCTTTATGTCGATGATATGGCGGCAGCGAGCTTGCATGTCATGGGGCTGGACAAGGCCGCTTATGAGGCAACAACGGAGCCGACGCTATCTCACATCAACGTAGGTTGTGGCGAGGATTTGACGATCCTCGAGCTAGCCTATGCGATATCCAAAGTCGTTGGTTACACCGGGGCTATCAAGTTCGACGCATCCAAGCCAGACGGCACTCCTCGTAAGCTAATGGATGTCAGTCGCTTACGCTCTATGGGGTGGACTCCGACTGTTGGCCTTGAGCGGGGATTGTCTTGTGCCTATGCAGATTTCTTGATCAGCAGGAGGCAGTGATTTGTCACCTCCCTTGGTAACCATTGCTGTGCCTTCCTACAATCAGGGGCAGTTCTTGGATGCGGCGTTGTCGTCAATTTTTTCCAGCGATGTGCCGGTCGAGGTATTCATCGCAGATGGCGGATCACGCGACAACTCGGTTGAGATCATCAAGCGTTGGGAGTCCAAGTTGTCTGGGTGGCGGAGCCACTCGGACTCGGGGCAGGCAGCGGCAATCAACGAATGTATTGCCAAGGGTACGGCCCCCTATGTTTGCTGGTTGAACAGCGATGATTATTTTCTTGAGGGCGGATTAAGAGCATTGCTCAACGCCCTTGACGCCGTTCCAGGAGCACCAGCAGCTTATGGCCGGGCGTTGAATATCAGGGAAAGGGACGGTAAGCGAAGCCCGGTCTGGGTAGAGGCATTTAGTGAGCGCAGGCTTGCACAGCGCTGTATTGTTTCGCAGCCTGCGACATTAATGCGCCGTTCGGCCTGGGAGCAGGTCTGTGGATTGCAGCCCGATTTTCATATGGCAATGGATTATGATCTATGGTGGCGACTATATAAGGCCTGTGGTGAATTACAGTTTGTTGATGAGTGGATTGCTGTGAATCGCGAGCATTGTGATACCAAGACCAGTACACAGCGTGTAGCGCATTACTGTGAAGCGATGGCAGTAGTCCGACAGTATCATGGGCGGGTACCGCTTAAGTGGTGGCTCTATCAACCATATTCTGTTTGGTTTAAGGCGATAAAAAATCGCTTCGAGAAATATTGATGAAGGTTTTGCAGGTTTATAAAACCTACTATCCAGATACATTCGGGGGCGTAGAGCAGGTCATCTTTCAGTTGGCTTGCGGCGGAGAGCGTTACGAAATTGACACTACTGTGCTCGCCGTTAGCAAGCAGCGTGAAGGTAGCATGCAGGTGGCAAACCATCGGGCCGATTTCGTGAAGCCCGAATTTGAACTGCTGTCCACTCCTTTCTCCCTGTCATGTGTTAAGCGCTTCAAGTCTTTAGCTAAAGAAGTGGATCTGGTTCATTATCATTATCCATGGCCGTTTATGGATATCGCTCACTTTTTGGTGGGCCATAATAAGCCTACAGTGCTTACTTATCATTCCGATATTGTTAAGCAAAAAGTTGCCCTAAAACTATATCGACCATTGCAGCGGCTCTTTCTGGATCGAATTGATCGTATAGTTTGCACTTCGGATAACTACCTAAATAGCAGCAAGGTGTTGTCTAGGTACCGTGAAAAAGTTACAGTCATACCTATCGGACTGGCGCGTGACTCTTATCCAGTGGCAGATGAAAGCACCCTACAGCAGTGGTCCTCGCGCTTTCCTGGAAAATTTTTTCTCTTTGTTGGTGTGTTGCGTTACTACAAAGGTTTGCATACATTGCTCGAAGCGGCTCAAGGTATTGACTATCCTGTGCTAATAGTGGGTAGCGGGCCGATAGAGAATGAGCTGAGGCAAAAGGCTCAGGCATTGGGATTGAGCAACATTCACTTTCTAGGGGCGCTCCCCGACCTCGATAAGGTTGCGCTGCTTTCGCTATGCCATGCGACAGTATTTCCCTCGCATCTGAGATCAGAGGCTTTTGGTGTCTCTCTTTTGGAGGCCGCCATGTACTCAAAGCCGATGATTTGCTGCGAGATAGCCACGGGCACTACCTACATCAATTCGCATAAGTTAACAGGACTGGTCGTCCCTCCCGAAGCGCCAGAGGCCCTGCGCCAAGCAATGCGCTACCTTTGGGACAATCCTGTCGAGGCCCGGGCAATGGGGCTTAGAGCAGGCGAACGTTTTGAGAGCTTGTTCACCGCGGAGCAGATGACGAAGCACTACGCAGGTTTGTACGCGTCGCTGCTGCAAGAGAAGGCTAAGTAACGATTGAGGTTAGGGATTGAGCAAGAATTTAGTATTGGTGACTGGAGGCAACGGATTCATCGGTAGCGCGTTGTCAGAAAAACTTGCCGTCAACCCAGCTTTCCATGTCCGCGTCGCTGCAAGAACACCATGCGAACGAGCGTCAATGACAACCGATTTTGTGCGTGTGGGTAATATCGGGGAGCACTGTGACTGGTCTGCAGCCCTACAGGGCGTCGACTGTGTAGTGCACACTGCTGCTCGAGTTCATGTCATGAATGACACGGCTGAGGACCCACTCGCGGCGTTCAGGCAGGTGAATCTCTTAGGTACAATGCAGTTGGCCCGTCAGGCGGCGGATGCAGGTGTCAGACGTTTTATTTTCATAAGTTCTATCAAAGTCAATGGCGAGCAAACGAAACCAGGTTCAGCCTTTCATGCAGATGACGAGCCTAATCCATCTGATCCGTATGGCGTTTCCAAGGCGGAAGCTGAGCAGGCTCTGCTAGCGTTTGCCCAGTCGAGTAGCATGACGGTTGTTATTATTCGGCCGGTGCTCGTGTATGGTCCAGGTGTGAAGGCTAACTTTCACAACATGATCAGATGGGTGAACAGTGGGGTTCCGTTGCCGTTTGGCGCAGTCGATAATCGGCGTAGCTTTGTTTCAATTGACAACCTGGTTGACCTGATCATTACCTGTATTCATCATCCTGGAGCCTCCAATCAGATATTTTTGGCCAGTGATGGGCAAGATATTTCAACGACTAAGTTGCTGGAGCTGATTGCAGAAGCATTGGATAGGCCGTCGCGATTGGTACCTATCCCAAGTATTGTTTTATATTGGGGAGCATCACTGGTCGGGCTTCGGTCGGTGGCGCAACGGGTTCTAGGGTGCTTACAAGTCGATGTGGGTAAGAATTTGAAAGTTTTGGGTTGGCGTCCAGTGTACAGTGTCGAAGAGGGAGTCAAGCGAACAGTCTTGCCCTATCGCCAATCGAGCCGTTCATGAGCCTTTTGATTTTGTTACCGTTAATCGGTGTTTTGTCTTTCTTTCTCACGGCCGGGCTTAGGCTTTATGCGCTACGACGTAGCCTGCTTGACATCCCAAATATCCGAAGTTCTCACAGTGTACCTACTCCCAGAGGCGGAGGCGTTGCGATTGTAGTTTCCTTTTCGGTAGCGTTGGTGGTGATGTATGCAGAAGCTGTACTTTCAACTGACGCTTTTTGGGCATTAGCGGGGGCTGGACTTTTTGTTGCCGGGTTGGGCTTCCTGGATGATCATGGTCATGTTCCTGCTCGCTGGAGGCTGCTAGGTCATTTTATAGCTGCTGCTTGGGCAATGGCATGCTTCGGCGGCGCCCCAGCTATTTATTTTGCTGGCGTGAGCATTGGCGGTGTGGTCGTGAACCTGCTCATGTTGTTCTATTTGGTCTGGTTGTTGAACCTATACAACTTCATGGATGGGATCGACGGTATCGCCAGTATCGAAGCACTCTCGGTCTGTTTTGGCGCGGCCCTGATGTATTGGGTGTCAGACGTTCCCGGAGCTATTGCTCCGCTCTTGCTTCTGGCTGTTGCCGTAGGAGGATTTCTATACTGGAACTTTCCGCCAGCTAGGATCTTCATGGGGGATGCGGGCAGCGGTTTTCTGGGAATCACCTTGGGGGTTTTTTCTTTACAAGCGGCCTGGGTACAGTCGAGCCTGTTTTGGGGGTGGGTCATTCTGCTTGGTGTCTTTGTGGTCGATGCGACGGTTACGCTGGTTCGTCGAATGCTGCTAGGAGAAAGGGTATATGAGGCCCATCGCAGTCATGCCTATCAGTATGCCTCGAGGCAATACGGTAAACATCTTCCAATCACCATTGCGGTTACAATAATTAACCTATTCTGGTTGGCGCCGCTGGCGCTGGCCGTAGCGATGGGCAAGTTGGATGGGGGGGTAGGCGTATTGATTGCTTACTTGCCATTGCTACTCATTGCACTGAAATTTAATGCAGGTAAACCTGAACAACGCGTCTGAGGCATTGAGTACAGCTCTCGATCCGGATAGCCAGGAATTAAGTATGGATAGAATCAGACCGTTCCTCTTGGGGATGCCGAGACGGCAAAAGCGAATGCTACAGGTATTCGTTGATATTGTTCTCGTCTGGATGGCATTGTGGATGGCCTTTGTAGTTAGACTGGGTATCGAGGATTTAATCAATCCACTCAAAGAGCATCAGTGGCTGTTCATAAGCGCGCCGATCGTTGCTGTTCCGCTGTTTATCCGGTTTGGCATGTATCGTGCGGTTATGCGCTACTTTGGTAACGATGCTTTGATTGTTATTGCGAAGGCCGTGTCACTGTCTGCGTTAATTCTTGCGGTAGTAGTGTACTGGTCCAGTAATCATCAGCCGGTGGTGCCACGTTCAATAATTTTTAACTATTGGTGGCTAAGCTTGGTATTGATTGGCGGCTTGCGCCTTGCAATGCGGCAGTACTTTCTCGGTGATTGGTTCTCAGCTGCCCAACATGTACCGTTCGCCAGTCGTGACGATGGGCTGAACAAGGTCGCAATTTATGGTGCGGGTGCGGCAGGCAATCAGCTCGTGGCAGCTCTGCGTATGGGACGGGTGATGCGGCCGGTAGCCTTTGTCGATGATGATCCGGAAATCGTCGGACGGGTTATTTCAGGGCTCCAGGTGTTCAACCCGAAAAGTATTCAGCGGATGGTGGAATTGACCGGAGCCCAGGAGATACTGCTGGCAATCCCTTCGGCAACACGCAGCCGGCGTCGAGAGATTCTCGCTGATCTAGAATCCTATCCGCTTCATGTTCGTAGTGTTCCTGCTGTTATGGATCTAGCCAGCGGTCGGGTTCAGGTTGATGACATTCAGGAAGTCGATATCGCCGATATACTCGGGCGCGATGCAGTTCCGGCGCAGTCGGAGCTATTAGCTCATTGTATTGCAGGGCAGACTGTATTGGTCACGGGGGCTGGGGGGTCAATAGGGTCGGAGTTGTGTCGACAGATCATTGCTCTCGAACCCAAAGCACTATTGTTGTTCGAGCACAGTGAGTTTAATCTCTACAGCATATTTAGTGAGCTTGAGCAGCGAATTGGTCGTGATTTTTTGTCAGTCCAGCTATTGCCGATATTAGGTTCGGTTCGCGATAGTGAAAAGCTCTTGGGGGTTATGACCGCCTGGCAGGTTAATACAGTCTATCATGCGGCAGCGTATAAACATGTTCCTATGGTGGAGCACAATATTGCGGAAGGTTTGTTAAATAATGTGGTTGGAACTCTTTACACTGCCCAGGCTGCCTTGCGAGCTCAGGTAGCTAATTTTGTTCTGATTTCGACAGATAAGGCTGTGCGGCCGACCAATATAATGGGGTGTACCAAACGTTTGGCAGAACTTGTGTTGCAGGCGTTGAGTCAGGAGCGTATGCCTGTATTGTTTGATGATGAAGAGCAGAAACCAATTAGTAATTCAACACGATTTACGATGGTGCGGTTTGGGAACGTCTTGGGCTCTTCTGGGTCCGTCATTCCGCTCTTTCACAAACAAATTAAAGCGGGTGGCCCCCTCACCGTGACGCACCCGAAAATAACACGTTACTTTATGACAATCCCTGAGGCCGCACAGCTAGTGATCCAAGCGGGCTCAATGGGGCAGGGTGGGGATGTATTCGTACTGGATATGGGCGAACCAGTCAGAATCGCCGAATTGGCGGAAAAAATGATTCATCTTTCCGGATTCAGTGTCCGCTCCGAAAAAAATCCGCACGGTGATATCGAAATCAAGTTTAGCGGATTACGCCCCGGAGAGAAGCTGTATGAAGAGTTACTGATTGGGGACAATGTGGTTGCCACAGAACACTCCATGATCATGCGCGCAAGTGAAGACTTCATTCAGTGGGACTCCTTCAAGGACAAGCTTTCCCAGCTACTTCTCTCAATACAGGAGGATGATTTTGTGCGCATCCGTCAGCTGTTGTGTGAGATGGTTATCGGTTACTCCCCAGAAGGTGAAATTGTCGATTGGATATACCGGGCGCGTAATGCTCGTAATTACAGTTGATATCTATTGTTTTGTCTGGTGGCGCTAACTTCTTATCGTGTATTATGCTGTTTTTAATGGTTTTCGCTGCTTTTGCTGAACTTCGTCTTTCATTTGGTGCGCGGGAAGGCGAAAGTGAACACCCAAGAGGTTATTTCAGTCCATGAAGGACTAACTGAGCTGAGTCGCGAGTATTCTCGGCCATCGTCAGCCAGCGCGGCGATCTTCGCGCTGGCTGACTCGTGACCGCGCCACGATGATGCTCTCTGGTGCTAGTTTTAAAGCCCATGCTCTTTAGTGTCGAGTTACAGTTGCTTGTTATTTTGTTAGTTCTGAATATAAATTTATTTTATATTCGTTTTGCTCGGCTCTAGTTTCAAGATGTTCGAGTTCTTTATGGAGTGACTCTCCGTATGACACAGGATGGTACTCCCGGTATCCGATGTAGGAGGCCATTGTTTTAAGACTCTCATGCGTAAAGAAGTGGACGTGGCCCCATCGAGTGTAAGCGGAGTCTTGATTTTCAAGGATGCTTTCGTAGTTGGGCTTGTTGAAATGAACATTCATCACGCCATCCAACCCTGGAGTAGACAGTCGAAGAATACCGCCAGGCTTCAGGGTTCGATAAACCTCAAATAGGAACAATATCGCATCCTTTTGTTGGATGTGTTCGACAAAGTCCTCGCAAAAAGCATAGTCAAAATAGTTGTCAGGGAATGGGTGGCGATCAAGAATGTTTAATTTGTAGACATTTTCCGCAACATTTCTTGGCACTCCCCCAAAATGCGTGAAGTTCCAGATTAATGCATCATCGAAAAAGTCAACGTTAAGCCACCCCTTGAAAGCATTCAGCCCACAGGCATACTGAATTTTCTTAGATATTGGGGTCTTTTCGTCGATTTGAAGTGGTGTGAAGCCTTCCAGCGGAATCAGATCTGCAGCATCGTAACTGGTCATCCCGTGAGCCTCGCTAATTGATTAGCTGAAAAACCATAGCATGGCATTGAGTTTCGCGCGCGCAGCGCACGAAATATTTGAAACGAGATGGCACTCTGCCGGTAATACGAGCCAATCTACCGCATTCCGCTAACCAGCCAGCGGCTTTGCCATGTAACCGAGCCATGACGCTACCCGACGCCTAAGCCGAAAAGACGCGCCTCTACCCAGGTACATGGCCCCCATAAACTCCACAGCCACAAGGAGGGTAACGATTTAGGGGGCTGTGGAGTGAGCAGCTTCAGGACTGCAAGGTCTCGTAGTCTTCCGTCGCCCTGATACGCTCAGCGTGCCTGTACTTGCTCCCGGGCTTCGTCCGATTTGGTAATGAATCCACGGTATCTGGTTGGTTGACGCCTCCCCTAAGCGTTCTATGTTTCAAAGGCAGCCAAGGAAAAGCTGCCTTTACATTTAGCCAAGGAGTATCACCCCATGCGCAACACCGTCCTGTCCTACCTGCTACTTCCTCTGTTCGCCAGCGCATCCTTTTCGTTGAGTGCGGCACCGGCAACAGAGACTGTGACAAGCCCGGTGCCTGTCGTGGCTACGCAACAGACCGTCGCACGGCTGGACCTCAACACCGCCGACGTTCTAACCCTGCAATCCACCCTGTCCGGCATCGGCAAAACCAAGGCCGAAGCTATCGTCGCATACCGCGAAGAGCACGGCGCCTTCACTACGGTGGATGAGCTGCTGGAGATCAAGGGCATCGGTAAGGCCCTGCTCGATCGCAACCGCGACAAGCTCACAGTCAACTAGCGCTCCCAGAAAGGCCGGTCAATGACCGGCCTTCTTGTTTCGGTATGCCTTTGGTCGGCCGAATTTGTATAAATATTACGATGGTAATATTTTTCTTTAAACAGATTCATCCTTCCCTAGGTAGTCCCAGGAGATCACCGTTATGTCAGCTTCCTCGGTAACCCCTACCGCGCTCGTCACTGGCGCGTCTTCCGGAATCGGTGCGGTTTATGCCGAGCGTCTGGCTGCTCGTGGTCACGACCTGCTGTTGGTCGCACGGGACCAACAGCGGCTTGACGCCTTGGCAGCTGATCTACAGGCCCGGCATGGCATCAATGTCGAGGTATTGTCGGCAGATTTTGCACAAGCGGCAGATCTGGCCCGTGTCGAACAGCGTTTACGCGATGACCAGAGCATTGGTGTGTTGGTCAATAACGCCGGTATCGCCATGAATGGCACCTTGGCGGACGCTACTGCTGCGCAGATCGATGCGTTGGTGGCGCTCAACATTGTGGCGGTAACACGTCTGGCGTCGGCCGCGGCCGCCCAGTTTGGCAAAGCCGGCCGCGGCACCATCATCAACATCGCCTCGGTCGTTGCTCTGGCGCCTGAGATGTTCAACGCGGTGTACAGCGCGAGCAAGGCCTATGTACTGAGCCTGACTCAGACGCTGCAAGGTGAGTTGAAAGAGAAGAATGTACAGGTTCAGGCGGTGTTGCCGGGTGTGACCCGCACCGAGATCTGGGAGCGCTCGGGCCTGGATGTCGCACAGATCGATCCGCAGATGGTTATGGAAGCAGGAGAGATGGTCGACGCGGCGCTGGCGGGGTTGGACAGCGGGGAGTTGGTGACCATTCCGTCGCTGCCTGATGCCGCGCACTGGCAGGCTTTTATCAAGGCACGCGATACACTGAGGCCAAATCTGTCGCGCAGTTCTGCCGCAGCACGTTACAAGTGATGCTGTGAGCCAGCCAGATAGCAGGTGGGCTCAACGATCCTGCGCATCCTTGGCATCCATTTCAGCATTGCGTTCCTGCACGCGCTTGAGCTGCTCTTCAGTCAGGGGCAGCTTTTTCGCGGTATCACGCAGCAGCATCAGGCCACCGACGATGGAGCCTATCGCGAGCACCAGGATCAACCAGGCATACCAGGGCATGTAATTCTCCTTCAGAGCGGCGAAAGATGTCGCTCCTGTTAAGTTGGAGCCAATGCATCATTCATTGGTTCAATTATAGGGGCGCCGCCGCTGGCGGGCCAATTCGCGATCATTGGCCCCCATAAACCGCGACTTCGTTTACAATGCGCGCCGTTCAAGACTTGCCAAGAGACCCGCCCATGTCCGCCTGCCAGACGCCCATCATCGTCGCCCTGGATTTCCCTACCCGTGACGCCGCCCTGAAACTGGCGGATCAGCTCGATCCGTCCCTGTGCCGGGTCAAGGTCGGCAAGGAGCTGTTCACCAGCAGCGCATCGGGCATTGTCGAAACCCTGGTCGAGAAGGGCTTCGAGGTGTTCCTCGATCTGAAATTCCACGACATTCCCAACACCACTGCCATGGCTGTTAAAGCCGCTGCGGAGATGGGTGTATGGATGGTCAACGTCCACTGCTCCGGTGGCCTGCGCATGATGTCGGCCTGCCGCGAGGTGCTGGCCAAGCGCAGCGGTCCACAACCGCTGCTGATCGGTGTGACTGTGCTGACCAGCATGGAGCGTGAAGACCTGGCCGGCATTGGCCTGGATATCGAACCGCAGGAGCAGGTGCTGCGCCTGGCAGCACTGGCTGAAAAGGCTGGCATGGACGGTCTGGTGTGCTCTGCCCTGGAAGCGCCGGCGCTGAAGGCTGCGCATCCGTCGCTGCAACTGGTTACCCCGGGTATTCGTCCGGCAGGCAGTGCCCAGGATGACCAGCGTCGTATCCTGACCCCGCGTCAGGCGCTGGACGCCGGTTCCGATTACCTGGTGATCGGTCGCCCGATCAGCCAGGCTGCCGACCCGGCGCAGGCGCTGGCCGCGGTGGTTGCAGAGATTCGCGCTTGATTTGATGCTGGTGGGGGTTCCAGTGAGTGGGAGCGGGCTTGCCCCGCGATGCGATCTACCTGATACCCGCAATCGCGGGGCAAGCCCGCTCCCACAGAAGCCTCCCACCGTTATTAGACTTTCAGTACCAGCTTGCCGAAATTTTCCCCGCTGAACAGCTTCAACAGCGTCTCGGGGAAGGTTTCCAGCCCTTCGACCACATCTTCCTTGCTCTTCAGTTTGCCGGTTGCCAGCCAGCCGGCAATTTCCTGTGCGGCCTTGCCGTAATTGGCGGCATGGTCCATCACCACGAAGCCTTCCATTCGCGCCCGGTTGACCAGCAGTGACAGGTAATTGGCCGGACCTTTGACCGCCTGCTTGTTGTTGTACTGGCTGATGGCACCGCAAATCACCACCCGTGCCTTGAAATTCAAGCGGCTGAGCACGGCATCAAGAATGTCGCCGCCGACATTGTCGAAGTAGACGTCGACCCCTTTCGGGCATTCACGCTTGAGGCCTTCGAGGACATCCTCGGCCTTGTAGTCAATGACGCCGTCGAAGCCCAGCTCGTCTTTCAGGTACTGACATTTCTCTTTGCCCCCGGCGATCCCGACCACCCGGCAACCTTTGATCTTGGCAATCTGTCCGGCAATGCTGCCTACTGCACCGGCGGCTCCGGAGAGCACCACGGTGTCACCTTCCTTGGGAGCGCCGACGTCGAGCAGGGCGAAGTAGGCGGTCATGCCGGTCATGCCCAGGGCGGACAGGTAGCGCGGCAGCGGTGCCAGTTTCGGATCGATCTTGTAGAAGCCCTGCGGTTCGCCGACGAAGTAGTCCTGCACACCGAGGGCACCATTGACGTGGTCGCCGACGGCGAAGCCGGGGTGTTTCGAGGCGATCACTTCGCCGACGCCCAAGGCGCGCATGACCTGGCCAAGAGCCACTGGCGGAATGTAAGACTTGCCCTCGTTCATCCAGCCGCGCATGGCCGGGTCCAGGGACAGGTAGAGGTTTTTCACCTGTACCTGGCCTTCGCCGGGTTCACCGAGTGGTATCTGTTCGAAGTTGAAGTCGTCACGGCTGACTGCTCCGATCGGGCGTTTGGCGAGCAGGAAGCGGCGGTTGGTCTGGGCGGTCATGGCAGGGGCTCTCGCATGAAGGGCAAAGTGTGTTGATAGACCCTCACAGGCATTCCGGCAAGGTTTACCCGCTTGGCGAATGCATTACGATCCACACGCGTGATTCAGCATTATCCAGATAATCACCCGAACCGATATCGCTTCAACCGGCACCCTGATGATGCTGCCAATCCGTGCTGCCGGCCGCCTAGACTCCAGGCACTGACCTCACTTTGTTGCAGGAGCTAGCGATGAGCATGACTTTTTCCGGCCAGGTTGCCCTGGTCACTGGCGGCGCGGCGGGTATCGGCCGGGCGACGGCCTTGGCATTTGCCGCCGAAGGTTTGAAGGTGGTGGTTGCCGATCTAGACGCTGCAGGCGGCCAGGGGACGGTCGATCTGATCCGCGCCGCAGGGGGAGAGGCGCTGTTCGTAACTTGTAACGTTACCCGCGAAGCCGATGTGCAGCAGCTGCTCGCTTGCACTGTCGAGGCTTATGGGCGTCTCGACTATGCCTTCAACAATGCCGGCATCGAAATCGAGCAAGGCCGCTTGGCCGAAGGCAGCGAAGCCGAGTTCGACGCGATCATGGGCGTCAACGTCAAGGGGGTGTGGTTGTGCATGAAGTACCAGCTACCGCTGTTGCTGGCCCAGGGCGGCGGTGCGATTGTCAACACCGCGTCGGTGGCCGGGCTCGGCGCGGCGCCGAAAATGAGTATCTACAGCGCCTCCAAGCATGCGGTGATCGGTCTGACCAAGTCGGCGGCGATTGAATACGCCAAGAAGAAAATCCGCGTCAACGCCGTCTGCCCGGCGGTGATCGATACCGATATGTTCCGCCGTGCCTATGAGGCCGATCCGCGCAAGGCCGAGTTTGCTGCAGCCATGCACCCCGTAGGGCGTATTGGTAAGGTCGAAGAGATCGCCAGCGCGGTGCTGTACCTGTGCAGTGATGGCGCCGCGTTCACCACCGGCCATGCCCTGGCGGTGGATGGTGGGGCGACTGCGATTTGACGTGCTAGCCTGCTTTTAGCTGCCCCGTGAGAAACACTGTGCGTCGGTCTTTGCGGCCGACGTGTTGATGTTTGCTGAGCTCATAGCAGGGCGTGAAGCGCTCTCGGTCGATATCGGGATAATCAGCCAGCGCCGCATCGACCAGTTCGTCGTAGCGAGCCTCGGTGATAAAGCGGTAGATCTCGCGGAAGTAGAAGAAGCCGAACTGAAAGCCGAGGGTCTCGCTGAGGAAATCGGTTGGCCGACAGAAACAGTTTTCCAGGTCGATGGCCTGGGCCGGTGCCGACAGTTTGTCGGGCAACATCACGTTGGCAGCCCACAGGTCCATATGGCTGACACCTTGCTGGTGCAGTGAGTGCAGCAGTTCGAAGGCGCTGACAATCAACGTTTCAACCTGTTTCGGATTGGCGTTGACCCACTCCCAGCCATCGGTATGACCCGCTAGCAAGCCCGTGATAATGATGAAGTCATCCATCAGACCAAGACGGTCCCTGGAGTAACCAAAGCCAATCAACGGCGCAACCCGGGCGCCGCGTTTGTGCGCTTCGGCGGTATTGACCAGCTCTTCGATCACCCAGTCATTCAGGCCTTGGCGTTTGCTGCCACCAAAGGCCACCCGCAGCTTTTTTTTCAGCGAGTCCAGGGGCTGGCGTTTGGTGAATAGCGCGCTTCGGCTACAGTCCAGCGGCGCGCTGATGCGCTTGGTCGAGCCCTGCTGTTCTACCAGACGCTGCAACGCATGAGCGGTGAAGGTGGCGGGAGGTGCTTTGAAGTGTAGTGTGGAACGACGGTGGTTGAGTGTGTAGGAAAACTCATTCACCAGATCCTTGCATCCGCGCGTCACTGCTGCACATCCATAATGTCAAAATGCTATCGTCAAGGAAATGTAACATTTCCTACAGAATTTTACATTTTTTTCACGTTGTTTTCACCGCCGTAAGCGCCCGTTTTTCACTGGGCTGTTGGCTGACTTTGCAGGTGTTGGCAGTGCCAGAACAGGCGTACAGCAACCAATAGGCAACCAATCAGCAAGCCGGCGCCAAATACCAGCAGGGCAACCCTGGAACCCAGACGGTCAGCCAATAGTCCGGTAAAAATCACCGGCAAGCTGAAGCCCAGGTAAGCAAGCAGAAAAAAGCCTGCGCTGGCGCGGGTTTTTTCGGCCCCTGCAAGCATGTTTACCGCCGACAATCCACCCAGATAGACAAAGCCATAGCAGGCACTGCTGGCGGCCACCGTCCCGAGCAGCACGGCGACCAGTTGACCGCGATCAGCACCCCAGGCCAGCAACGCATAGCTGCAGGGCAATACCATCAAGCCGAGCAAAGTCGCTTTGTCAGGCGCCATACGCCGGGCCAGTGGCTGGAACAACAGGCCGCAGCTGATCACGCAGAAGGTCGAGAAGCCGGACCAATCGGCCAGGCCGTGTTGTTTGAGGATCGACGGCAGCAAGGCGATGACCAGACCGACGCAGGCCCACGCCAGCAGGATCGCCAGGCCATAAGGCAGGCTGCCTGCGGGATAGCTGGGCAGGCGTAGCCACGGGCCCTGGGTATCGCGACGTTGATCGGGAAGACGCCACACCGCCAGCAGGGCCAGGCCAGCTAGTAGCAGGTGCAAGTAGAAGCTTTCAGGTGTCAGGCTCGGCCCACGCAACAGGAACAGACTGGTCAACGCAGCGCCAAGGCCAAAGCCCAGTGAGGTACTGGCAGTGACCCACGTGGCCGCACGCTGATGGTCGCCGTTGTGCATCAGTTCACTCATGTAGGCGGTGCCCGTCGCCGAGGCCAGCGCTGTGCCGATGCCCAGCAGCAAGCGTGCCAGCCCCAGTGCTTCCAGGGTTGGCGCCAGCAGCATCAGCAGGGTGGCCAGCATCGACAAGCCCAGGGTGACGATGATCAGGGGGCGCCGCCCGACCCGGTCCGCCAGGCCACCGAGCAGCAACAGTACCGGCACCACACCGACGACATAAGCTGAAAAAGCCAGCGCCGTGGCTGCGGCACCGGTTCCGGAAAGCTCGGCATAGGTCGTATACAGGGGAGCCTGCAGGTTGACCGCAAAAGTGATCAGGCACAGGGCGAAGGCCAGCAGGGCAGGGGAACGCTGGGTGGGCATAGTGGGCTCCTTTTCGATACCGTGACTATCCGGTGACCACCAAGGACTCTCAAGGCACACTGGCCGGGGATTTGTGATTAACTGTTCGGACAAAACTACCGAACACTTTGCCCATGAACCTGACACTTGACCGTCAATCCTCCACGCCATTGGTCCAGCAGGTCACGGATCAGTTGCAGGGCTGGATCGAACAGCAACGCCTGCGTCCCGGCAGCCGCCTGCCATCGATCCGCCAGTTGGCGCGCGAGCAGGGCATCAGCCAGTCCTGTGTGATCGAAGCTTATGACCGGCTGGTGGCGACGGGTTTACTGGAGGCTCGGCATGGTGCCGGCTTTTTTGTCGCTGAACAGCGGCTAAGTGCTGCACTGGTTGATCAGCCATTTCGCGATGAAACCTTTGCCAATCGCTGGCAACAGTTCAGCGATGCCCCGGTCGATCTGCTCAATCTGTGTTGTGGCTGGGTGCCTTCCAGCTGGCGCGCTACCGAAGCGATCGCCCAGGCTGTGCGTCACGTCAGCCGTGGGCCGGTGGAAGATCTGCTCGACTACTGTCCACCGTTGGGGCTGGCCAGTTTGCGCGCTCAATTGCACAAGGTCCTGGGGCAGATCGGTATCCAGGTCAGTCCCCAGCAGATCCTTACGACCCAGGGCGCCAGTCATGCTCTCGACTTGCTGGTGCGAACCCTGCTCAAGCCTGGTGACAAGGTCGTGGTGGAAAGTCCGGGGTACTACAACTTGTACAACCTGCTGCGCCAGCATCAGATCGAAATGCTGCTGGTGCCACGTACCGCCGCAGGCCCGGACCTGCAAGTACTGGAAGACCTGCTCAAGCGCCATCGGCCGCGTTGCCTGTACATCAACAGTCTGTATCACAACCCCACTGGCAGTAGCCTGACCCCAAAGGTGGCTTACCGCTTGCTGGAGCTCGCTCGTGAGCATGATGTACAGATCATCGAAGACGATATCTATGCCGACTTTCAGGACGGTGCAGTAACGCGTCTGGCCACCCTGGACGCCGAGCAGCGGGTAATTTACCTCGCCAGCTTTTCCAAGACCTTGAGCAGCTCGTTACGCGTCGGCTACCTGGTGGCGGAACCCGCACTGGTCGCCCGCCTGGCCGAACTGAAGATGGTTGCCGGGCTGGGTACTTGCCGGTTCAGCGAGCAGGTGGTGGCACAGATGCTCGCCAGTGGTTCGTACCGCAAAAGCGTGGCGCGCCTGCGTCCGCGCCTGGCGCAGCACATGGCCAAGGCGCTGGGGCAACTGGAAGCCAGCGGCTGGCAGGTATTTACCGAGCCTTATGGCGGGATGTTTGTCTGGGCGCGCTGCCCTGGTTGGGATTTCGCCGCGCTCAATCGAGAAGCATTGGCTTGTTCGGTGCTGCTGGCGCCGGGCAGTGCATTTGATCCGCAGGGGGCTGCCAGTGACTGGTTGCGGATCAATGTCGCCTACGTTCAGGACCAGCGCGCCCAGGCGTTCTTCCAAAGCACCAGATGAACCGGTGGGAGCGGGCTTGCCCCGCGATTACGGGTGTTAGACACATCGCATCGCGGGGCAAGCCCGCTCCTACAGAAGCACTTCAGGCACTTTTGCGCCAGTTGAGAATCATCAGCGTCAACACCCCGGCGACAATCCCCCAGAACGCCGAGCCGATCGAGAACAGGGTAAAGCCCGACGCGGTGACCATGAAGGTAATCAACGCCGCTTCGCGCTCTTTGGCTTCATTCATGGCAACCGTCAGGCCGTTCATGATCGAGCCGAACAGCGCCAGGGCAGCAATCGACAGCACCAGCTCTTTCGGCAAGGCCGCGAACAGGGCGGCCAGGGTGGCACCGAATATGCCGGCGACGCCATAGAAAATCCCGCACCAGACCGCTGCTGTATAGCGTTTTTTCGGGTCTTCATGGGCGTGCGGGCCGGTACAGATCGCCGCGCTGATCGCCGCCAGGTTGATGCCATGTGAGCCGAAGGGCGCCAATACCAGCGAGGCCAGGCCGGTCACCGAGATCAGGGGTGAGGCCGGCACCTGATAGCCGTCGGCCCGCAACACGGCAACGCCCGGCATGTTCTGAGAGGTCATGGCGACCACGAACAGTGGAATGCCGATGCTGATGGTGGCAGCCAGGGAAAAGCTTGGGGTGGTCCACACCGGGGTTGCCACCTCCAGGCTGAAACCACTGAAATCCAGCAGGCCCATGGCACCGGACAACGCGGTGCCCACCAGCAACGCGGCGAGCACGGCATAACGCGGCGACAGGCGCTTGATGATCAGGTAACTGAAGAACATCCCCAGCACCAGCGCGGTGCGGTGCTGGGCGGCAATGAAGATTTCGCTGCCGATCTTGAACAGGATACCGGCCAGCAATGCCGATGCCAGTGAGGCTGGAATGCGTTTGACCAGGCGTTCGAAACTGCCGGTCAGGCCGCAGATCACCACCAGCACGGCGCAGGTGATGTAGGCGCCGATGGCTTCACCATAGCTGACGCCGCCAAGGCTGGTGATCAACAGCGCCGCCCCCGGGGTCGACCATGCCACCGTCACCGGCGTGCGATAGCGCAATGACAGGCCGATGCTGCACACTGCCATGCCGATCGACAGGGCCCAGATCCACGATGAGATTTGCGCGCTGGTCAAACCGGCTGCCTGGCCAGCCTGGAACATCAATACCAGGGAGCTGGTGTAGCCGGTCAGCATGGCAATAAAACCTGCGACCACGGCCGAGGGTGAGGAGTCAGCCAAAGGGCGCAGTTGCGCGGAAGTGGCATCGGGCATGGGGCATTCCTTGTTCTAGGTGTAAGCAGATTTTGCAGACTAACGCGCAGGCTTGCCTTTCTTGCCATACAGCAGGCATTGCATTTAGCCGTACAGTCGCCAACTATGGGGGCGGGTACGATTCAGCCATTGAGTGGGGGGAGAGATGTACAAGGTTTACGGTGATTACCAGTCGGGTAACTGCTACAAGGTCAAGCTGATGCTGCACTTGCTTGGTCTGCCTTATGAATGGCATTCGGTGGATATCCTCAAGGGCGAGACGGAAACCCCGGCGTTTCTGGCTATGAACCCCAATGGCAAGGTGCCAGTGCTGGAGCTTGAAGACGGCACCTACCTGTGGGAATCCAACGCGATCCTGAACTTTCTCGCCGATGGCACCGAATTCCTGCCCAGCGAGCCGCGCTTGCGCACCCAGGTGCTGCAGTGGCAGTTCTTCGAGCAATACAGCCACGAGCCGTACATAGCCGTGGCGCGCTTCATCCAGTTTTACCTGGGTCTGCCGCAAGAGCGCCTGGAGGAATACAAGACCCTGCACAAAGGCGGCTACAAGGCTTTGCGGGTGATGGAGAAGCAGCTGCAGCTAACGCCTTATCTGGTCGGCGACCGCTACTCGATTGCCGATGTTGCGCTATACGCCTACACCCATGTCGCCCAGCAGGGTGGTTTTGACCTGGACGCCTATCCGGGCATTCAGGCATGGCTGGATCGGGTCGCCAGCCATCCCCGTCATGTGACTATGATCGGGTAAACACTGTGGGAGCGGGCTTGCCCCGCGATTGCGGTCTGTCAGCCACATCGCAATCGCGGGGCAAGCCTGCTCCTACCTTACACTGCCGAAAAACGCTTGTTGAGGTAATCGATGATCACCTTGGATTCGTACATCCAGGTGGTCTTGCCGTCTTCTTCAATACGCAGGCACGGCACTTTGACCTTGCCACCTTCATTGAGCAGTGCCTGGCGATCCTGTTCGTTGTTTTTCGCATCGCGCAGGGCCACCGGCACGTTCAGGCGGTGCAGGGTGCGGCGGGTTTTCACGCAGAACGGGCAGGCGTGGAACTGGTACAGGCTCAAGCCCTTGGCCTGTTGCTCGACCAGCGCCTGGGTGGCCGGTTCGCGTTTGAGTTTGGCCGGGCGGCTGATCCAGTCACCGAACACAATCAACTGACCCAAGCCGACACGCAGTGCTTTGACGATCATGGCAACTCCTAAGAATAAAAAAAGCCGACCACGAAAGGTCGGCTTGCAGTCAGGCCCGATTACTTGATCAGGCTGAGAAACTCGCTGCGGGTCGCGGCATTTTCACGGAATTCGCCGAGCATCACCGAGGTGATCATGGTCGAGTTCTGTTTTTCCACGCCGCGCATCATCATGCACATGTGCTTGGCTTCGATGACCACCGCCACGCCCAGGGCGCCGGTGACCTTCTGGATCGCCTCGGCCACCTGGCGGCTGAGGTTTTCCTGGATCTGCAGGCGACGTGCGTACATGTCGACGATCCGCGCAACCTTGGACAGGCCCAGGACCTTGCCATCGGGGATGTAGGCGACGTGAGCCTTGCCGATGAATGGCAGCATGTGGTGTTCGCACAGCGAGTACAGCTCGATGTCCTTGACCAGGACCATTTCGCTGTTATCGGAGCTGAACAGTGCGCCGTTGGTCACTTCTTCCAGGGTTTGTTCATAACCGCGGCAAAGGTACTGCATGGCCTTCGCAGCCCGCTTGGGCGTGTCGAGCAGGCCCTCGCGGGAGACGTCCTCGCCGAGCTGGCCGAGGATAGCGGTGTAGTTCTGTTCCAGGGACATGGATCTACCTGTGGGATTTATCGCAAACGCGAAGGGTACGGCGGCTGTGGCGGCGCTGCAAGTACGGCGTTACTCGTCACGGCCTTCGAGCATGGTTCGTTTGAGCATCACGTACACCGCCCCGGTACCGCCATGACGGGCCTGGCACGAGGTAAACCCCAGTACCTGCGGGTGTTGGCGCAGCCAGGTGTTGACGTGACTCTTGATCATCGGCTTCTTGCCATCCAGGCGTACGGCCTTGCCATGGGTGACGCGCACGCAGCGTACTTCGAAGCGGGTGGCCTCGGCGAGGAACGCCCAGAGGGTTTCGCGGGCTTTTTCCACGTTCATGCCGTGCAGGTCGAGGCTGCCCTCGAAACCGATCTGGCCGAGCTTGAGCTTGCGCATCTGGCTTTCCTGGACGCCGTCACGGCTCCAGTGCAGGTCGTCTTCGGGGCCTACATCGATGACAAACTGGTCCGACAAGCCATCGACCACATTCTGGTCGCTACGTACCGTCGCGGCCTGACGCAGGCCGGCCAGTTGCTTGCGGTCGGCTTTGGGTTTGCCGATTTCGGCGCGATCATGCTTGATCGGCTTGACGCCGCGCATCTCGCTTTTGAACAGGGAAAAATCGTCGTCTTGCATGTAAGCCTCCGCCTGGGCGGCGTAGTTTACGCGACTCCCCCGCAGGTTGCAGTCAATCGTGTTTTTTCATCAGGTGGGGCGACAGGTTCAGCTCACGGCTGCGGCGCAAGCGCAGACGGCTGCGGCGCCAGAACCAGATGCCCAGGTACAGCAGCACCAGGCCGCCTGCGAGTACGACTGCGGCACCCGCGCGGTTGGCGTTGAGCTCGGCCAGTGCTTCAAGGTTGCCGAGCAGGCTGGCGGCGCCGGCCATGACCAGCAGCACGCCAAGGGTGGCCAGCAGCGCCGAAAAGGCGGCTGCCAGGCGTGCGCCCCAATTGCGTGGCTCACGCTGGCGCAAGCGCTTGGCATCGAAACCGTCGGACAACTTCATGCCGATTTCCTCTGTGGATATCCGGATGTTGACCGAAATAGCGCAAGGTGGTTCCGCCAGCCCGTCGGATGACCGATCAGATCAGGCTGCTGGTCGGGGCCACACAAGCGAAGTTGTCGGCCATGATCGCCATTTCGCTTTGCTGGATCTGTGCAGCGGCAATGATCCCTCCCTTGAACGGCAGGTCGCGGGTAGCGCAGGCATCCTCGATCAGGGTGCAACGGTAACCATAGTCCTTGGCCCGGCGCACGGTGGTGCTGACGCTGGAATGGCTCATGAAACCGCAGACGATCAGGTCCAGGTGCCCGTACTTCTGCAGGGTCTCATGCAGGGTGGTGTTCTTGAAGGCATTGGGCATGCGCTTTTCGATGATCACTTCATCGCCTTGCGGTTCAAGGCCTGGAATGAACTCGCCGCGGGGCCCCTGTGGGTCGAACAGGCCACCGACGGTGCCAAGGTGGCGCACGTGGATGATCGGGCGACCGGCCTTGCGCGCGGCTTCGAGCATTTTAGCGATGTTCGCCACAGCCTCGTCCATACCCGACAGCGCCAGAGGACCGCTGAGGTACTCTTTTTGCGCGTCGATAATGACCAGGCTGGCATTGCTGAGCTTGGCGGGTGGATAGCCACGGCCGCTAAGGTGGAACATCGTCGTTGGAACAGACATCAAGGGCTCCTTTGGATAGGGCTTTTCAACCTATTGTCCCCTGCCTGAGCACTTATGTGAATGGCTTCGCGTACAAGCAGCGTCGTTAGTGGCCTGCAGCCATGTCGGCGAAACACTTACAGGCGGTTTTGACGAACCTTTTCTGTGATCGGGCTGTTAGAATTGCAGGTCGTCTTTCAAGGAGTCTGTTGTGATCACTTCTCGCCTGCGCACCCTGCGCGATCATATCCGTTGGGCTGTCAGCCGTTTTCATGAGCATGGCCTGTTTTTTGGACATGGTGCCGACAACGCCTGGGACGAAGCACGGCTGCTGGTGCTCGGCTCGGTGCATTTGCCCTGGGAGGTTGCCGACAGCTATCTGGACTGCCAGCTGGAAGACGACGAACTGGTGCACCTGCAGCGCTTGCTCAAGCGCCGCATCGAAGACCGCGTGCCGACCGCCTACCTGTTGGGCGAGGCGTGGTTCTGCGGTCTGGCCTTTATCGTCGACGAGCGCGTGCTGATTCCGCGTTCGCCCATTGGTGAGCTGATCGAAAAACGTTTCGAGCCGTGGCTGGCCAGCGAACCTGCGCGCATTCTCGACCTGTGCACCGGCTCCGGTTGCATCGGTATCGTCAGTGCCGAGGTATTCCCTGAAGCTGAAGTGGTGCTGGCCGATCTGTCGTTCGAAGCGCTGGAGGTGGCCAACCAGAACATCGAGCGTCATGGCCTGGAAGAGCGCGTCTATACCGTTCAGGGCGATGGCTTCGACGGTTTGCCAGGGCAGCGCTTCGACCTGATCCTGTCCAACCCGCCGTATGTCGATGCCGAGGATTTCGCCGACATGCCGGATGAGTACCACCATGAGCCGGAACTGGGCCTGGCCTGTGGCAACGACGGCCTGGACCTGGTGCGGCGCATGCTGGCCGAAGCGGCGGATCACCTGACCGAGAAGGGCTTGTTGATCGTCGAAGTCGGCAATAGCCAGGTGCACGTCGAAGCGCTGTACCCGGAAGTGGACTTTGCCTGGCTGGAGTTCGAGCGCGGTGGGCACGGTGTATTCATGTTGACGGCGGAGCAGTGCCGGCAGCATCAGGGCCTGTTTGCTTCAAGGGTGTAATGGCTGAATCAATCGCGGGGCAAGCCCGCTCCCACAGGGATGAATTAAACCCTGTGGGAGCGGGCTTGCCCCGCGATGCTTTTAGTGGGTCGCAATCCAGATCAGCAGTCCGGCCTGGAATACCGCAAAGGCCACCAGGCAAGTGATGGTGAAGCGCAGGCCACTGTCTTCGCGACGGTACTTGCTGACCCGCTCGTCACGCTCGCGCAGTTGCGCTTCCTTTTCCTGCAGATTCTGTTCGGCCTGCTGGAGCATCTGCGCGGCATCGAGGATTTCCACGCGCTGCACCTTGTCAGCATTCCAGCCGCCCTTGAGCTCGCCGACCTGTGCGTCGACGTAGCGCCCCTTGAGGTGCTGGGCATCGGCGTATTCGACTTCCAGGCCATGGCTGTGCAACAGATGGTCACGGCGCAGGCGGGTGTCCTCGTTGAGGGCGTCCTTGTTGGCCAGCGCGGCACCTTCGACCCGGTAGTGCGACCACTTGCGCTGCGCCCAGCTTACGGCCTGGGCCAGCAGGAAGCGCCCCAGCCCTCGGTTCAAAGGCTCGATCTGCAGGCCGCTATCAGGGCCGATTCGCACGTGCTTTTGCTGATGATCGACCCAGATGTCCAGATGGTTCTGTTCCTTGCGCACCTTTTGCCCGGGCAACTGGATGCTCATGCGCAACAGGCTGATGTCTTTGTTGTGGCGCTCGGCATAGCCGTACTGAACGAAGCGCAGTGGTCGTGCACCACTGTTGCGGTCAGTCGGCAGCGGCGCCAGGCGCAGCATCTGGAAATGTTCCGCAGTCACCTCGGCCCACGGCAGCGGCGCGGGTTCCGGCACGGCCTCTGGGGTTTCGGGGGCATCCTGGGGGGCGGCTTCAGTCATCACGGCAATCCTCTTGTGCACAGCAAGCTGGACACAATCACGATGCCAGCATCGGCTTATCGGCAGAATCGTCCGGGACTGGAGGCGCAATTTCGCTGAAATTCGCTCAGGCAGCGGGCAGCCTGTGGATAAAGTCGACGACGCGGGTGCCCAGTTCAGCGGCCTGCGGTAATTTCGGGTTCAGATAGCTGTCACGTTGCTGGCTCGCCGCTTGCGGGGCAATCCTGAGCATGTGGTTCATGCCCTGGATCAACGCCAGCTCGGCATCGGGCTTGGCAGCCTTGAGGCGTTCGGCATTGCTGACATCGACCTGAACATCATGGGTGCCCTGGATGATCAGGGCCGGCACTTTCACCTGAGCGAATGCCGCTGCCGGGTCCTGGCGAAACAATGAAATCAGGTACGGCTGAACCGACGGGCGCAGCACGTCCTGCAAGGGCCGAGGGATGTTCGAGGCAGTGCGTCCGGCCTTGAGGTTATCCAGCACCTGCGTCACCTGCTCGTTATAGCGGTCCGGGATTCGCCCTGCGAGTTGCGCGCGAAACACCTCGTCGATCGGCCGACCGCTGCCGGCCACGCTGATCACCGCGCTGGCACCGCTTGGCCCAGCAGCCAGGCTGGCAATCAGCGCGCCTTCACTGTGCCCCAGCAGAATCAACTGACCGAAGCGCGGATCGGCCTTGAGTTTATGACTCCAGGCCACGGCATCGGCGACATAGCGTTCAACCGTCAGGTCGCGCTCATCCGGTGTCGCTGTCTGGCTGGCGGCCACGCCGCGCTTGTCATAACGCACACTGGCAATACGGTTCTTGGCCAGCACCAGGGCCAGTTGCCGGAGGTTGTCGGTGTGGGCGCCGTCCGGGCTGTTGCCGTTGCGGTCAGTGGGGCCGGAGCCGGGGATGATCAGCACCACCGGTGGCGGTTGTTCAGTGCGCGGCAACAGCAGGCTGCCGTACAGCGTGCCGCTACCGGTATCGAGACTGATCGGGCGTTGCAATACAGTAGGGGCGCCAGCGTGCACCAGACCGCTGAACAGCAGGGCGATTACCACGAAAACGCGCAACATCATCAGGCCACTATCGAGGAGTTGGCTTTTTGACCGGTGCCTGGGCAGAAGGTTCGCTGTCAGGGATGAACTGAATGGTTAGCCTGCGTATACTGGCGGCCTTGTTCAAATCAGGCTGATTCGCGGAGCGTCCTGCATGTCCGGCAATACCTACGGCAAGCTGTTCACTGTCACCACCGCTGGCGAAAGCCATGGTCCGGCGTTGGTCGCCATTGTCGACGGCTGTCCGCCGGGCCTGGAAATTTCCCTGGCCGACCTGCAGCACGACCTCGACCGGCGCAAGCCCGGCACCAGCCGGCACACCACCCAGCGTCAGGAAGCCGATGAAGTCGAAATCCTTTCCGGGGTTTTCGAGGGCCGCACCACCGGTTGCGCCATCGGCCTGCTGATCCGCAACACCGACCAGAAGTCCAAGGACTACTCGGCGATCAAAGACCTGTTCCGCCCGGCCCACGCCGACTACACCTACCACCACAAGTACGGTGAGCGTGACTACCGTGGCGGTGGCCGCAGCTCGGCGCGGGAAACCGCCATGCGTGTGGCTGCAGGCGCGATTGCCAAGAAGTACCTGGCCAGCCAGGGGATTCGCATTCGCGGCTACATGAGCCAGTTGGGTCCGATCGAGATTCCGTTCAAGACCTGGGAATCGGTAGAGCAGAATGCGTTTTTCAGCCCCGACCCGGACAAGGTGCCGGAGCTGGAGGCTTACATGGACCAGCTGCGCCGTGACCAGGATTCGGTCGGGGCGAAGATCACCGTGGTCGCCGAAGGCGTCATGCCGGGCCTGGGCGAGCCGATCTTCGACCGCCTGGATGCCGAGCTGGCGCATGCCTTGATGAGCATCAACGCGGTCAAGGGCGTGGAGATTGGCGCAGGTTTCGCCAGCGTGGCGCAACGCGGCACCGAGCACCGCGACGAAATGACTCCCGAAGGTTTCCTCAGCAACAACGCCGGCGGCATTCTCGGCGGGATTTCTTCCGGTCAGCCGATTGTTGCTCACCTGGCCCTGAAGCCGACTTCGAGCATCACCACCCCGGGTCGTTCGATCGATGTGCACGGCAACCCGGTTGAAGTGATCACCAAGGGCCGTCACGATCCGTGCGTGGGCATCCGCGCCACGCCGATCGCCGAAGCGATGATGGCAATCGTGCTGATGGACCACCTGCTGCGTCATCGTGGCCAGAACGCCGATGTACGCGTGAGCACACCGGTGCTGGGCCAGCTGTAATGCCATCACCTGGCAAACGCGCCGCGGCCTGCTGAGCTGTGGCGCCCATTCCCTACTGGCGGCTGTCCAGCTTCTACCTGTTCTACTTCGCCTTGCTCGGTTCTACAGCGCCTTTCCTGGCGCTGTATTTCCATCACCTGGGGTTTTCCAGCGCGCGGATCGGCGAGCTGGTGGCCATCCCCATGCTCATGCGTTGTGTCGCGCCCAATCTGTGGGGCTGGCTCGGTGACCGCAGTGGTCGGCGCCTGCTGATCGTACGCCTGGGGGCGCTGGCGACCCTGCTGAGCTTCTCGCTGATTTTCTTCGCCAAGAGCTATGCCTGGCTGGCGCTGGTCATGGCCTTGCACGCGTTCTTCTGGCATGCGGTGTTGCCGCAGTTCGAGGTCATCACCCTGGCCCATTTGCAGGGCCAGACCGCACGCTACAGCCAGATCCGCCTGTGGGGCTCGATCGGCTTCATCCTCACTGTGGTCGGTCTGGGGCGGCTGTTCGATGGGCTGAGCCTGGATGTGTATCCGCTGGCGCTGGTGATCATCATGGCCGGCATCGTCCTTGCCAGCCTCTGGGTGCCCAACGCCCAGCCACCCGGGCAGAACGAGCGTAGCCAGGGTGGCTTTCTCAAGCAATTGAGCAGCCCCGGCGTGGCTGCGTTCTATGTCTGCGTGGCGCTGATGCAGCTCAGTCACGGGCCTTACTACACCTTTCTGACCCTGCACCTGGAGCATCTGGGCTACAGCCGTGGTGTCATCGGTATGCTCTGGGCCCTGGGCGTGGTCGCCGAGGTGTTGATGTTCCTCGGCATGAGCTGGATTCTGGCGCGGGTCTCGTTGCGTCGGGTGCTGATGGCCAGTTTCGTCCTGGCAGCCCTGCGTTGGCTGCTGCTGGGTAATTTTGCCGAACACCTGGCGGTGTTGCTGTTCGCCCAGGTCTTGCACGCCGCTACGTTCGGCAGCTTCCACGCCGCAGCCATTGCTTTTGTGCAACGTAGTTTTGGCGCCCGTCAGCAAGGCCAGGGGCAGGCTCTGTATGCTGCCCTGGCGGGAACCGGCGGCGCCTTGGGCGCCCTGTATTCCGGCTATAGCTGGAATCTGCTGGGCGCAGCTACCACCTTTAGTATTGCCAGCGTCGCAGCGCTGGCTGCAGCCGTTATCATTGCGATCCGAATGAAAGAAGCCGAGAACTAGGAATTTCCTCTGATGAGCAGCCTGTCCGTTTACCACCTATCCACCCCGGACACCCCCAACAAGGTTCTGACCCACCTTGAGGACATCGCTTCGACCCTGGCTGAGCATGGCGTGCGTTTCGAGCGCTGGCAGGCCAGCGCGCCGATTCAGGCGGGCGTCAGTGATCAGGCGCTGATTGGCGCTTATCAACGCAGCATCGAAGCCCTGAAGGTCGAGAAGGGTTATGCCGGTGTTGAAGTAACCCGCGAATCGGATGCCGGTTTGCTTGCCGAACATACCTGCGAAGAAGATCAACTGTGCTTTTTCGCCGCCGGACGCGGGCTGTTCAGCCTGCATATCGCGGATTACATCTATGCGGTGTTGTGCGAGAAAGGCGACCTGATCGGTGTGCCGGCGGGTACTCGGCTTTGGGTGGACATGGGCGAAGAGCCGCGGTTTGTTGCCATTCGCCTGTTCAACAAGCCGCAAGGTCAGGTCGCGCACTTCACCGGTAACAAGATTGCCGAGGCTTTTCCGCGGCTTGATGACTGAATGATCGCGGGGCAAGCCCGCTCCCACAGGGATAACTTCTGTGGGAGCGGGCTTGCCCCGCGATGGCCTCAACGATAAGTCGGCAAAGCAAATCGCTGCTGGCTCTGCAGCCGGGAAATCACCGGCAGTTCACTGGCTTGCTCAGCCAGGTCGCGGCGAATCGCACTGATCGCCCAGGTCAGCTGATCGGCGCTGTGCAATTGCCCGTAGGAAATCGAGCGTTTGACCTGTTTGCCATCTGCTGCGCGCAAGGTCAGCAGAATTCCACCATCGGGCCGCGCCTGGGTGGTGACGGCATAGGCGGAGAATACCGAGGCGAATTTTTCCTGGATGAGGTCCATATCAACTCCTGGCTGTGGGTGGCAGACATGGAGTGATAGGTGCAGTGACTGTGCCAGTTTCGATTTATTAAAAAATCATTAAATATCAATTTGTTAGGTTTACTGCTCAGTTGCGTGGACGTGCATTCTGCAAGGCCAGGCAAATTACACCGTGCATTTTGCAAGGTGCGCTGGCCAATAGAAATGTTCTGTTGGCACCATGGGTTATCCACAATGGACCTGAAGGCTTGCCTGGCAAATACTTGGGTCTTCAAACCCGCCAGGAGGTTCCCCATGTCCGACCAACGCAGCTCCACGCCCATGAATGACGACGAAGCCACCGCGTTCGCCGAAGAAGTCTTTGAGCGGGCTCGCCAGGGCGATGCAGTCATGCTTGCGCGTTTGCTGGAGAAGGGTCTGCCTGCCAACCTGCGTAACCACAAAGGCGATACGTTGCTGATGCTCGCCAGTTACCACGGTCATCTCGACGCGGTAAAAACCCTGCTGCAGCATGGCGCCGATCCACTGATTGCCAACGACAACGGCCAGTTGCCAATGGCCGGCGCTGCGTTCAAGGGTGATCTGGCGATGGTCCGGTTGCTGGTGGAGCAGGGCGTGGCGGTCGATTCGGCTGCGGCCGACGGGCGTACTGCGTTGATGATGGCGGCCATGTTCAACCGTACCGCGATTGTCGAGTACCTGCTCGGCAAAGGCGCTGATGCACAGCGTCAGGACGCCAAGGGCATCAGCGCGCTGGGCGCCGCCCAGGCCATGGGCGCCGCCGATACCGCTGCGCAGTTGCAAGCGCTGCGCGGCTAACCCCCGGGGGCCTTTTGCGGCTATCCTTGGCGACTTTTTTCAGCGTCGCAGGGCCCCTTCATGAAATCCCAACTGGTCGAACTCATTGGCAAAATCAGCGCCGGCTGCATGCGCGAAGAAGACATCGAGCGCATCGCCGACGAGGCCGCCCAGGCCTATGCCGACCCGCAAGCCTTCCTGGCCGCCAATCCTGACATCAACTACGACGACAGCTTCCCGATCCCTTTGGGTGAGTGGATCGTCGTCGGCAGCTTGCCTGACACGGTGCTGTTCCAGGCCGATACCTACCAGGACCTGTTCGCGCAGATCGTCGATTCCTTCGACAAGAGCGTGGCCTTCAACCTCAAGCCCAAGCAATTGGCCAAGGTCGAGCCGTTGACCGCACTCAACCGCATCCAGGTGCAGATGGGCGCGATGAACAAAGAGGCTGGTGGCTATGTGCTGATGAACTTCAGCCAGTTGCTCGATGACGAGCTGCAGATGGTCATGGTTGGCGGTAACGACCTGGCGCGGGTGCTGGAGCTGTGCGCCGAGGTGGGAATTGCCGCAGCGCCTGCTCTGGAAGCGCTGCGGGTAGCAGTGCACGTTTAACCGAGGGCGGTGTCGAGGAACATCATCACCGCAAAACCGCCCATCAGGCCGAGGGTTGCCGAGGTCTGGTGACCATTGCGGTGGGTTTCCGGAATCACCTCGTGAGACACCACGAAGATCATCGCGCCCGCCGCCAGGCCCATGCTCACCGGGTAGGCGATGGCAAAGCCGGTGGAAATCCCCAGGCCGATGACCGCGCCGATCGGCTCCATCATGCCGGAGCCGATCGCCACCAGCGCCGCCTTCAAGGTTGAAAGCCCGGTGGCGCGCAACGCCAGGGCCACGGCCAGGCCTTCGGGAATGTCCTGGATGGCGATGGCACTGGTCAACGGCAGGCCGACATTCAGGTCGCCATTGGCAAAGCTGACACCGATGGCCATGCCTTCGGGCAGGTTATGCAGGGTGATGGCCAGCACGAACAGCCACACCCGGTTGATCCGTTCGGCCTGCGGTCCGCAGGGGCCGGTACTTTCATGTTCATGCGGGGTGAAACGATCGAGGCCAAGCATCAGCAACACCCCAAGCCCCATACCGATGACCACGGTCATTGCCGCATAGGGGCCATTGCCGGTGATTTCACGGGCAGCATCCAGGCCCGGCAGAATCAGTGAGAACGAGCTGGCGGCGAGCATCATCCCGGCGGCAAAGCCGAGCATCACATCCTGGGTGCGCGCGCGGACTTCGCGCAGGACCACGGCCATGACGGCGCCGAGCGCCGTCGCGGCAAACCCGGCCAGGCCACCGAGCATTGCCATGTGCAGGTTTTCCTGATGATCGCCATGCACGGCGCTCCAGGCGCTGGCGATCAACAGGCCAACGACGGCCAGCAGGCTCAGGCCCAGTCCGGCGCTCAGCCAGGGCGTGGTTTGTGCCTGCTGCAACCAGGCGCTCCAGAGTGTTGCCGGAGCAGGGCTGCTGGAGCTTTGGGCGGGGGGCATAGGAACCTCACTGAACCATATCGATGAGCCGAGTGTAACCAGCGTCGTTGCACCGCAGCCAAGCATTAACGTCTATGGGGCTCATAGCCAGCTATCCTGTGGGCACACGTGTTCAAGGGAGCGACAGCATGGGTTCCACATTTAATGGCCTGGTAGGCCTGATCATCCTCGTGCTGGATATCTGGGCGATCATCAATGTGCTTAAAAGCGGCGTGGGGTTGGGGCCGAAAATTCTCTGGATCCTGTTGATCCTGCTGCTGCCGGTGCTCGGGCTGATTATCTGGGCGATTGCCGGGCCGCGCGGCGGTGGCAGCGGGTTTGCCCCGCGATAGGCTTGGCTGTGCTGAATCGCGGGGCAAGCCCGCTCCCACAGTGGGTGCTTAGATCAACCACGCGCCCTCAAGCTCCAGCAGCATCTGCTTGCGCTCCACGCCCCCGGCATAGCCGGTCAAGGTGCCGTTGCTGCCGATCACCCGATGGCAGGGGACGATGATCGCGATCGGGTTGGCGCCGTTGGCAGTACCGACCGCACGAACGGCGCGAGGGCGGCCGATTTGCCCGGCCAGGTCGCTGTAGCTGCAGGTGGTGCCGTAGGGAATACGCTGCAAGGCTTGCCAGACTTCCCGTTGAAAAGGCGTACCCAGCGGCGCCAGCCTGACGTCGAATATCTCGCGTTTGCCAGCGAAGTACTCGTCCAGTTGGCGCGCCACTTCATCCAGTCGATGCTGCGCAGGCAGCCATTCGCCCGGCAGTTCCCAGGGCTGTGCGGCATCCATGTGCAGCAGGTGCAGGCCCTGATCGTCGCCGGCCAACAACAGTGGGCCAAGCGGACTGGGCTGGTAGCGGAAATACATGGTGCTGCGCCTGATTGATGAAGGAATGAGCACAATATTGCAAGTCGTTGCCGGGCGTGTCTATCAACGAAATTTTCACATTCGATTATGGAAAATCCGCGCGCGCAATTATCCGTTCGCCGAATGGCCGTGCATTGCCCTCGGGTTTAGTGCACATTTGCCGATTCGTTTTTTCGCCTTTCTTGAATCTGAATCCTAGGGATCTTCCAATCCATGGCTAACACGGACGCCTTGAGTGATCAGCGGGCTGCGTCGCGCCCGCTGCAACCGACGCTAAAATCGCACCTGGCCTACACCCTGCTGTGTGGCCTGGTAATCATGCTGATGCTCAGCCTGGTACGTTTGGGGCTGCTGATCTACAACAGCGACATGATCGGTGACACACCGATGTCGACGGTGGCCGAGGGTTTCCTCAATGGCCTGCGCTTTGACTTGCGTGTGGTTGTCTACCTGAGCATACCACTGCTGCTGGCCACCCTCAGCGCCCGTGCCATGGCTGCCCGCGGCCTGTTCCGGGTGTGGCTGACCCTTGCTTCGAGCGTCGTCATGTTCCTTGGCCTGATGGAACTGGACTTCTACCGTGAGTTCCACCAGCGCCTCAACGGTCTGGTATTCCAGTACGTCAAGGAAGATCCCAAGACCGTCCTGAGCATGCTCTGGTACGGCTTCCCGGTGGTGCGCTACCTGTTGGCATGGCTCTTTGGCACCTGGTTGCTGAGCCTGTTGTTCAAGGGCATCGACCGCCTGACCCGTCCCCGTGGCGCTTACCAGAACCAGACGGCCGGCAGCCGTTCGGTGGCCCCGTGGTACATGCGTGGCGTGGTGTTCTTCATGATTCTGCTGGTGGCTGTCATCGCTGCCCGCGGTACCCTGCGTCAGGGGCCACCGATGCGCTGGGGTGATGCCTTTACCACCGACTCGAATTTCGTCAACCAACTGGGTCTCAACGGCACCCTGACCTTGATCGACGCGGCCAAGAGCCGTTTCGGTGAAGACCGCGCCAATGTCTGGAAGTCGACCATCGAGCAGACCCTGGCCACCCAGACCGTGCGTGACATGCTGCTGACCGGCAACGACAAACTTGTCGATGCCGACAGCGCTGCAGTACGCCGTGACTTCACGCCGCCGGCCGACAACACCCTGCCGATCAAGAACGTCGTGGTGATCCTCATGGAGAGCTTCGCCGGTCACTCGGTAGGCGCTCTGGGCAGCCCGAACAACATCACCCCGTACTTCGACAAACTGGCCAAAGAAGGCCTGCTGTTCGACCGTTTCTTCTCCAACGGCACCCATACCCACCAGGGCATGTTCGCCACCATGGCCTGCTACCCGAACCTGCCAGGTTTCGAATACCTGATGCAGACACCGGAAGGTGGTCACAAACTGTCCGGTCTGCCAGCGCTGCTCAGCGCCCGTGACTACGACGACGTCTATGTCTACAACGGCGACTTCGCCTGGGACAACCAGTCGGGCTTCTTCGGCAACCAGGGCATGACCACCTTCATTGGCCGTAATGACTTCGTCAATCCGGTGTTCTCCGACCCTACCTGGGGTGTGTCCGATCAGGACATGTTCGACCGTGGCGCCGAAGAGCTGGCCAAGAACTATGGCAAGAAGCCGTTCTATGCACTGCTGCAAACCCTGTCCAACCACACGCCGTACGCCTTGCCTGCCGAACTGCCAGTGGAGCCGGTAACCGGCCAGGGCCGACTTGATCAGCACCTGACCGCGATGCGTTACTCCGACTGGGCGCTGGGCCAGTTCTTCGAGAAGGCGCGCAAAGAGCCGTACTTCAAGGAAACCCTGTTCGTCATCGTCGGTGACCACGGCTTCGGTAACCAGCAACAAGTAACCGAGCTGGACCTGGGTCGCTTCAACGTACCGCTGCTGCTGATTGCCCCGGGCATCCAGGAGAAGTTCGGTGCGGTCAATCACACCGTCGGCACCCAGATCGACATCGTTCCGACCATCATGGGCCGTCTGGGCGGCGAAACCCGCCACCAGTGCTGGGGACGCGATCTGCTCAACCTGCCGGCTGGCGATCCTGGCTTTGGCATGATCAAGCCGTCGGGCAGCGAGCAGATCGTTGGTCTGATCAAGGGTGATCGCATCCTGATCGAGTCCAAGGACATGTCGCCGCGCATGTATCGCTACGAGCTGGGTAGCAACTTCAAGGCCGAGCTGATCGAAAGCCCGGACCAGAAGGACCTGACCCACAAGCTTGAGTCGTTCATCCAGACCGCGACCAAAAGCTTGCTGGATAACACCGCGGGTGTTGTCCATGGTGTGCCGGAGTAACGCATTGCGTTGAACAGAAAGAGGCCTTCGGGCCTCTTTTTTTTTATCTTTGGAACAGTGCGGCTGAACATTTGCCGGCTGCATGGGTCAACGGAAAGTAGGTCGATTCACCCTGAGCATCCGTACAGAGGAGAATCCAATGAAAGCGTGGGTCATTACCTTTGTTGATCAGAAAGGCGAGCGTACCTCGCTGCCGTTTACGTCGGAGCAAGCGCCCAGTATCGAGGAGGCCGCACGGCTGATTCGTACCCACCTGTTCCCGGTCATGGATGAACTGGACCTCAATGATTTCCAGGACCGCGCCAGCATGCCCACAGCCAAATGGCTGAAGGAGCAGAATGGCGTGGAGATCACTGCCATTACCGAGGCGCCCTGAACCGCCTGGTTGGCGCACTTGGCAACTTGGCACTACGCTGCAATCAAGGTCGGGCCGATTTTTGCGATCGCCCGGGCTTGCCGATCCACGTCATGCATCAGCTCGAATTGCCCCCGCACAGCTTGTGTGGCGGGCAGGTGCGTTTTGCACTGAAAGTCTATCCATCGGTAGTTAGGAGGACGATTCATGAGCAGCCAATACGAGGACATCAGCAGCACGGTATTACGCCAGATGAAAGAGGGCGGCTTCAATTTTGCCCAGATTCATCCCATTGAGTTCTATGCGGTTTTCCCTGATGAGGCGCGGGCAAGACGGGCAGCGGGACAGTTTCGCGGAGAATCATTAAGCGCCCAGGTGCATGAGCGTGATGATGGCGCCTGGAACCTGGAATTGAGCAAGGTGATGTATGCCACCTACGGCGGCATCGATGAATTCGAGCAGGATTTCGAAGCCGTAATAGCCCCGTTGGGCGGTGAAATCGAAGGCTGGGGCGTGAAGCAGGAGCGCCAGCTGGCCTGAGCCACGCTTCGCAATGAAGCGTTGAGCGTAAAGCAGCCGCAGCGGTTGTACACATTGGGTGCAACCGCGCGTCTTTGAAACTACCCCCTATTGAAATCAAACAATGCGGATCAAGGCTGCTTGCGGGTCGCCATGTGCGCGAGGTAAGCGAGCAGGGCGTCGAGTTCTGGGTCGCTGAGCACGGCGCTGGTGAAACCGGGCATCTTCGCCTGCGGCCACTGGCGCAGGCTCTGCGGGTCGCGAATGTAGCTGCGCAGGAAGGCCGGCTGGAAATACTCGGTGGGGTTATGCGGCAGGTTCAGGTCCGGGCCGAACTGGGCGTCACCCGCGCCATTGAGGCGATGACAGGCCAGGCAGTTTTTCTGGAACAGCGCGAAGCCGAGGTTGACCGGGTCGTCACTGGCCAGCCGCGTATCCGGGAGCAGCGCCGGAAAACGTGTGGCGACCGGTGCCAGACGCCGAATGCTGGCGACCTGGAAAGGCCACTGTTCCGGGCTGATCCCTCCGGCCTTGGGGTCTGTCCAGACCAGGTAAAACGGCCCGGCGCTGTGTTTGCCGGCGCTCAGCGCAGGCCAGGGCCTGGCTGGGTCTTCGACGGCCAGCCAGGCGCGTGCCGGGCCGTCCCTGAGCAGCGGGGCAGCCGGCATCTCGGCGGCAAAGCCATCGTCGGCCACGGCTTGCAGGTGATCCTCTGGTCCAACACCTTCAAGCAGCACCGCCAATGGCACGGCGCGATAGTGCATGGTTTTCTTGTAGGAGACGTCGTTGTCGATGCGAATATCCCGGGCCTGGGGGTGAGCCAGCAGTTCGGCGCTTTGCCAGTGGCGGCTGGCGCTACCCAGTTCCAGGGTCAGCTGCGCTGCCTGCAGGGGCAGGCAGAGCAGGGTCGACAACAGGACGAAGCAACGGCGCATAGACAATCTCCAGCGAATCAAGGCTGGCAGAGTACCTGCGCAGGGCCGTAGAGGGCCATAGGGAAGTTCAGCCGAACAGGCGTGACAGGTTCGGCAGGATCAACAGCAATGTAGTGGCGAAGAGAATGAGCCCGGCTTGACGTACTTTGGATTGTTTGAACATGGCTGACCGCCTTTTTTGTTGTTATTCCTGAGTGCCCAATGGCTTCCTTGTCGTCGATCCGGCAAACATGGGTAACGCGGTTTGACGTCCAGACGCGAACCTTTGCTAATGGGTATACAACTAACCTTAGGGTCAACGTCAGTTGTGTTTTAGAACGCTTTCGTATTTATGTGTTTTTTAATCTTCTTTCTGGTTATGAGGCCTTATGCCATCTAGCAACTATTCCCCTTGCTAGACGCTTGCAATGGTTCTGTACCTGGATCCACTTGGGGTGACCGTTCGTCAGTGCATCATACTTGCCTGCAAGCCTTATTCGGGGCAGGCTCTAGGGGGCAATCCCGCCTTTTGTCGTTCAGGACTATTTTTATGTCGTTACGCATCTGCATCCTGGAAACCGACGTCCTGCGACCCGAGCTGATCGGGCAGTATCAGGGCTACGGACGGATGTTCGAGCAGTTGTTCACCCGGCAACCGATCGCCGCCGAGTTTGACGTATACAACGTGATGAACGGCGAATACCCCGCGGATGACCAGGTATTCGATGCCTACCTGGTGACTGGCAGCAAGGCCGACTCGTTCGGCGATGATCCGTGGATCGAAACCCTCAAAGCGTTTCTGCTGGCACGCTACCAGCGTGGCGACAAGTTGCTGGGTGTATGTTTCGGTCATCAGTTGCTGGCGCTGCTGCTCGGTGGCAAGAGCGAACGAGCCAGCCAGGGCTGGGGGGTGGGTACCCATCGCTATGTAATGAATGCCAAGGCACCGTGGATGAGTCCGCAGGTCGAGGAGCTGACCCTGTTGATCAGCCATCAGGACCAGGTCACCCGCCTGCCGGAAAACGCCACGGTGATTGCCTCAAGCGATTTCTGTCCAAACGCCGCTTACCACATTGGTGATCAGGTGTTGTGTTTCCAGGGGCACCCGGAGTTTATCCACGACTATTCGCGAGCGCTGCTTGAGCTGCGCCAGGACAAGCTGGGTCAAGAGGTCTACCGCAAAGGCATCGACAGCCTGGCGCATGAGCACCAGGGCAGCACGGTTGCCGAATGGATGATGCGTTTCGTCGCACACAAACCTCAGGGCACTCCGACCTGAGGTTGCGGCTCAAAGCCAGCCTGAGCGCTTGAAGCTGGCAAACAGCGCCGTGCAACCCACAGCGATGCCACCGAGCACGGCAAAGTAGCCGTAATGCCAGCTCAACTCCGGCATGTTCTGAAAGTTCATCCCGTAGATGCCCGCCACCGCGGTGGGAAACGCCAGGATCGCCGCCCAGGCGGCGAACTTGCGTTGCACGATGCTCTGGCGTGATGACTCCAGCAACATGCCGATCTCGATGGTCTGGCTGGCGATGTCACGGATCCCGGCGAGGTCTTCCATCTGCCGGGTCACGTGAATCTGCACATCGCGAAAGTACGGGCGCATGGTCTTGTCAATGAACGGGAAGGTCAGACGCTGCAGTTCTTCGCTGACTTCGACCATCGGCGCTACGTAGCGGCGCAAGCGCAGAATGTCGCGGCGCAGGCTGTGCAGGCGGCGGATGTCTTCTTCATGGAGCGAGCTGCTGAGCACGCTCTGTTCCAGTTCTTCGATCTCGCCGTGGATGGCTTCGCCGATGGGTTGATAGTTTTCGGTGACGAAGTCGAGCAGGGCGTAGAGTACGAAGTCCTCGCCATGCTCCAGCAGCAGCGGCCGCGCTTCGCAGCGCTGGCGGACCAGGGCGTAGGACTTGGAGTGGCCGTTGCGACAGGTGATGATGTAGCCGTTGCCGGCGAAGATGTGGGTTTCGATGAACTCCAGTTTGCCCTCATGGCGCACCGGCGAATAAGTCACGATAAACAGCGCGTCGCCGAAGGTTTCCAGCTTCGGCCGGCTGTGTTTTTCCAGGGCATCTTCAATGGCCAGTTCATGCAGATTGAACTGGCTTTGCAGGTTGGCCAGCTCCTGGGCATTGGGCTCTTCCAGGCCGATCCAGACGAAGTGCCCGGGTTTACTGGCCCACTGACTGCCTTCGTCGATACTGATGTTGGTGACTTTTCTGCCGGCGCTGTACACCGCCGCCGCAACGACTCGTCCCATGGTGATTCGCTTCTTCTGATGACCGTGCCAGTAGCTTGGTCTGCCACGCAGAATTGAGCAACCATTCAGGCCTGCTGCAGTTCGGTTTCCATCAGGTCGATGCAGCGCTGCATCTGTATCCGGCATTGTTCAGCCAGGGCCGGAACGTCCTGCTGAGTCAGGCCGCTGGTCGCAATCGGCGGCAGGGAGCGGATGATTACCTTGCTGCGGCGCCAGCTGTTCAGGCGCAGGCGCTGGGTATAACGGCTGACACACACGGGCACGATCGGTACACCGGCTTCGATCGCCATGTGGAAAGCGCCTTTCTTGAAGGGCGCCAACTGCTCTGCGGCGTTGCGTGTGCCTTCGGGGAACACCCAGATCGATGTGTCGTCTTCACGCAAGGTGCGCGTGGTGGTCTGCATGGCACGGCGAGCATGGTAGGAGTTGCCACGGTCAATCAGTACATTGCCGCCCAGCCAGAACAGCTGGCCGAACAGCGGTATCCATTTCAGGCTTTTTTTGCCGATGCATACAGTGCGTGGTGGGACCACGTGCCCCAGGACAAACAGGTCATGGTTGGACTGGTGGTTGGCGATGATCACGCAGCCAGGCGGCTGATCGAACAGCGGACCGACCTCGGCCTTGACCTCCAGGCGCATCAGCCAGGTGGCGGGCAGTCCGTACAGGCGGGCATAAATGCGGCTGTTATCCGGGTTGAACGGCCGACACAGGCCGATCAATACACCGACAATACCGATCAGAACAAAATGCAGTCCCAACAGGAACATGCGTGTAAGAAAAAGCATCATACGACTCACATAGGCAAACGCGGCGCAGTGTACGGGTGTGCACTTGCGCGGGCAAACGCTCAATGCGGTCGTAGTGGCCTGATTGTGTAAGTAAACGCAATCAGGCCTTGGTAGGGGTCAGGCCAGGTGTTCCTGATCGCGGATGATCGCGTCGTCGAGAGCGTCGAGCAGCGCCTTGCGGACCTTGAGTTTGGTGTGCTTGTGCGCATTCATGTTGATCTTCTTCAACTGACGCGCCGCGGCCAACGCTGTTTCCTGCAGTTGTTCGACCGGTACAACCTTGTCGAGGAAGCCGGCATCCACGGCGCTGACCGGGTCGAACATTTCGGCGTTGATCACCGAACGGTGGAAAGCTGAGCGGCGCAGGCGGTCACGGGCCAGCTCGATACCGGCGTGGTGCATGGTCATGCCGATCTGCACTTCGTTCAGGCCAATGCTGAAGGGGCCTTCGACGCCGATGCGATAGTCGGCCGACAGTAGCAGGAACGCGCCTTTGGCCACGGCATGGCCAGGGCAGGCAACAATGATCGGGAACGGGTGCGAGAGCATGCGCCGGGCCAGGGTGGAGCCGGCGGTGACCAGGCTGACCGCTTCCTTCGGGCCGGCGGTCATCACCTTGAGGTCGTAACCACCGGAGAGAATGCCCGGCTGGCCAGTGACGATGACTACGGCACGATCCGTCACAGCCTGATCCAGGGCAGCATTGAAAGCGGCAATGACGTCTGGCGAGATGGCGTTGACCTTGCCGTTGTTCAGGGTCAGGGTCGCGATGCCGTCTTCGAGGTGGTAGGTAATCAGCTCACTCATGACACAGTTCCTAAAGGGAGAGTGGAGCAGACGTTACTCAGGCTGGGCAGTGAGGTAAAGCGCTGTGACTGACCGGCCGGTCAGTCTCGGGCGGCTTTTCCGTGCAGGTTGGGGGTGAAGGGCAAGGGGCTGCCGAAGCACTCCAGAGATTGGCGACTTTGCCCTGTGTGCTGCGGATTTTTCGCGGACTGGCTTAAGCGCATGAAAATTCTGAAAAAAACCTTTGCCATCAGAACCTGTTTCGACTACATTAGCGCGCCTCGACAGGCTGAACAGCTTGAAGAGAAACGGTGAAGTGTCCGAGTGGCTGAAGGAGCACGCCTGGAAAGTGTGTATACAGGAAACTGTATCAAGGGTTCGAATCCCTTCTTCACCGCCACATTTAGAAAAGCCCCCGACTTGAAAAAGTCGGGGGCTTTTTGCATTTATCGGTATGCATCGCGGGGCAAGCCCGCTCCCACAGGCAAGGCTCAGCCTTGTGGGAGCGGGCTTGCCCCGCGATAAATCCTTCAGAAACTCACAGAAGCCGACACCCGCGCAGTCCTCGGCGCGCCCTGGAACAGATAGCCATCGCCCAGGTACTCCCCGGCATCCCGCCAGTAGCGTTTGTCGAAGACGTTATCGACCATCAGCCGCAGTGTTGTGTCGTAGCCGGCAATCCTGGTGCTGTAGCGGCTGCCCACATCGAACACCGCGTAGCTGCCAACCTCCACCGTCCCCGCCTGATTGGCGTACTTGCTGGCGCTGTAGCGTGCCCCGCCAAGCAGCGCCAGGCCGGGGATCGGCAGGCTGTAATCGGCCTGCAGCGCAGCGCGGAAGTTCGGCACGTTGAGTGCCTGATGATCTTCATAATCGGCGGTGCCGCTGTTCTTCACCCGGGCACGGATAGCCGCGGCGCTGGCATTGATCTGCAGACGTTCGGTCAACCAGCCGCTGGCGCCCAGCTCCAGGCCGATGTTCTTCTGCTGGCCTTGCTGCACGTAGGTGAAGTTACCGGCGCCGTCCGGCCGGGAATACTGGTAGGCCTGGCGCAGCTGGAACAACGCTGCGCTCAGGCTCAGGCGCTGCCAGTCGCGCTTGATGCCGACTTCCAGTTGGTGCGACAGCGTCGGGGCGAGGATTTCGGCGCTGTTGCTGGCGAACCACGGCGCGGTACCACCAGAGGAGATGCCCTTGCTGTAGCTGGTGTACAGGGAGATGTCCGCACGCGGCTTGTAGATCAGGGCGGCGTTGGGCAGCAGTTGATAGTCGCGGGTATGACGACCAGGGTTGCCATCCTCGTCGAAGGTCTTTTCGTCCAGGCGCACCAGGCGTGCGCCCAGCACCGTCTGCCACTGCTCGTTGAAACTGATCCGGTCACTGGCAAACAGGCCGTACTGACGACTGTCCAGGCGACGGGTGCTGGAGCCAATGGATTTGTCGGAGGGCGACCATGCTGGCGTTTGCTGGTAGATGTTGCCGCTGCCGATTCCCTCCATGAAATACGGACGTTGATCAAGTGTGCGGCGCTGGGCGCTGGCGCCGACGGTCAGCTCGTGACCCAGGCCCATCGCATTGAAGCGACCATTGAGCGCCGCCTGCGCTTCGTCGGTACGGCGGGTGTCGTCAGGGCTGCGGTAGTCATAGATGTTGTAGTCACCTGCTTCGCTGAAATAGGCCGTGTCGTCCCAACCCCAGGCAAACGAGCTGTAATCGTCGATCACCACCTTGCTGCGCGAAGCACTGACAGCGCCGGTCCAGTTATCGCTGAAGCGGTATTCGAAGCGCCCGCCCAGGTTCAGGGAGTCGATGGTGACCGGATTGGCCCATTGCTGATAGGCCAGGCGGTCGTGCGGGTCGATGTCGTGGGGCAGGCGGGTGCCACCCAGCAATTGATAACCCGGCACTGAACGCTGTTCGCGTTGCTGGTATTCAGCATCCAGTTGCAACACGGCATCGGGGTTGATCTGCCAGTCGAATGCCAGGGCTGCGAAATCGCGCTTGCCGTCGGCGTGGTCAACGTAGGAACGGATATCTTCATGGGCGAGGTTGGCGCGCACACCGAACTGGCGCTCACTGCCGAACCAGCCGCCAAGGTCGGTGGCGATGTAGCGTTCACCCTGCTCGTTGCTCGACACCGTCACCGAGCGCACATCCTCCGGGCGTTTGGTGACGTAGTTGATCAGCCCGCCGGGTTCGGCAACGCCGCTCTGCAACCCGGACAGACCCTTGAGCAATTCGACCTGCTGTTTGTTCTCCAGCGCCACATTCTGCTCGCCGGCAATGGTCTGGCCGTTGATCTTGTAGCTGCTGGCGGCGTTGAGTTCGAAACCGCGCACGTTGAAGTTTTCGTAGTAGCCGATCGGCGCATAGCTTTCGCCCACCGAGGCATCGCTTTGCAATACTTCGCTGAGCTTGCGCACCTGTCGATCGGCCAGCAGTTGCTCGCTGAACACCGCCACCGACGCTGGCGTATCGAGCAGTGGTGCCGGGGCAAAACCGGCTACCGACGCCTCCTGTACCTGATAGCCCTCGCTATAGGCTTCGGACACCTTTACCGGTGCCAGGATGATGCTGTCCTCGGCCATGCTGTGGCAGGCGGGCAGGGCCAGGCTCAAGCCGAGCAGGCTCAACGGCAGGCGAGGGCGGGGCAGGGTCATGCAAAAAGCTCCTTGGGGCATGCAGCAGACGCGCCGTCAGGGTTCGGTCGCGGTCCGGAGGGGCGTAAGTCCAGTGAATTGCAGAAGGCCTGCCGGCATTGCGCCGGGCAGACGGGCGCGCATCTTAGCAGGGGCGACCGGATCCCGGTGCCCCTGTTTCATGCAGGGTGGCAAACGATAGAACGAACGAGCCGAGCGTCGATTCAGCGATTGGCGGCCGGTTGTGTATGGCGGCGCCAGTGGCCGTTGAGCTTCGACCAGGTCTTTTTGTCGGTGATCGCCATCAACTTGCGGCCATCCTTGAAGGTGGCCAGGAAAGTGATTTCTTCCTCCTTGCCGCCCAGCCACAGGCCGGCAATCAGACCGACCGGTCCAGCGACCAGAGCCCCGGCCATGCCCCAGCCCAAGGCGCTGCCCAGGCTGCGGTTGGACTCCTGATTGGCGACGATCAGTTCACTGATGCGGGTAAGGGCGATTTTTTCTCCGGGAGAAGGGCTGCGGCAGGTCTTGAGTGTGAGCGATCCATTGCGGTACTCGCCTTCACCTTGCAAGAAATCGCCGGACTGAACCGTGAGTCTTGTCATCGTGGCATCCAAATAGAAGGGGCTGTTGAGCAATCCCTACTCAAGACCCAGGACCGCGACAAGTCAATTGGCAGGCGACGGAGGGTCGCCCGCGGTCTGTGCGTCAAGCTGTGCGCGCCCGCAGGCTGCGCTGACGTTCGGCCAGGGCCCAGACCAGCAAGGCCAGGCTGCCGATCGTCAGGCCGGCGAAAACGATGCCGTGCCAGCCGTAGGTCTGGAACAACTGGGTACCGAGCAAGGAGCCCAGCGCGCCACCGATGAAGTAGCAGGTGATGTAGCCAGCGTTGAGGCGGTTGCGCGCTTCCGGGCGCAAGGCAATCACTGCATTCTGGTTACTCACATGTACCAGCTGCACGGCCAGATCCAGCAGCAGCACGCCGATCAACAGAGCTACCAGCGAAGTTTGCGCGAAGCCCAAGGGTACCCAAGACAGCAGCAGGGCCAGCAAGCCGACCGTGGTACCCAGCGGACCCTTGCCGCGGTCCGCCAGGCGGCCGGCCCAGTTGGCCGACAGTGCGCCAGCGGCGCCAGCCAGGCCGAACAGGCCGATCACGGCGTCTGAATAGTGGTAGGGCTCGGCCGCCAGGAGAAACGCCAGCGGGGTCCAGAACAGCGCGAACAGGCTGAAGGCCAGCAAGCCGAGCAATGAGCGCAGGCGCAATACCGGTTCATCGACAAACAGGCGAAACACTGAACCGATCAAGGCCGGATAGCTGAGCCCCGCGTGCTGGTGGCGTTCCGGCAGGGCGCGCGCCAGGGCAATGGCGCAGATCGCCATCAGCCCCGCAGCCAGCAGGTAGATGCTGCGCCAACCCCCCAGTTCGGCCATGAAGCCGGCAGCCGTGCGCGCCAGCAGGATACCCAGCAGCAGCCCGCTCATCAGTGTCCCGACCACCCGCCCGCGCTGGCCTGGATCACTCAGGCCAGCGGCCATCGGCACCAGCACCTGGGCCACCACCGAGAACAGTCCGGTCAGCGTGGTACCCAGCAACAGCCAGACCAGGCTTGGCGAAAAGGCACTTATCAACAGGCCCAGGGTGCTGATGCCGATCATGCTGACGATCAGCCGGCGCTGTTCGAACAGGTCACCCAGCGGCGCCAGCAGCAACAGCCCTGCGCCATAGCTCAGTTGCGCGGCAATGACGATGGCTCCGGCGCTGGCGGTGGTCAGGCCGAAATGCTCGGCGATGCTGTGCAGCAGCGGTTGCGCGTAGTAGTTGCTGGCGACGGCAAGGCCGGTGGCGGTGGCCATCAGCAGGATCAGGCCGCGGCTCAATGGGGTAGCGGAGGTGGTCATGGACCGTCTCGATCAATGGCAGTAAAGGTGTGACAGTATCGGAAATGCGCGGGTATGACGCCAATGTATCGTTTTCATCTTGTCCATCATGAAAACAGATCGTTGCATACACCTGAAACAGCCTCCCCCGGTTGCCTGGGCTGCGGTCGACAGGATCGCGCGCAGCCTGGCGGACCGGGGCAGGGCCTGAAGGCATCAGGCGGCGAAGCCACCATCGATGGTCAGGCTGGCACCGGTGATGTAGGCCGCCTCGGGGCTGGCCAGGTAGGCAACGAAACCGGCGATTTCCTCGACTTCGCCGTAACGACCGACAGCCATGTAACCCATCAGACTTTCGGCGAACTCGCCATGGGCCGGGTTCATATCAGTGTCCACCGGGCCTGGCTGGACGTTGTTGATGGTGATGCCAAGGGGGCCGAGGTCCCGGGCCAGGCCACGGGTCAGGCCGACTAGCGCTGATTTGCTCATGGCATAGGGGCCGCCACCGGCAAACGGCATGCGTTCGGCATTGGTGCTGCCGATATTGATAATGCGCCCGCCTTGACCCATATGCCGGGCGGCGGCCTGCGTGGCAACGAAGACACTGCGCACGTTGACGGCCAGGGTGCGGTCGAAGTCGTCGAGGTCGAATTCCAGCAGCGGTGCGACGGCGAGTACTCCGGCGTTGTTGACCAGGATGTCCAGCCGGCCGAACGTCGCCACGGTGTTTTCCACCGCAGACTGCACGGCACTGGCATCGGCGCTGTCAGCCTGGATGGCCAGGGCCTTGCCGCCGCTGGCGATGATGCTTTCCTGCAGGGCTTGGGCCTGTGCCGTGGCGCTGACGTAGGTGAAGGCGACACTGGCGCCTTCGGCGGCCAGGCGTTTGACGATGGCTGCGCCGATACCGCGCGATCCGCCCTGGACCAGCGCCACTTTGCCGTTGAGGCGAGTTTGAGTCGACATGCTGTGCTCCCGAAAGAACAAGGCCGGATGCCTTGGATGGGGCTCAGTATCGGCGCTGGATTACCCACTGTGTAGCCGGTAATCGCTATAGTCTGTGTAAACCAAAAGTATGGAATCGCGCCTGTGGAAACTTTCAGCAGCATCGAGTGCTTCGTGCGTAGCGCCGAAGTCGGCAGTTTCGCCGAGGCGGCCCGGCGCCTGAGCCTGACGCCCGCGGCGGTGGGCAAGAATGTTGCCCGACTGGAGGCGCGTCTGGGTGTGCGCTTGTTTCAGCGCAGCACCCGGCGATTGACCCTGACCGAAGCGGGTCAGCGTTTTCTCGGCGAAGTGGCCAGTAGCTTCCAGACCATCCAGCATGCCGTGGCCAACCTCGCCAGCGCCGAAGGGCAGCCGGCCGGCACCTTGAAGGTGAGCATGGGCACCGTATTCGGGCGCCTTTACATCGTGCCGTTGCTGGCCGAGTTCCTGCAGCGCTATCCGGCCATCAGTCCGGACTGGCATTTTGATAATCGTCAGGTCGACCTGATTGGTCAGGGGTTCGACGCGGCGATCGGCGGTGGTTTTGATCTGCCCCAGGGCGTTGTCGCTCGCAAACTGACCCCGGCGCACCGGATTCTGGTGGCAGCCCCGGCGTTTCTTGAATGTCACCCGCTGATCCAGCAGCCGGCCGATCTGCAGGCGCTGGACGGCATTCTGATTCGTTCACCGCAAACCGGACGGGTGCGTAACTGGCCGTTGACCAATCGCCAGCAAGAACAGACACCGCTGAACATTCGCCTGCGCATGACCATGAGCGATTCGGAAGCCGCCTGTGCGGTGGCGCAGCAGGGGCTGGGTGTGGCGCTGGTGAGCATGCCGTTTGCCGTGCCTTACCTGCAGGCGGGAAGTCTGCTTCGGGTGTTGCCGGACTGGTATGTGGATGATGGCAACATTTCTTTGTACTACGCCGAGCACAAGCTGTTGCCGGGCAAGACGCGGGCGTTTGTCGATTTCATCATCGAGCAGTTTGCCACTCAGGGCTTGGCGCAGCGCTTCAGTGCGGTGCTTTGATTTGATTGGAAGTATCGCGGGGCAAGCCCGCTCCCACAGGGGAAACCAAAGCCGGTGGGAGCGGGCTTGCCCCGCGATGCTTTCAGCTGACTTCGATCACCACAAAGCTCTGGTGCTTTGCACCCAGGTCCAGGCTGACTTCATCATCTTCCCCTTTACCCAGCAAACGCTGGCCCAACGGCGAGCGCGGGGTAATCACCGTCACCAGCTGTTCCCCCTGGCCAATCTTCAATCCCGCGCCTTCAGGCCCGAGAAACAGGCGCTGGCAGCTGCCGTTCTCGGCTTCCAGGGTCACCAGGTTGCTGATCTGAATGCCGCGGGCCGGGTCGTAATCGCGAAGTACCAGTTGCTGGAACGCCGCCCGTGCCTGGCGAATCTCCTCCATGCGCCGGGCTTGCCCGGTTGCCAGATAGGAGGCCTCCAGCCCCAGCGTGTCGTACTTGTTTTCGGCGATGTTCTCTTCGGCGGTAGCCGCTTCATACGCGGTCTGCGCTGCGCGCTGGGCCACGTCGAGGTCGAAGCTCAAGGTATCGATGATGCGTTGCAGCAGGTCGGCTTTGTTCATGGCGTCAGTTACAGAATTCCAGGACAAGTGCGCGGCTCTTCTCGGTCGGCGCGGTGCGGTTCTGTTGCAACCAGAACTGGCACTTGGGGTTGGACAGATTTCGCACGCTGCCTTCGGCTTGCTCCTCGGCCTGCTGCAGTTCCTGATTGTGCAGGATCTGTTTGTACTGCTCGAACATCTGACTCTGTTGTTCCGCTGCGGCGCCAGGGCCTGGCGTAGCGGCTGACGGAATCACCACCTGGCTCACGGGCTGTACTATTTCGGGTAACAGGCGCCAAGCCAGCCACAGGCTCAAGGCAATGGCAACGGCACCCAGCCACAAGCCCAGGGCGATGCACAGGGTCAATTGCACAGGCTTGAAGGTGATGCTCGGTTCGTCAGGGCGGGGCATGATGGCCTCCTGGCCAGGTCAGGGACGTTCATTGTCGCACGGTGCAACGGGTTTTTTTCGCGACACGCTTTTGTCTGCGATGATTTACCCGGACAATCGGCGCTTTTTCCACGGGGCCAGCGATGAAAGCGGACTGGGACATCTTCTGTTGCGTCGTCGATAACTACGGCGATATTGGCGTGACCTGGCGTCTGGCCCGGCAACTGGTCGCCGAGCAGGGGCTGGCGGTGCGCCTGTGGGTGGATGACCTCAGCGCCTTCGCCCGCATCTGTCCCGAGGCTGACGCCCAGGCCCCGCGCCAATGGCAGCAGGGCGTGGAAGTCTGTCATTGGCTGCCAGACTGGCAGCCAACGCCAGTCGCCGACGTGGTCATCGGTGCGTTTGCCTGTCAGCTGCCAGCGGCTTATGTGCAGGCAATGCTCGATTGCCCGCGTCCGCCACTGTGGCTGAACCTGGAATACCTCAGCGCCGAAGGCTGGGTCGAAGGTTGCCATGGTTTGCCTTCACCGCAGCCCAATGGCCTGCGCAAAGTGTTTTTCTTTCCGGGCTTTACCGCTAAAACCGGTGGTCTGCTGCGAGAAGGCACACTGCTGGCGCGGCGTGAGGCGTTCGAACAAGACCCGGCCGCCCGCCAGGCATTTCTTCAACGCCTGGGCGTGACTCCGGCCAGCGGCGCCCGCCTGATCTCACTGTTCGCCTACGAGAACGCGAGCCTGGCCAGCTGGCTGGATGCGCTGGCCGCCGACAGCCGTGACAACCATCTGCTGGTGCCCGAGGGGCGGATTCTGGGGAATGTGCAGGCCTGGCTGGGCGACGGCGACTTGCAGGTCGGCAAGCTGGCCAGGCGTGGCGCGCTGACCGTGCAGATCCTGCCTTTTGTCAGCCAGGATGACTACGATCAGCTGCTGTGGAGTTGCGACTTCAATGCCGTGCGCGGTGAAGACTCGTTCGTTCGCGCGCAATGGGCAGGGCGTCCGTTGCTCTGGCATATCTATGTCCAGGAGGAGTACGCCCACTGGGAAAAACTTGAAGCGTTCCTCGATCACTACGTCGAGGGACTGTCGCCGTCGGCCAAGGCGGCGCTGGTCGATTTGTGGCGTGCCTGGAACATGGATCGCGACATGGCACAGGCCTGGCAACAGGTGCTCGAACACTGGAGCGAGCTCGATCGGCACGCCCGCCGCTGGAGCGCCGTGCAGGCCGCTCAGCCGGACCTTGCCACGGCGCTGGTGAAGTTTTACCTAAATTGGCTATGATATGCGGCCTCGATTTTTGTAAATCCATCCAAATTCGGATATCTCGCAATGAAAACTGGTAAAGAACTGAAACCCGGTACCGTACTGCGGATCGACAACGACCCGTGGCTGGTTCAGAAAGCTGAATTCACCAAGTCGGGCCGTAACAGCGCGATCATGAAGACCAAGCTGAAGAACCTGCTGACCGGCTACAAGACCGAAACCGTTTACTCGGCTGACGACAAGCTGGACGACGTGATCCTGGATCGCAAAGAAGCGACCCTGTCGTTCATCAACGGCGACACCTACACCTTCATGGACACCAGCGACTACACCATGTACGAGCTGAACGCCGAAGACATCGAGGCCGTTCTGCCGTTCATCGAAGAAGGCATGGAAGACGTCTGCGAAGCTGTGTTCTTCGAAGAGCGCCTGGTTTCGGTTGAGCTGCCAACCACCATCGTGCGTCAGGTTGACTACACCGAAGGCTCCGCGCGCGGCGACACTTCGGGCAAGGTCATGAAGCCTGCCAAACTGAAGAACGGCACCGAGCTGAGCGTTGCTGACTTCATCGAGATCGGTGACTGGATCGAGATCGATACTCGCGAAGGTGGCTCCTACAAGGGCCGCGCCAAGGTTTAAACCTGGCGTTTGTGTGTACACGAAAAACCCGGCCTTGGCCGGGTTTTTTTATGCCTGGGATTTACCCTCAGACGCTGACGTGCAGGCGCACATCAACGTTGCCGCGGGTAGCGTTGGAGTAAGGGCAGACCTGGTGGGCTGCGTCTACCAGCGCTTGCGCCTCGGCTTGTTGCAGGCCCGGCAGGTCGATGTTCAGGTCGATATCCAGACCAAAACCACCAGGGATCTGGCCGATGCCGACTTTGGCGGTGATCGAGCTGTCGGCAGGCAGCGCTTTTTTCTGCTGGCCGGCAACGAACTTCAGGGCGCCGATGAAGCAGGCCGAGTAGCCGGCGGCGAACATTTGTTCAGGGTTGGTGCCGTCACCACCCGCGCCACCCAATTCCTTGGGGGTGCTCAGCTTGACTTCGAGCTTGCCATCGCTGGAACGCGAGCTGCCGTCGCGACCGCCGGTGGATTTGGCTTCGGCAATGTACAGAGGAGTGACCTTTTGCATCTTGAGCCTCGCTTGTGAATTGCGCCGCGGCGCTGAGTGGGTACGGGAATTAACTTAGCGCGCAATTATTTTGCGCGCAAGATAAATTTCGACCTGTCTACAAACGGTCATTCACAGCATAGCCGTCAGAGGTTTTTTTGCAGGTTGGCGCGCAGTTCCAGGAGCTCGGCCTGCAGCTGTTGCAGGCGTTCAAGGTTTTCGCCGCTGGCGGCCAGGATGCACTGGGGGATATCTTTGGCCCGCAGTTGCAGGGCGCGACCCTGTTCGCTCAAGTGCACCAGAACCACCCGTTCGTCTTCTCGGCTGCGGGTGCGCTTGAGCAGGCCTTCAGCTTCCAGGCGCTTGAGCAACGGGGTGAGAGAACCCGGATCGGTCAGCAGGTGCTGACTGATTTCACCGACGGTCAGGCCATCCTGTTCCCACAGCACCAACATCGCCAGGTACTGTGGATAAGTCAGTCCGAGCTTCTGCAGCAGCGGTTTGTAGACTTTGGTCATCAGCAGCGAAGTTGAATACAGGGCGAAGCACACCTGGTTATCCAGGAGCAGTTCGTCGCAAGGAGCAGGCGCTTTCGAGTTGGCGTTCATGCTCATCCTTTAATGGTTAAGTCGTATGAATTTAGCACGCTGTTGATTAGCGCGCTGATTACCAGCGTAGCTCGCTTTGCAGGGCCAGATCCCAGGGCGGCACGGGGCTGAAGCGGCTCTTGAGGAATTCGAGCAGCAAACGGCTGCGAGAGTTCGTTTCATGTTCCAGGCGCAAGGCATAAATGCCGCTGGATTCGGCAGCCGGCAGGCCGTTTTCGCAGAACAGCGGCAACAGTTCACCGCGCAGCAGGTATTCGCTGATCAGCCAGGTTGGCAAGTGGGCGATGCCCAGGCCCGCCAGTGCGCCGAACAACAGGGTCTCGGCATTGTTGGCGCTCATGCGCATGCGGGTAGGACGATACAGGCGCAATTGGCCGTCGACGGCAAAGCGCCAGGCGAACGGCGGGGCCAGGCCGTCCCAGTCCAGGCCGTCATGTTCGGGCAGTTGCGCAGGGCTGGCGGGAACCCCGCGGGCCGCCAGGTAGGCCGGGCTGGCGCAGGCAATACGCACCATGTAGGCCAAGGGCGTGGCCACCAGACGGGTATCGGCCAAGGGACCTGCGCGCAGCACCAGATCGACTTCGCCCAGATGCGAGCCGTGCAGGTCGACAAAGCTGTCGATCAGGCGCAGCTGCACATCGAGCCCGGGGTAAGCCACCAGAAAGTCGGCGATGGCCGGAGCCAGATGGCGGCGGCCGAACGCTGCCGGCGCGTCGATGCGGATCAGGCCCTCCGGGGCATTGCTCAACGACACCGCCTCGGCGCGCGCCAGGCGCAGTTCTTCGACAATACGCCGGGCCCGTTCGGCAAAGGCGTTGCCTGCCGGTGTCGGACGCACGGCGTGGGTGCTGCGTACGAACAGGCGGCTACCGACAGCACTTTCCAGGGTATCGATGCGCCGTGCCACGGCGGATGGGGTCAGTGGATGGCGGCGGGCGGTGGCGGAAAAGCTACCGCTTTCCAGTACATCCAGAAACAGACTGAGTTGTTCGGTGAGGGCGTCCGGGTTCATTTTGCAGGGCCTGCTTTTGCGTAATCGGCAAAGCCATTGTGCGTTGCTATGCGTTTCCCCGCTAGCATCGGCTCGGTAGCATGCAGCGATTGGAATTCTTGAGAGACGGCAATGATCGAGTGGGCAATGTACATAGCGCTGGGCGCGGCACTAGGGACGGTCGGTGGGCTGTTCGGCATTGGTGGCGGGCTGATCGCGATTCCGGCGCTCGGTGTGCTGTTCGGTCTTGACCAGCAACTGGCGCAGGGCACCGCCCTGGTGATGGTGGTCCCCAACGTATTGCTGGCGCTGTGGCGCTATCACCAACGCAACCGCATCGAGCTGCAGCATGCTGTGCCGCTGGCGGCCGCCAGTTTTGTCTTTGCCTGGCTTGGTTCGATCTGGGCCGTGGGAATCGATGCGCAGTCCATGCGTTTTGGCTTTGTCGTGTTTCTGGTGGCGTTGGCGGCCTGGAACCTGGCGCGCATGTTCATGCGCAAGGCCGAGCCGAGCAGTGAACTGCGTCATCCCTGGCCATGGCTCGGGGTGCTGGGCGGCGGCGCTGGCGTGCTTGGCGGGTTGTTTGGGGTTGGCGGCGCGGTGGTGGCCACGCCAGTGCTGACCAGCGTCTTCGGCACCACCCAGGTGGTTGCCCAAGGGCTGTCGCTGGCCCTGGCCGCACCCAGTACCGCAGTGACATTGCTGACCTACGGCATTCACCAGCATGTGCAGTGGAGCATGGGCATCCCGCTGGCAGTGGGTGGCCTGTTGAGTGTCAGTTGGGGCGTGAAACTGGCTCACGCCTTGCCGGAAAAAGTCCTGCGTTCGCTGTTTTGTGGCTTTCTCGTAGTCTGTGCGGTAATGCTCGCCTTCAAGATCTGAAGCCTTCGCTGATGTAGTCGGCCATGCAGTCAGTCATTTGTGACTGACTGCTGTTATTGCGCAGCAACATGATGCTGGCGGTCGGTAGTTCGGGCAGGCCTTCGGCCGCGCCGATCACCCGCAGGTCGCTGGTGATCAGGCTCTGCAACTGGGCGGTGACCGCCAGGCCGGCACTGACCACTGCCATGATCGCCGGGGTGCTGGCACTGGTGTAGGCGATCCGGTATTCCTTGTCGATCGCATCCAGGGCATTGCAGGCCCAGGTCCGGCAGCAGCAATCGGTGTTGAACACGGCCAGCGGTAGTGGATTGTGTTCGTGTGGGCAGAACCCCTGGGCCTGCACCCAGACGGCGCGCTCGCGGCGCAGCAACTGACCGACTTCATGGCCGGGCTCGCAGGTGATGATGGTCATGTCCAGATCCTGGCGTTGCATCAACTGACGCGAGCTTTCGCAATGCACTTCGACCTGGATCAGCGGGTAGGCCTGGGCAAAGCTGGAGAGAATGCCGGGTAGAAAGCGCATGGCGTAGTCATCCGGGGTGCCGATCCGCACCATGCCGACCATGTGCGGCATGCGCAGGGTGTTGAACACCTCGCCATGCAATTTGAGAATGCGCTTGGCGTAGCCGAGCAAAACCTGGCCTTCGGCGGTCAGGCGCACCTGACGGCCGTCACGCTCGAACAGCTGGCGCTGGATGATGTCCTCTTCCAGGCGTTTCATCTGCATGCTCACCGCCGACTGGGTACGGTTGACCACTTCACCGGCACGGGTGAAACCGCCGTACTCGGCGATGGCGACGAAGGTGCGCAGGACGTCTGAGTCGATACTCTGGTACTGGGACATGGCATCAATCCCCTAGATGTATGACATAAGAAACATTCGTTGGATTGATCTTAGGCCCGCGCTGACACTGTCGTCATCCCACACGGAGGGCAAGACGATGAAAGGTCAGAAATCGCTGGACCTGATGTATCCCCAGCCGCACCACGGCGGGTTCTCCCATCTGCTCCACAACGCTATCGGGCAATTGGCGCGCTGGCGGCAACTGCATCATCAGCGCATGGAGCTGGCGCGCTTGAGTGATGCGGCGCTGCACGACATCGGCATGAGTCGTGTCGATGTCCTGCAGGAAGTGGAGCGGCCATTCTGGGATGACCCACTGAAAAAATGAGTCGCGCCATGACGGTGTCGCTACTACCTTAAGTGGGCTTGTTCTGTAGGAGCCGGGCATGCCCACCACTCAATCCTTTTCCATGCTGCAGGCGCGCCGCCTGGTACTGTCAGCCCAGGGGTTCGCCGCGCGGGCGCCTCGCTCGCCAGTGACTGCCGCCCATCTGCAACGGGTGTTCGAGCGCCTTGGCGTGGTGCAGATCGATTCGGTCAATGCCCTGGTGCGCTCGCACTACCTGCCGTTGTTTTCCCGCCTGGGCAGTTATCCACAAGCGCTGCTCGACCAGATCGCCTGGGGCCGCAGCCGTCAGCGCAAACTTTTCGAATACTGGGGGCATGAGGCCTCGTTGCTGCCGCTGGAGCTGTATCCCTTGTTGCGTTGGCGCATGGACCGTGCGCGGCAGGGGCAGGGGATCTATCAACAACTGGCGCGGTTTGGCCGCGAACAGCAGCCGACCATTGCTCGCGTGTTTGCTGCCGTCACTGCCCAGGGGGCTCTAGGCGCGGGCAGCCTGTCGACTCGTGAAGAACGCGCCGGTCCCTGGTGGGACTGGAGCGCGGAAAAACATGCGCTGGAATGGCTGTTTGCTGCAGGATTGGTAACAGTGGCCGGGCGGCGTGGTTTCGAGCGCTTGTACGATTTGCCTGAACGAGTTTTGCCGGCTGCAGTGTTGCAACAGCCGTTGCTCGACGAAGCCCGGGCTCAGCGCGGGCTGGTGCTGCAGGCAGCTTCTGCCTTGGGCGTGGCCACCGCGAAGGACTTGCGCGATTACTGGCGGTTGAGTCCGGCCGACAGCCGTGCGCGGCTGGCCGAGTTGCTCGAAGAGGGGCAGTTGCAAACCTGTACGGTGCAGGGCTGCTCGCAACCGGCCTACTGCCTGGACAGTGTCCGGCTGCCGCGCAAGGTCGCCGCCAGTGCGTTGCTGTCGCCCTTTGATTCGCTGGTCTGGGAGCGTGAGCGTACGGAGCGCTTGTTTGATTTTCGCTACCGTCTGGAGATTTACACCCCGGCGCACAAACGCGTCTACGGCTATTACGTGCTGCCGTTCCTGCACAACGAGCGAATTGCCGCGCGGGTCGATCTGCGTGCCGAGCGGGCCAGTGATCGTTTGGCGGTGCATGCCGTACACGAACAAGCCCAGGGCCTGGATGAGGCCGGGATGCAGGCCTTGGCCGACAGTCTGTGGTGCATGGCCGCCTGGCTCGGCTTGAGCCAGGTGCAGCTCAACTGTCCGCGGGCCAGCGCTGCGCGATTGCGCCCGGCGCTGGCCCGCAGCGTTGTCAGCGGCGGACTTGCTTGAGGGTTTCGGCGATCAGGAAGGCCAGCTCCAGCGACTGGTCGGCGTTCATCCGCGGGTCACAGTGGGTATGGTAGCGGTCGGACAGGGCGTCTTCGGTGATCGGCCGAGCGCCGCCGATGCATTCGGTGACATTCTGTCCGGTCATTTCGATGTGAATACCGCCGGCATGGCTGCCTTCGGCCTGGTGCACCTGGAAGAACTGTTTGACCTCGCTGAGGATCTGCGCGAAGTCGCGGGTCTTGTAGCCGCTGCTGGCCTTGATGGTGTTGCCGTGCATCGGGTCGGAACTCCACAGCACCTTGCGGCCTTCGCGTTCGACGCTACGGATCAGCGCGGGCAGGTGCTCGCCGACCTTGTTGGCGCCCATGCGCACGATCAGGTTGAGGCGGCCGGGATCGTTCTCCGGGTTGAGCACGTCGATCAGGCGGATCAGTTCTTCGGTGTTCATGCTCGGGCCGACCTTGACCCCGATCGGGTTGTTCACCCCGCGCAGGAATTCCACATGCGCACCGTCGAGCTGACGGGTGCGGTCGCCGATCCAGAGCATATGGGCCGAACAGTCGTAGTAGTCGTTGGTCAGGCTGTCGCGGCGCACGAAGGCTTCTTCGTAGTTCAGCAGCAACGCTTCGTGCGCGGTGAAGAAGCTGGTTTCACGCAATTGCGGCGAGCTGTCCATGCCACAGGCACGCATGAAAGCCAGGGTTTCGTCGATGCGGTCGGCCAGCTGGCTGTACTTTTCCGCCAGCGCCGAGTTGGCGATGAAGTCCAGGTTCCACTTGTGCACCTGGTGCAGGTCGGCAAAACCACCCTGGGCGAAGGCGCGCAGCAGGTTGAGGCTGGCGGTGGACTGGTGATAGGCCTGGAGCAGGCGCTCGGGGTCGGGTACCCGGCTCTTTTCGTCGAAGCCGATGCCGTTGACGATGTCGCCGCGGTAAGCCGGCAGGGTTACTCCGCCGATGGTTTCGTCACCCGCCGAGCGCGGCTTGGCAAACTGCCCGGCCATGCGCCCGACCTTGACCACCGGACAGCCGGCGGCAAAGGTCATGACGATCGCCATCTGCAGCAGTACCTTGAAGGTGTCGCGAATCTTCGCCGCGGAAAACTCGGCGAAACTTTCCGCGCAGTCGCCACCTTGCAGGAGAAATGCCCGGCCCTGGGTGACTTCGGCGAACTGCCGGCGCAGCTCGCGGGCTTCGCCGGCAAAGACCAGCGGCGGGTAGCTGGCCAGGGTCTGTTCGACCTTGAGCAGGTGCGCCGCATCGGGGTAGGTCGGTTGTTGCTGGATCGGCAAGGCGCGCCAGCTGTCGGGACTCCAGGGTTGGTTCATCACGGGCTCGGTCAGGTCGGGAATGGGCTGTCTGCCATGTTAACAGTTGCCGCACGCCTTGTTGCACTGGCGCCATTGACGGACAATGGCGGTTTTTGCTTGGGGCAGCGGCGTAAGCCGGGAGACAGCATGACAGTGGAACGGGTAGAGCGGGTGCTGGCCCAGGTGCAGGACCAATACGGCACCATCAGCGTGCTGGAAGTCGAAGACTATCGCTTTCTCGAGTTCGGCGAGGCGATCGAGCAGAGCTGTGTGTTCACTGCCGATCCAAGCTGGCTGGAGTATGACTATACCCGCGCCATGCTGGTTGCGGCGCTGTGCCACGCCGAACCCGAGAGTGCCTTGTTCCTCGGTCTGGGGGCTGGAACCCTGACCCAGGCCTGCCTGAAGTTCCTGCCGCTGGAAGACGTCGAAGCGATTGAGCTGCGCCCGGATGTGCCGCGTCTGGCCATCGAGTACTTGGGGCTGGATGACGATCCGCGTCTGTATATCCGCATCGGCGATGCGATGGAGTTGCTCGACAGCGCCGAACCCGCCGACCTGATCTTTGTCGACCTGTACACCGATCACGGTCCGGGTGTTGCCCACCTGGCCTGGCGTTTTCTCGAAGACTGCCAGAAACGCCTCAACCCCGGTGGCTGGCTGGTGATTAACCAGTGGGCCGGCGATGACGGCAAGCCGTTGGGCGCGGCGTTGTTGCGCGGCCTGTACCATCGCCACTACTGGGAACTGCCGGTCAAGGAGGGCAATGTGATCATCATGGTGCCGGCCGACCTTGACCAGGAACTGGATATGGACGGGCTCAATGCCCGGGCAGAGGCGCTGGCGCCGCGTTTGGGTTACTCTTTGCAGCCGTTGATCGGAGCCATTCGCCCGGCCACCTGAGCCGCGCGCTAGAGCGGGCGCAAGAAAAACGATTCAGCCGCCTGCAACTTGCCTGTACCAGACCCGTCGTCACGTGGCCTGGCGCAGGCGTGTTGGAATAAAAAAATCTCCCGTGATTGGCTAAATCAGGTATAGTACGCGCCGGTCTTTTACCGGACCTCGTTTAGGTAGTGCAATTCCCCGAAGCCAGCTTCGGCTGCGCGTCCGCCCCGCGGACTCTCCTTGACGTTCCTATTTTTCTTCAATCGTTTTCGCAAATCCCCGCCGACAAAGCTGCCAGGGTGACCTTCGGGTCTTACAAGGCATGCGCAGCTTTGGAGCATGGGTCTTTGCGGATGCACTTAGAGGCAGACCCATGACCCAGGAAACCGGCGGCTTCGCCGCTCTCGATCTTCATCCGAGCATTGTTGCTGCAGTATTGGCTACCGGCTACGAAGAGCCATCCGCCATTCAGCAGCAATCGATCCCGATTATTCTCGCCGGTCACGATATGATCGGTCAGGCGCAGACAGGTACCGGTAAAACCGCTGCCTTCGCACTGCCTATCCTGAACCGCATCGACCCGAGCAAGCGCGAGCCGCAAGCCCTGATCCTGGCGCCAACCCGTGAGTTGGCGCTGCAAGTAGCTACCGCTTTTGAAACCTACGCCAAGCAGATGCCGGGCGTTACCGTGGTGGCCGTATATGGTGGTGCCCCAATGGGCCCACAATTGAAAGCAATCCGCAACGGCGCGCAAATCGTCGTCGCTACCCCTGGCCGTCTGTGCGACCACCTGCGCCGCGACGAGAAAGTCCTGGCAACCGTCAACCACCTGGTGCTCGACGAAGCCGACGAAATGCTCAAGCTGGGCTTCATGGACGACCTCGAAGTGATCTTCAAGGCCATGCCGGAAAGCCGTCAGACCGTGCTGTTCTCGGCGACCCTGCCAGCTTCGATCCGCGCCATTGCCGAACGTCACCTGCGTGACCCGAAGCACGTCAAGATCCAGAGCAAGACCCAGACCGTAACCGCGATCGAACAAGCCCACCTGATGGTCCACGCCGACCAGAAGGTTTCCGCTGTCCTGCGTTTGCTGGAAGTGGAAGAGTTCGACGCACTGATCGCTTTCGTGCGTACCAAGCAAGCTACCCTGGACCTGGCCAGCGCCCTGGAAGCCAAAGGCTACAAAGCCGCTGCGCTGAACGGTGACATTGCCCAGAACCAGCGTGAGCGCGTCATCGACTCGCTCAAGGATGGCCGTCTGGACATCGTCGTCGCTACCGACGTTGCTGCCCGTGGTCTGGACGTACCGCGCATCACTCACGTGTTCAACGTTGACATGCCGTACGACCCGGAGTCCTACGTTCACCGTATCGGCCGTACCGGCCGTGCCGGTCGCGAAGGTCGTGCGCTGCTGCTGGTTACCCCGCGTGAGCGTCGCATGCTGCAGGTGATCGAGCGTGTTACCGGTCAGAAGGTTGCTGAAGTTCGTCTGCCTAACGCCCAGGCCGTTCTCGATGCGCGCATCAAGAAGCTGACCAACAGCCTGGCGCCGCTGGTTGCTGATGCCGAATCGACCCACGGCGATCTGCTCGATCGTCTGACCGCCGACATCGGTTGCAGCCCGCGTGCCCTGGCCGCAGCCCTGCTGCGCAAGGCTACCAACGCTCAGGCGCTGACTCTGGAAGCTGTCGAGAAAGAGCAGCCGCTGGTTCCGACCTACACCCCGCGTGAGCGCACTGGCGAGCGTCCAGAGCGTGGCGAGCGTGAGCGTCGTGCGCCAATGCCGCTGGGCGAAGGTCGTGCCCGCTGCCGTACCGCGCTGGGTGCGCGTGACGGTATCGCTGCCAAGAACCTGCTCGGCGCCATCCTTAACGAAGGCGGCCTGGCCCGCGAAGCAATCGGCCGCATCCAGGTGCGCGACAGCTTCAGCCTGGTCGAGCTGCCGGAAGAAGGTCTGGAGCGTCTGCTGGCCAAGCTCAAGGACACCCGCGTTGCCGGTAAGCAGCTGAAGCTGCGCCGCTACCGCGAAGACTGATCCGCGAGCAATAAAAAAATCCCCGACTGAGTCGGGGATTTTTTTTGTCCGTAGGAGCGGATTCATCCGCGATGGCCTGCACAGCAGGCCTATTTAGGGCCGCGCTGCGCCCCTTCGCGGATAAATCCGCTCCTACACGCCTAGTCGAACCGGTAGATGTCCATCCCCAACGCCCCCAGGGTGAAGCCCTGATGGACGATCCCGAACTGCTCACCGGCACCGCGGGCAAAATACAGCGGCAACAGATGCTCATCGCTCGGATGGCTGCGCACGGCAAACGGCGCCTGGTGCCGGTAATCATGCAGGGCTGGCGTATCATCTGCCTGCAGTTTCTCGATCATCCAGTTACGAAACGCCAAGGCCCAGGGTTCGATGCTTTCCGGGCCGGCGTGCCAGTCCAGTTCGCCGAGGTTGTGGGTGATGCTTCCCGAGCCGATCAACAGGATGTTTTGTTCACGCAAGCTGGCAAGCGCAGCGCCTACCAACTCCTGTAGTTTCGGGCCGAGCTGGGTCGGCAGGGAAACCTGTACCACCGGAATATCCGCTTTGGGGTACATCAGCGACAGTGGCACCCAGGTGCCGTGGTCAAAGGGCCGCTGTGGGTCGAGGCGGGCTGGCATACCGGCGGCGCAAAGCAATTCACTTACTTGCTGGGCCAGGGCGGGATCGCCCGGAGCGGGGTACTGCACGGCATACAGCGCAGCGGGGAAGCCGCCGAAGTCATGCCAGGTGTCTGGCTGAGGGCTACTGGATACCAGCAGCTCACGGCTTTCCCAGTGCGCTGATACCACCACAATGGCTTTCGGTCGCTCCAGCTCTGCGGCCAGGCGTTTCAATGCCGGGGCACTGGCGCCCGGCTCCAGGGCGAGCATGGGAGAGCCGTGAGAAATAAACAGGCTGGGCAGCATAAGGGCGTTCCTGACGTTAAGATGAGCCCATCTTCAGGCAGAACATTGATCTAAATCTAATATAAGTTTTCGCAGTATTTGATCGAAATTATCGAGGTGAGCCATGCAGGCAGAGTTTTGGCATTCACGCTGGAATAGCAATCAGATCGGCTTTCATCAGTCCCGGGTCAACACTTGCCTCCAGCAGCACTGGCCGGCGCTGGGTGTGCCGGCGGGCACGCGGGTGCTTGTGCCGTTGTGCGGCAAGAGCCTGGACATGCTCTGGTTGGCAGGGCAGGGGCTGCAGGTGCTGGGTGTCGAGCTGTCGGAGCGGGCTGTGGAGGACTTCTTCACTGAGCATCAACTGCAGCCGCAAGTGACGCAGGACGGTGTATTCAAGGTTTTCCGCTGCGAGGATGTCGAAATTCGCTGCGGTGATTTCTTCGCCCTGACGGCGGAGGATGTCAGCGGTTGCAGCGCATTGTATGACCGCGCCGCGGTCATCGCTTTGCCAGAGGAGATGCGCAAGCGCTATGTCGCGCATCTGCAGACGATATTGCCGGTCTCGGCGAAAGGCTTGTTGATCACGCTGGATTACGATCAGGCGCAAATCGACGGACCGCCGTTTGCCGTTACCGATGAGGAGGTGCATGCGCTATTCGCCGCCTGGCACCCGCGTGAGCTGGCAGCGCACGATGTGCTGGAGGACAGTCCGAAGTTTCAGCAGGCCGGCGCCAGCCATCTGCTGGAGCGGGTCTATCGATTGTCGCGCTGAAATGAAAAAGGGCGACCCTGAGGTCGCCCTTTTTCTTTGTGGTGTCTCAAATCGGTGGGAGCGGGCTTGCCCCGCGATTCAATTTCCCTGACAAAATGCAATCGCGGGGCAAGCCCGCCCCACGCCTGTCAGCCGCGACGGCGCAGGGCTTCGATACGGTCTTCCAGCGGTGGGTGGCTCATCAGCAGGCCAGCCAGGCCCTGCTTGAGGCCGCCGTTGATGCCGAAGGCGTTCAGGGTGTCAGGCATGTGCACTGGCACGCCTTGTTCCGAACGCAGGCGCTGCAGGGCGCCGATCATCGCACTGGTGCCGGCCAGGCGCGCACCGGCTTCGTCGGCGCGGTACTCGCGTTTGCGCGAGAACCACATGACGATCATGCTGGCCAGGATGCCCAGCACCAGTTCGGCAACGATGGTTGCGATGTAGTACGCGATACCCTGGCCTTCTTCGTTCTTGAAAATCACCTTGTCGACAAAGTTGCCGATGATACGGGCGAAGAACATCACGAAGGTGTTGACCACGCCCTGGACCAGGGCGAGGGTAACCATGTCGCCGTTGGCGACGTGGCCGATCTCGTGGGCCAGTACTGCACGTACTTCATCAGGCGAGAAACGCTCCAGCAGGCCCTGGCTTACCGCAACCAGTGCATCGTTGCGGTTCCAGCCGGTGGCGAAGGCGTTGGCCTCGTAGGCCGGGAAGATGCCCACTTCCGGCATCTTGATGCCGGCTTCGCGGGACAGCTCTTCAACGGTCTGCAGCAGCCACTGCTCGTGGCGGGTGCGCGGCTGGCTGATGATCTGCGTGCCGGTGCTCATTTTCGCCATCCACTTGGAGATGAACAGCGAAATCAGCGAACCGGCAAAGCCGAACACGGCGCAGAAAACCAGCAGCTGGTCGAGCTTGAGGTCAACCCCGTTTGCCGCCATGAACCCATTGAAGCCGAACAGGCTCAGGGTAATGCTGGCAATCAGCACAACCGCAAGGTTGGTGGCTACAAACAGTAAGATGCGCATCATGGTTGTTACGTTCTCCTGACGGATAAAAATGTCACGTATGCGGGGGTATATAAGGTGCAGGCTCCAGCGATTCAACCGGGCGACTATTTCAAACTGTGTACTTCTCTGTATTACAGCCGAATTCCATCATCCCGCACGCCAGAGCGCCAAGGCTTACAGAGAGGGAAAATTATTCTGTAGGGCCTGCGCCGGGAGTGACGCAGGCCTTGGCAAACGCCTGTAGGTTACTGCTGATAGGTCTTCAGGAAGTTTCCGATACGGCCGATGGCCTGTTCCAGGTCGTCGACCCGTGGCAGGGTCACCACGCGGAAGTGATCCGGCCACGGCCAGTTGAAGGCGGTGCCCTGAACGATCAGCAGCTTTTCCGAGAGTAGCAGGTCAAGCACGAACTTTTCATCGTTATGGATCGGGCAGACCTTCGGGTCGATCCGCGGGAAGGCGTAGAGCGCGCCCATGGGCTTGACACAGCTGACACCGGGAATGTCGTTGAGCAGCTCCCAGGTGCGGTTGCGCTGCTCAAGCAGGCGCCCGGGTGGCAGGACCAGGTCATTGATGCTCTGGTAGCCGCCCAGGGCGGTCTGGATGGCATGCTGGCTCGGTACGTTGGCACACAGGCGCATGTTGGCCAGCATGTCGATGCCTTCGATGTAGCTCTGGGCATGGTGCTTGGGCCCGGAAATGATCAGCCAGCCGGAGCGGAAACCCGCCACCCGGTAGGACTTGGACAAACCGTTGAAGGTCAGGCAGAGCAGGTCCGGGGCCAGCGATGCGGTGCTGATGTGCACGGCTTCGTCGTAGAGGATCTTGTCGTAGATCTCGTCGGAGAACACCACCAGGTTGTGCTGGCGCGCCAGCTCCAGCATGCCCAGCAGCAATTCGCGCGAGTACACCGCACCGGTCGGGTTGTTCGGGTTGATGATCACCAGCGCTTTGGTGTTGGAGGTGATCTTGGCCTTGATGTCGTCAAGGTCAGGGAACCAGTCGGCCTGCTCGTCGCACAGGTAGTGCACCGGGTTGCCACCGGCCAGGCTCACTGCGGCGGTCCACAGCGGGTAGTCCGGGGCCGGAATCAGCACTTCGTCGCCGTTGTTGAGCAGTGCCTGCATCGACATCACGATCAGCTCGGAGACGCCGTTGCCCAGATAGATGTCTTCGATGCCGACACCTTCGATCTGCTTCTGCTGGCAGTACTGCATGACCGCTTTACGCGCGCTGAACAGGCCTTTGGAGTCACTGTAGCCCTGGGCGGTCGGCAGATTGCGGATCACGTCCTGGAGGATTTCGTCCGGCGCCTCGAAACCAAAGGGCGCCGGGTTGCCGATGTTCAGCTTGAGGATGCGATGGCCTTCCTCTTCCAGGCGTTTGGCGTGCTTGAGCACCGGGCCGCGAATGTCATAGCAGACATTGGCGAGCTTGTTCGATTTGCTGACCTGCATGATGTGATCCCGATTAGAAAAGATCGCCGCGCACTGCGCTGTGAAATCGTTTGAAAAGCGTGTAACGCGGGTGCCAGACTGATGCCTGATGAGGCGCAATAATATACGTGCCGACCGCGTTGTGGAAAAGACGCAGCGCGGGGTTTTTAGTCTGCCGAGGCCTGCACATGGAAAAGATAGAGAAAACCCTGGAAGAATGGCGCGCCATGCTCGACCCCGAACAGTACAACGTCTGCCGCCTGAAAGGTACCGAGCGGCCGTTCAGCGGCAAGTACAACAGCACCAGGACTGACGGTGTCTATCACTGTATCTGCTGCAATGCGCCGTTGTTCGATTCGAAGGCCAAGTTCGACTCCGGCTGCGGCTGGCCGAGCTTCTACGAGCCGATCGAAGACAGCGCGATGGTCGAGATTCGCGACACCTCCCACGGCATGATCCGCACCGAAGTCACCTGCGCCCACTGCGATGCCCATCTGGGGCATGTGTTCCCTGACGGTCCGCCGCCGACCGGGCTACGCTATTGCATCAACTCGGTCTGCCTGGACCTGGTTCCACGCTAACAGAGGAGAAAAGGTCATGGCCGACGCGCTGCTGAATATTCCCTGCGTCACCCTGGGCGGTGAGCAGAAGGTCCTGGGTGATTTCCAGGGCAAGGTGCTGTTGGTGGTCAATACCGCCAGTCAGTGCGGTTTTACCCCGCAATACAAAGGCCTTGAGCAACTCTGGCAGCGTTACCGCGAGCGCGGCCTGGTGGTGGTGGGCTTTCCGTGCAACCAGTTCGGCAAGCAGGAGCCGGGTGATGCACGGGAAATCGCCCAGTTCTGTGAAACCAACTTCGGCGTCAGCTTTCCGCTGTTTCGCAAGATCGAAGTCAATGGCGACGGCGCCCATCCCTTGTTCGTCGAACTGAAAAAGCGCGCCCCCGGCCTGCTCGGTTCGCAAAAGATCAAATGGAATTTCACCAAATTCCTCGTCGACCCGGCCAGCGGCAAGGTCACCCGCTATGCGCCGAGCACCAAGCCCGAAGCGCTGGCCGCTTCGATCGAGAAGCTGCTCAGGTAGTCGTCAGCGGCACCCAGTGATCGATCAGGCCCAATAGCTCCTCGCGACGGAAGGGCTTGGCCAGATAGTCGTTCATGCCCGCCGCCCGGCAGCGTTCGCGCTCTTCGGGCATGGCGTTGGCGGTCAGGGCGACGATGGGCAGGTTCGGCCAGTGTCCGCTCTGACGGATTCTGCGGCTGGCTTCATAGCCGTCCATGACCGGCATGTTGCAATCCATCAGTACCAGATCGAAGGGCGTACGTTCGAGCTGATCCAGCGCTTCTGCGCCATGCGCGGCGATGCTGACGTCGCAGCCGAGCTTGGCCAGCATGCCCTTGGCCACCAACTGGTTCACCGGGTTGTCCTCGACCAGCAGGATATTTGCGCGGCGTTGGCTGTGTAGAGCGCCCTGGTGTGCGTTGGAATTGATGCTGTCGGATCCGTGCAGCGTGCGCCGCAGGGTCTGGTACAGGGCGTTGCGCGCCAGTGGCCGGGCTTGCTGTTGCAAGGGCGCCAGATGCACGGCCTGTTCACCCGGAAGAAAGTTGCCGTAGGCGGTCACCAGCAGGATCGGCGCCTGTATCTGCGGACGAAGCGCAAACAGATTGTCCAGGTCGTCAGTAATCAGCAGGTCAGGGCGGGCGTCACGCAGCTCGTCAGGGTGGTCGTAGCGCCGGTAATCCAGGCCCCAGCCAGGTAGCAGGGTGTGCAAGAGCTCGGCCAGGCCGCTGCCGGCATTGCTCAGGGCGGCGACGCTGCCGTGCAGGCGTTCTGCGGGGACGGCCGGGGAGTGACAGGGCAGGGGCAGTTCGGCGCTGAACTGGCTGCCGAAGCCGGCTTGCGAACTGATACTCAGGCGTCCGTGCATGGCCTCGCAGAGATTGTTGGTCAGCGCCAGGCCCAGGCCGGTACCGCCGTATTGGCGGGTAATGCCGGCGCCGGCCTGGATGAACGGCTGGAAGATCCGCACCTGGGCCTCGTGGGGGATGCCGATGCCGGTGTCGCAGACATCCAGGCGCACGCCACCGCTGTAGGCGCGCAGGCGCACATCGACGCGGCCGAAGCGGGTGAATTTGAGGGCGTTGGACAACAGGTTGCTGACAATCTGGCGTACGCGGGTCGGGTCGCCAAGGACCATGGCGGGAAACTGCGGGTCGATCAGGCAGGTCAGTTCGACACTCGGCGCGGCGTTCTGTGACAGCAGGTTGGCGGTATCTTCGACCAGAGCGCCAAGGTCGAACGGGATACGTTCCAGCTCCAGTTGACCTGCGTCGAACTTGGACAGGTCGAGGATATCGTTGAGCAACTCCACCAGCACCTTGCCTGAGTCGTGGGCAATCGACAGCTGCTGGCGCTGCTCGGCATTGAGCGGGCTGTCCAGAGACAGGGCGATCATCCCCAGCAAGCCATTGAGTGGGGTGCGGATTTCATGGCTCATGTTGGCCAGAAAGGCCGCCCGTGCCTGGGCCATGTCCAGGGCGCGCCTGCGCGCATCTTCCAGCTCCTGGTTGGATTGGCTCAGGCGCGTGTTGCTCGCCTTGAGCTCAAGGGTGCGAGCCGAGACGACGTCTTCCAGTTCGTTGAGGTATTCGGTGAGGCGGTTTTCGGCGTTTCGCCGTTGCTGGATTTCGGTGGCCATGCTGACGAACTGCTGATTGGCGACTTTCACCAGTACGCCGATCTCATCGTGCTCATGACCGGGCGGGAACGACAGCTTCGACTGCTCCGGTTGGCGCGAGTCGCGATTGGCCAGGGCGCTGATCACCCGCACCAGCGGCTTGGTCAGCATGAAGTAGAACAGCGCCAGAAGGATGCCGGTAAGGATCAGGCTGCGCATGAAACCGTTGAGCAGGGTGACTTCGGCACGCTTGAGAAAGCGGCCGCCAAAGGCGAAGGTGTCGACCTCCAGGTACAGGGTGCCGAGGTATTCGTCGGGCATGTGGCCGAGAAACAGCGGGTCCTTGAATTGGCGGCTTTCACCGAACAGGAAGTCGCTGATCAAGCGATAACTGCTTTCTTCCCGGGGCCGCTGCACATCCGCCAGCACCGTGTCGTTGTTGTCGATCAACCATGCGCGGGTGATTGCCGGCGATTGCAGCAAGCCGCCGGTGAGCTCTTGCGCCAGTTCCGAGTCGATGTTGTAAGCGATCCGGGCGGCGGGGTTGTGACTGATTTGCAGCAGTGCCTGCATCTCGCGGTTGATGGAGGCGTCTTCACTGGCATAATCGATACCGATCTGGATGAGACTGAGCAATGTACCCAGGATGAAGCCGACCAGGACCGTCAGCCGGGCTTGCTTGTAGGACAGGCGATTGGTGAACTTGATATCCATGAGTCCCGGGCCAGTTTCACATTCCGTGCGCTGCGCAAGCATAGCCGATCAGCCCCGGCTGCTGGCACGCCCTGTCACACATTCAGCAGTGCCGTTGTCCTTGAATCTGTCTTGAGGAACCATTGTGGACTCTCGTTTAAATGCTTTTCTGGAGCGTGCCGAAAGCGTGCTCGCCCGCCTTGAACCATTATTGCCTGCACCACGTTCGCAGATCGACTGGAACCATTGCCTGGCCGCGCGCTGGCAGCGTGATGGCCGCAGCGGCTATCTGCTGCCGCTGCAAGTCAGCCTCGACATGCGTCTGTCGGACCTGATCGGGGTTGACCTGCAGCGCGAGCAACTGGGGCGAAACACGCGCCAGTTCCTCGATGGCATGCCCGCTAACCACGCGCTGCTGTGGGGCTCGCGTGGCACTGGCAAGTCTTCACTGGTGCGCGCGCTGCTGGCCGAGTATGCCAAGGCCGGGCTGCGCCTGATTGAAATCGAGCGCGATCACCTCGCCGACCTGCCACGGGTGGTGGAGCAACTGAGCAAACTGCCCCAGCGCTTCGTGCTGTTTTGCGACGACCTCTCGTTCGAAGCCGGGGAGGGTGACTACCGGGTGCTCAAGAGTGTGCTCGATGGCTCGCTGGAGCAGGCGCCGGACAACGTGCTGTTGTACGCCACCTCGAACCGCCGGCACCTGGTGCCGGAAAAGCAGAGCGACAATGAAAACTGGAAAATGGTCGACGGCGAACTGCACCCCAACGAGGCGGTCGAGGACAAGATCGCCTTGTCCGATCGTTTCGGTCTGTGGCTGTCGTTTTACCCCTTCACCCAGGATCATTTCCTCAATGTGGTCGAGCACTGGATCGGCCAGCTGGCCAGCGCCGCCGGGCTGACCTGGCAGCGCGATGAGGCGCTGGACATACTCGCCGTGCGCTGGGCCACTGGCCGCGGCAACCGTAATGGCCGTTGTGCCTACCAGTTCGCCCGGTACTGGGTCGGACTGCAACTGTTGGAGCAAAAACATGATTGACCTGAACGCCTCTGGTGCCGGCCTTGAGGGCTACGGCTTGCTGGCTGCACAGCTGGAAGCCCTGTTTGCCGATGAGCGCGACTTCATTGCCAATGCCGCGCAATTCTCGGCGTTTCTTTATAGCCAGGTTGAAGACCTGAACTGGGCGGGTTTTTACCTGAACCGTAATGAAGAACTGGTGCTGGGCCCGTTCCAGGGCCAGGTCGCCTGTGTGCGGATTCCGTTCGGTCGTGGTGTGTGTGGTGCTGCAGCGGCCAGTCGCGAAACCCAGCGGGTTGAAGACGTGCATGCGTTCCCGGGGCATATCGCTTGCGATAGCGCCTCAAACAGCGAGCTGGTGATTCCGCTGGTCAAGGAAGGGCGGCTGATAGGTGTGCTGGATCTGGACAGTCCGAAGCTGGCGCGCTTCAGTGCGGCGGATCAGGAGGGGTTTGAGCGCCTGGCGGCGATCTTTTTGCGTTTGACTGACTGCTGACAATCGCGGGGCAAGCCCGCTCCCACAGAGTGAACACCATCCCTGTGGGAGCGGGCTTGCCCCGCGATGATGTCTGCATCAGTCGTAAATAACTTTCTTCTTCCAGTCTTCCGTTGTATCGGTCTTCAGGCCTTCCGTCAGCTCGTTCACTTCGTCCTCGGCAGGTTCGAGCTGGCTCAGCACCTGGGCATTGGCCCGGGCCAGCAGCTTTTCCATGTACTCAAGCTGCTCGCGGTACACCGCAGGATCCGGCTGTTTGCGCAGGTACTGGACGCCGCGTTCGAAGGCCAGGCGTGCATGCCCTGGCTGGTTCTGCTGCAGCGCCTGCTGGCCGAGGTTGTTGAAAAACTCGATGTGCAGCAAGACCAGGATGTGGCGGATTTCCTTGACCCAGTACTTGGCCTCGTTGGTCGGCAGAAAGCCTTCTTGCGCCGCGCGGGTGATCTGATTGTGCATGCCTTCAAGCAGAAAACGTACATCCTTGGCCCGGGCTTCGGTCTGGATCGGCGCGGGCGGGTTATTCACCGGCAGCGCTTCGCCCTTGGCGATCAGGCCTTCAAGCTCGGCAATGCGCGCGCGGATTGTGCGGCTGTGCTTGTCCAGAGCCAGCTGGCGCTGGTTGAGGTTGAGTTCGAGGCGGGTCAACAGCAGCTTCAAGGCCGGGGTCATCAATTGGCCCGGGAAGGTTTCGGTGATCTCGCCACAACGGCGCAAGCGTTCAGCCAGCTCGATCTTCAGCCGGGCGCGCTCGAGCTTGTTGTTCTCGACCACATTGTTGAGGTAGCCGATCACGATCAATAACGCGATCCCCGCCACGATAAGCAGGGTGATCATAAGTGGTGTCACCGTTAACGCCTCATACAGGATGATTTACCAATTGAGTGTAGTGGCTAAGCTTTTGGCCGGATAGAGCTGTTTGGCGGTTCTCAGGGGCTCCCTGATGGCATTTTGCTCTTCGATTGCCGCAGCCATAGGGGTTTCAGCCTGGGCAGGATGTCAGAAAATAATCGTCAAGACTCAGGCGCGTGAATCTGTGCACAGCACTGCAAAGCATCGGGAAGTCATTGATTTAAATAAATTTGTACGCAGGGGTTGACGACTTTCCAAAGCATCCCTAGAATGCGCGCCACTTGCAGCGTAAAGCACACAGCGAAACGCGGCAGGGAGTGAATGTTGTAGCGTGTCCCCTTCGTCTAGTGGCCTAGGACACCGCCCTTTCACGGCGGTAACAGGGGTTCGAGTCCCCTAGGGGACGCCAATGCGGGAATAGCTCAGTTGGTAGAGCACGACCTTGCCAAGGTCGGGGTCGCGAGTTCGAGTCTCGTTTCCCGCTCCAGATTCAATCGGCGCAAGCCGGTCAAGAAAGAGGCCCAAGGGCCTCTTTTTTTGTGCCTGAAATTCCTGTCCCTGGCGTTTTTCGCCCCTCTCGTAGTCCAGCCTCTGTCTCAACGCACCTGTTATTTCTGTCAGTTTTCAGCTTGAGCGAATTGGCGTTCAATCTCTCGTGACCGCTCGGGTGGCCCAAGGCAAGGCCATCACGGTGTCGTTTCGATCGGACGGGAGCATCCATGGACGTGCGCAGAAAGCCGACTCATCTCTTCAGCGAAGTAGCCCTTCCTGTGCCGGAAGTACCGGCGATCATCAGGGATGACCAAGGGGTGGAGAATCCCGACGGTATTGTCGCGCGTGCCGTGCTCAATGATGACCTTGAGGTGGTGGTGCCCGCCTGGCCATTCTCGGATGACCCAAGAATTACCAGGGAAACTGTTTCTATCGGTTGGCGTATCGCCGGCTCGGAGTTTGTCTCGGTGAGAGATCAGGAGTACCCGACTCCCGTCGAGCCGGGCGACAAGGTTCTAACGGTGCCACAGAGATATCTGGTTCATGGCACTTATGACCTGTCCTATCGGATCAATCAGGGCGGTAACCTGAATTTCTCGCTGATCAAGCGGGTCACCGTCGATACCGTACCGCCCCACGACCATCAACAGCCAGCAGGAGCGCGCTACCCTGATGAACTGCTCGGGGTCATCACTGACGACTACCTGACACAGCATGGCCAGGTGCTGGTCACGGTACCTTCCTATAGCAGTATGCGGGCATTCGACCGGGCGGTGTTCTTCTGGGCCAATGCCGATCCCATGCCGGGTGATACGCCCATCGCTGGCGAGCAGGTGTTCAGTCAGGACGATATTGACAACCGGCGCTTACTCCTCCCTCTGACTGAAGAGGTGATACGTGACAGTGGTGCAGGGCAGCGCTTTCTGTTCTATCGGCTGTACGACCTGGCTGGCAACGAAAGCCCGTTGTCATATTCGGCCGGCATTGGCGTTGACCTGGTGCCATCTCCGGAAAACCTGCCAGCGCCGCGTATCCCCCTGTCGGCGCGCGGCTTGATCGACCGCCAGCATGCCCGTGAAGGTGCCACCAGCCAGGGCGGGGTGACGGTCGAGATCGACCGTTACGACAACGCTGAGGCTTCGCATTTCATCATCGTCAACTGGGGGGGCGGCGAGTTGACGGAGTTTGCGGTGGACCCCAACGGCTTTCCGCTGACAATCTTCGTGCCCTGGCGGGAGCTGACGGCCAACGGTTTGGGGCCTGGCACGGCGCGGGTGAGCTATCAGATTCGTTTTGGTGGGTCGCTGTCGCCTAAATCCCCCGAAGTGTCGGTCCCCTTCGATTTCACCGTCGCTGGCCAGGATCATGGCAATGCCCCGGCCCTGCTCAACAATGACCTGGCCAGACTGGAAGTACGTGGCGAGGTCTCTGATCTGCCGAACACGCTGACTGCCCAGGATCAGGGGCGCGATGCCCGGGTGCTGCTGGCGTTGTTCGACGATCCGCAGCCGGGTGAATGGCTTGAGGTGTTCTGGGGCGCGGTGGCCGAGCCGGCCGCCCGTTATCAGGTGCAGCCGGGCGATGCGGCCGGTAAGCCGCTGACGCTGACTGTGCCTTGGGCAATCGTTGAGCAGGACAAGAACAACGTAGCCTTGCCGGTCTCCTACGTCACGGATAACGGCATCAATCAGCAACTGGCGCCAGCGACTGCGGTGCAAGTGCTGATTGTTCCCATCGAAGGGCTGCAGACCCCGGGCTTCCCTCATGCCGACATTCAGGGCTATCTCAATTGCTGCGCCAGGCCGCGTATCTGGGAAGGGGTGACTATCAGGGTCGAAGGCAATCCGGCTTTCGCCGCCAGCGATCTGGTGGAAGTTCATTGTCAGGGTTATGCAGACCTTGGCTCGCTTGAACCGATTGAAGGCACGTTGTGGTCGCAGCGCAAGATGCTGAGCGCCGCTGAAGCGCTCAATGGTTTTGATGTTGTGGTGCCTTACGCACCAACGATGATCAGGTAGCGCTCAATCCGGCCAACATCATCGGCAGTGGCGCCGACACCACACTGACCGGCACCGCAGCGTTTATCGCCCATCGCGATGACGGACGCGTGCGTGGCTGGGGCAATAGTGCCTTCGGCGCCACTATTGATCCGACGATCCGCACCCTCAATGACATCGTCGAAGTCAGTTGCACCACCAGTGCCTATGCGATACGTCGGGTCGGCGGGGTTGTCACGGTGTGGGGCAATACCAGCAATGGCGGCAGCATGGGCGCTGTTTCGCCAGACGGCTTCACCACGGTAGTGGCCAATGGTGTCGCATTCGCCGGCATCAAAACCAGTGGGCATGTGGTGGCGTGGGGCGTTGCAGCATCCGGTGGTACGGTGCCCGCTCCCATCAACGCCTACACCGACATCGTCAAGGTCGTGGGGGCGAGTACCGCGTTCGCAGCCTTGCGGGCTACCGGTCATGTGGTGGCGTGGGGCGCTGCGACCCTGGGCGGCAACGTCCCGGGGCCGATCGCTGCACTGGCTGATGTTGATGATATCAAGGGCAATTTCAAAGCCTTTGCCGCCCGGCGCCGCAACGGAACTGTCGTGGCCTGGGGCGATCCCGCATACGGCGGTAATGCCACCCCTGTCGGGTGGCACGCCGCCCCTTAGCTACAGCTCGAGTAACGCCAATGTGGCCAGTGTGGACGGCAACGGGACGGTGATGTCACGAGGGAATGGTTCGGCAACCATTACCGTGAGCGACAATGCAGGGCAGTCCAGGAGTTACAGCGTGACGGTACAGAATGTCCGCAGGATGAACTTCATGGACGCGTCACAATACATTGTTGGCTGGGATCAGCGTCTGTTCTTGTCGGAGTTGCGGGAAATCTATAACCAGTATGGGGCCGGAGGGCTTGCCCAGTTCGGTTGGCCTGGTGGCAGGTACTGGGCGAGGGATCAGCGATTGATTTTCAATCCGTTTCCCAGGCAGCAGGCCGCCTTCAAGGATATGGGTGGAGGCGGGGAGGGCTGGGAAGCGCAGATTGGACCGCTCTACTCCGGTATTCGCTTGAGTTGAGAAGACGTGAGGAAAAGCCCTTGCCGAGCCTGATAAGGGCCGGCAAGGGCCCTGGGCAGTTGCTTTTGCTACTGCGGAAGTCATTGATTTAAATAAATTTATACAAAGGAGTTGACGAGCTTTCATCGCATCCCTAGAATGCGCGCCACTTGCAGCGTAAAGCACACAGCGAAACGCGGCAGGGAGTGAATGTTGTAGTGTGTCCCCTTCGTCTAGTGGCCTAGGACACCGCCCTTTCACGGCGGTAACAGGGGTTCGAGTCCCCTAGGGGACGCCAATGCGGGAATAGCTCAGTTGGTAGAGCACGACCTTGCCAAGGTCGGGGTCGCGAGTTCGAGTCTCGTTTCCCGCTCCAAATTTGGCGTCGCAGTATTCAGGTACTGCATGCATTGGAAACAAGGTCGTTGGCCGTGTTTCTGTCCGGTATAACCGGTTGCTGTATTTTGCGGGAATAGCTCAGTTGGTAGAGCACGACCTTGCCAAGGTCGGGGTCGCGAGTTCGAGTCTCGTTTCCCGCTCCAAATAAAGAAACGCCGTTCAATCGAACGGCGTTTTTTTTCGTCCTGATTTTATTGGGGCTTCTTTGCGGCAGGGCATCTTTCAGCCCTGCACACCTTTACAACTCAGTGCTTGCTGTCGTCGTCCGACATGCTCAGCAGTTGTTTTTCCTGGTTCCAGTCAAACGGTTCGTCGTTCTGCTCCGCTTCGTAGCGGCGCTCTTCCAGAGTCTGGTACATCTGCTGCTCTTCGTCGGGCATGTAATGCAGGCAGTCGCCGCCGAAGAACCACAGCAGGTCACGTGGCACCAGGTGGGCGATTTGCGGGTAGCGCTGGATGACCTGGCACATCAGGTCTTGACCCAGGTAGACGCTCTCGGGATCGACGGGCATCTGCAGCATCAGGTCGTCGAAGCGCTCCAGGAACAGCGCGTGGCTTTCTTCCGGCACCTGCTCGGCCTCACCCAGGGCAACCAGAATGGTGCGCAGGTGGGTAAGCAGGGCGAGATGGTATTCCAGGCGATCGGTAGCCATGCTGGCAGTCCTCATGAGCAAAAACGGGCGCGGGAGTATACGGCTCCCGGCGCCCGATGTCCCGGCCGTTAACGAATTTTGCCGGGGCTGGGCAGCAGTTCTTCTTTGCTGAAGGCATCGACATCAATGACGCGCCGCCGGGCTGATTCGGCAGCCTCCAGGCTTTGTGCTTCTGTGGCCTGAAGGACGCCAGCGCGCAGGGCGGCATCGATTGTCGATTCACCGGGCGTCGGGCTGACCTGGCCAGTCTTGAGGGCCTGACGCAGCTTCTCATACAGCGGTGTGCACTCGTCGAGCAAGGTGCAGGCTTGCTGCAGGGCGCCCACCGGGTCGTCGGCATCCTGCGGGCGATAGCAGCCAGCAAGCAGTTCTTCCAGGGCCGGGTCGCCTTTGGCGCGGCCGATCAACGCGGCCACTTCGGCATCCAGTGCGTCGCTCGGGCCGGTGTGTCGACGGCCGAACGGGAACACCACCAGGCGCAGGGCGCAGCCAAGGAAGCGGTTGGGGAAGTTGTCGAGCAGACGGTCCAGCGCTTTCTCGGCCTGGCCGAGGCTTTCTTCCAGGGCCCAGCTCAACAGTGGTTGCAAGTGCTCCGGTGAGCCAAGGTCGTGATAACGCTTGAGTGCCGCCGAACTCAGGTAGAGGTGGCTCAGTACATCGCCCAGGCGTGCGGACAGGCGTTCGCGACGTTTGAGTTCGCCACCGAGGAGCATCATGCACAAGTCGGCGAGCAGGGCGAAGGCTGCGGTCTGGCGATTGAGCGCCCGGAAGTAGCCCTGGCTCAAGGCATCACCCGGGACCCTCTCGAAGTGACCCAGGCCCAGACCGAGGATCAAGGTGCTGGCGGCGTTGCCGACGGCGAAGCCGATGTGCTGCATCAGCAGTTGGTCGAACTCGTTGAGCGCCTGGTCGTGGTCTTCGCGCCCGGCCAGGGCCATTTCCCTGAGCACGAACGGATGGCAGCGGATGGCGCCCTGGCCGAAGATCATCAGGTTGCGCGAGAGGATGTTGGCGCCCTCAACGGTGATGAAGATCGGCGCGCCCTGCCAGTTGCGTCCCAGGTAATTGTTCGGGCCCATGATGATGGCCTTGCCGCCGTGCACATCCATAGCGTGCTGGATGCACTCGCGGCCACGCTCGGTCAGGTGGTACTTGAGAATCGCCGAGAGCACCGAGGGCTTTTCTCCCAGGTCCACGGCCTTGGCGGTGAGCAGGCGGGCGCTGTCCATCAGGAAGGCATTGCCGCCGATCCGCGCCAGGGATTCCTGGATGCCCTCGAAAGCGGCCAATGGCACGTTGAACTGCTCGCGAATCCGCGCATATTGGCCGGTGACCAGGCTGGTGTACTTGGCCGCGCCGGTGCCCACCGCCGGCAGGGAGATCGAGCGGCCGACCGACAGGCAATTCATCAGCATCATCCAGCCTTTGCCGAGCATGTCCTGGCCGCCGATGAGGAAGTCCAGCGGCACGAACACATCCTTGCCACTGTTGGGCCCGTTCATGAACGCGGCGCCCAGCGGCAAGTGGCGTTGGCCGATCTCGACACCGGGAGTGTCAGTCGGAACCAGTGCCAGGCTGATGCCCAGTTCTTCTTCCTCGCCCAGCAGGTGCTCCGGGTCGTAGGCCTTGAATGCCAGGCCCAGCAAGGTCGCCACCGGGCCGAGGGTGATGTAGCGTTTTTCCCAGTTCAGGCGCAGGCCGATGACTTCTTCGCCCTGCCACAGGCCTTTGCAGATGATCCCGGTGTCGGGCATGGCGCCGGCATCGGAGCCTGCCAGCGGGCCGGTGAGGGCGAAGCAGGGGATTTCCTCGCCGCGTGCCAGGCGTGGCAGGTAATGCTGGCGTTGTTCGTCGGTGCCGTAATGCAGCAACAGTTCAGCCGGGCCGAGGGAGTTGGGGACCATGACCGTCGAGGCCAGGTCGCCACTGCGGGTGGCGAGCTTCATCGCCACCTGCGAGTGGGCATAGGCCGAGAAGCCTTTACCGCCATATTCTTTGGGGATGATCAGGGCAAAGAAACCGTGCGACTTGATGTGTTCCCAGGCTGCGGGTGGCAGGTCCAGGTCCTGGCCGATCTGCCAGTCACTGACCATGGCGCAGAGGGCTTCGGTGGGGCCGTCGATGAAGGCTTGTTCTTCTTCGCTCAGCTCGGCTTTGGAATAGCCGAGCAGGATGTTCCAGTCCGGGCGGCCGCTGAACAGTTCGCCATCCCACCACACGGTACCGGCATCGATAGCCTCGCGCTCGGTTTGCGACATCGCTGGCAGGGTGCGTTTGAACCAGCCGAACAGCGGGCCGCTGAAGACTTTGCGGCGCAGCTCCGGCAGCAGTACCAGTGCAGCTTTGGCCGCCAGCACCAGCCAGAGGAGCGCCAGCAGCCAGCCGGGTGCGTGGCTGAAGATGCCCATCAGCACCACATACCCCGCCAGCACGGCCAACGCCGGCACGGCGGCAATGCGTCGGTGGGCAAGATAGGCCGCACCGATCACCAGAACCACTAACCACAACAGCAACATAGTCTTTCCTCCGTGAAACCTAAGGGCCTTCTGCGATCCATCAGAGCTTAGACGGCATCCGGCAATCGGCTTGACAGAACAGTGACAGGCTGTGGCCGCAGGAGTTCGCCTTGAAGCGTGGGCGATTGTCAGGGTGAGCGCCTGGGGTAGACTGAGAGACCGCACATCCATCAGGACGACGTTATGCTCAAGATCTGGGGCCGGAAGAATTCGACCAATGTCAGGAAGGCGCTGTGGTGCGCGCAAGAGTTGGGGCTGGAGTATGAGTCGATCGATGCCGGTGGTGCCTTTGGCCTGGTTAACGAGCCTCAGTACCGCGCGCTGAATCCCAATGGCCTGGTGCCGATGATCGAAGATGACGGCCTGGTGCTCTGGGAGTCCAATGCCATCGTGCGTTACCTGTCGGCGCAGTATGGCAGTGGGTCGGGCTGGTACGAGCCTGATGCGCGTAAGCGTGCCGAGGCGGACAAGTGGATGGACTGGGTGACATCTTCCCTGGCTACGCCGTTTCGCCCGTTGTTCTGGGGCATCCTGCGCACGCCTGCAGATCAGCAGGACTGGGTCGCGATCAATGCCGCACACAAGACCTGCGCGCAGCTGCTGTCGATCGCTGACCAGGCCTTGGCGCACAGGCCTTATCTGTCCGGCGACGAGCTGGGTATGGGCGATATTCCGCTGGGCTGCTTTGCCTATGCCTGGTTCGAGATGCCTATCGAGCGTCCCGAAATGCGCCACCTGCGCGCCTGGTATGAGCGCTTGCAGGAGCGTCCGGCCTATCAGGCAGCGGTCATGACCGCACTGACCTGATCACTACGGTTAACCTGATAGTTATTATCGATACACATGACTGTACTTGTGTGACCTGGACAAGCACCATGGTCATATTCACTGCGGCCGGCCTGTCCGGTCGCGTCTTGAACCTTTCAAACTGGTACGCGACCCGCTATGAGTTCTGCTCTGTCCATAAGGCAGCTAACCAAAACCTACGGCAACGGTTTCCAGGCCCTCAAGGGCATCGACCTGGATGTCGCCGAAGGTGATTTCTTTGCCTTGCTCGGTCCTAATGGTGCTGGCAAGTCCACCACCATTGGTATTCTCTCGACCCTGGTCAACAAGACCAGCGGCACGGTGAGTATTTTTGGCAACGACCTCGATCGCCGGCCTGCTGCGCTCAAGCGCTGTATCGGCGTGGTGCCGCAGGAGTTCAACTTCAATCAGTTCGAAAAGACTTTCGATATCGTCGTGACCCAGGCCGGTTACTACGGCATCCCGGCCAAGGTGGCCAAGGAACGTGCCGAGAAGTACCTGACCCAGCTCGGCCTGTGGGACAAGCGCGATGTGCCCTCACGTTCGCTGTCAGGCGGCATGAAGCGTCGCCTGATGATCGCCCGGGCGCTGATCCATGAACCGCGCTTGCTGATTCTCGATGAGCCGACTGCGGGTGTGGATATCGAACTGCGCCGCTCGATGTGGAGCTTTCTCACCGAGCTGAACCAGCAGGGCATCACCATCATCCTGACCACCCATTACCTGGAAGAAGCCGAGCAGCTGTGCCGGCACATCGGCATCATCGACCACGGCACGATTGTCGAGAACACCAGCATGCGTGAGCTGCTGGGCAAGCTGCATGTGGAGACCTTCCTGCTCGATCTCAAGGATGATCTGCTTCAGGCGCCTCAACTGATCGGTTACCCGTGCCGCCTGCTCACCCCGAACACCCTGGAAGTTCAGGTGGACAAAGGCGTGGACAACGAAGCGGGGATCACCGGATTGTTCAGCCAGCTGGCGCTGCAGAAAATCGAAGTACAGAGCTTGCGCAACAAGACCAACCGCCTTGAGGAGCTGTTCGTGTCACTGGTCGAGAAAAACCTGGCGAAGGTGGCGGTATGAGTTCGGAGCTGAGCGCCAATCTGGTCGCCCTCAACACCATCGTCCACCGCGAAGTACGTCGTTTCACCCGGATCTGGCCACAGACCCTGCTCCCTCCGGCAATCACCATGGTCCTGTACTTCGTGATCTTCGGTAACCTGATTGGCCGGCAGATTGGCGACATGGGTGGTTTCACCTACATGGAGTACATCGTGCCCGGGTTGATCATGATGTCGGTGATCACCAACTCCTACGGCAACGTGGTCTCGAGTTTTTTCGGCAGCAAATTCCAGCGCTCGATCGAAGAGCTGATGGTGTCGCCGGTTTCGCCGCACACCATCCTGATCGGCTACACCCTCGGCGGGGTACTGCGTGGTCTGGCGGTGGGGGTGATTGTCACAGCGCTGTCGCTGTTTTTCACTGACCTGCAGGTGCATCACCTGGGCGTGACCATTCTGGTGGTGTTGCTGACCGCGACGATCTTTTCGCTGCTCGGCTTTATCAACGCGGTGTTTGCACGCAATTTCGACGATATCTCGATCATTCCGACCTTCGTCCTGACGCCATTGACCTACCTGGGCGGGGTGTTCTACTCGATCAACCTGCTGCCGCCATTCTGGCAGACAGTGTCGTTGGCCAACCCGGTGCTGCACATGGTCAACTCGTTCCGTTACGGCATCCTCGGTGTCTCGGACATTCGCATAGGCGTGGCCATCAGCTTCATGCTGATTGCCACGGCTGTGCTGTATTTCGGTTGCGTGCGCCTACTGGTCAGTGGGCGAGGAATGCGTAGCTGAAACCTTTTGCTTGCGCCGGTGCCACTGCCGGCCTACCCACCAGCGCCAATAGAGCATGGTCAGGCAGTAGGCCAGGGCACCGAGCAGCAGGCCGCAGACCACCGAACCAAGCAGAAACGGCTGCCACAGGGTCGACAGTTCGCCGGTGATCCATTCGAAGGTCAGTTCCTCCGGCAAGGTTCTGGCCGGGACCTGCATCAGCCAGGCGCCCATCTGGTAGGTGCAGTAGAACACCGGCGGCATGGTGAACGGGTTGGTCAGCCAGACCAGGCTCACGGCAATCGGCATGTTGCCGCGCACCAGAATCGCCAGGCTGGCGGCCAGGAGCATTTGCATCGGCACCGGAATGAAGGCCGCGAACAGGCCGACAGCCATTGCCCGCGCCACCGAATGACGGTTCAGGTGCCAGAGGTTCGGGTCATGCAACAGCCGGCCGAGAAAGCGTAAGGATTTGTGTTCCCTGATGCTGGTCGGGTCGGGCATGTAGCGTTTGAAGAGACGACGCGGCATGTAGGCTCTCGACTAGGTGAAGGGGGCAAGTATGCACCGATTCTAAAAAGCCCCCATTACAGACTTTGTGACAATTATTGAGTGAGCTGTCGGCCTCACTGAACTAAGCCTCACAGGGTGGATTTGTTCTGGAGCTGTAAACCATGCGCACAGGGATGTTAGCGCTGGCACTGGGCCTGCTGTGCCTGCGTGTCTTACCGGTTTTGCCATCGGTCGGGATCATCGTTTTGATGGCCTTGGTTGGGCTGTGCTGCCTGGCTTGGCGAGTTCGTCCTTGCGGTCTGTTCCTGCTCGGCCTGTGCTGGGCCTGTCTGTCGGCACAGCAGGCGCTGGATGATCGCCTGGCGCCTGCGCTCGATGGTCGTACGTTGTGGCTGGAGGGCAGGGTGGTCGGCTTGCCCGCGCACAATGGCCGCTCAGTTCGATTCGAACTCGATGCCGCTCAATCTCGCCGTGCGCAGTTGCCGCAGCGCATGCAACTGAGCTGGTTTGACGGGCCGCAGGTGAACAGTGGCGAGCGCTGGCGGCTGGCGGTCACCCTCAAGCGTCCGCATGGTTTGCTCAATCCTCATGGCCCGGATCGCGAGGCCGCCTTACTGGCCCGGCGTATCGGCGCCACCGGTAACGTCAAAGTCGGGGAACGGCTGACGCCTGCCGAGGGTGCCTGGCGCGACGGGTTGCGCCAGCGCTTGTCGGGTGTGGATGCCCAGGGCCGCGAGGCAGAGCTGGTTGCCCTGGTACTGGGCGATGGCGCGGGCCTGGCCCGGGACAGCTGGCAAACGCTGCAGGCGACCGGCACCGTGCACTTGCTGGTGATCTCCGGGCAGCATATCGGCCTGCTGGCCGGGCTGGTCTATGGTCTGATTGCCGGTTTGGCGCGGCTTGGGCTTTGGCCGCAGGCCTTGCCTTGGCTGCCCTGGGCCTGCGGCGCAGCCTTTGCCGCCGCGCTGGGTTATGGCTTGCTGGCCGGTTTTCAGGTGCCGGTCCAGCGCGCCTGCGTGATGCTGGCGGTAGTGCTGCTCTGGCGTTTGCGCTATCGCCACCTGGGGGTGGGCTTACCGTTGTTGCTGGCACTCAATGCCGTGTTGTTGTGGGAGCCATTGGCCAGTCTGCTGCCAGGGTTCTGGCTGTCATTCGCCGCGGTTGCGGTGCTGCTTTTCACGTTCAGTGGCCGGCTCGGCGCCTGGAGCCCCTGGCGCGCGTGGGGGCGGGCGCAGTGGTTGATCGCCTTGGGATTGCTGCCCGTGTTGATCGCATTGGGGTTGCCAGTCAGTCTCAGTGCGCCGTTGGCCAACCTGTTCGCCGTGCCCTGGATCAGCCTGGCGGTGCTGCCATTGGCATTGCCGGGAACCCTGCTGCTGCCCGTGCCGTTTGTGGGGCAGGGGTTGCTCTGGCTGGCGGGTGGGCTGCTTGACGTGCTGTTCAGTCTGCTTGGGCAACTGGCCCAATGGCAGCCGCCCTGGACACCGGAGTCTTTGTCATGGCCACTCTGGGCCTTGCTCTGGTTGGGGACAGTGTTGCTGTTACTGCCCCGTGGCTTGCCAATGCGTGTGCTCGGCTGGCCATTGCTCCTGCTGGCTGCCTTTGCGCCGCGAGAGCGGGTACCGCACGGCCAGGTGGAGGTCTGGCAGCTGGATGTCGGCCAGGGCCTGGCGTTCGTGCTGCGCACCCGGCAGCACACGATGCTGTACGACGCCGGGCCTGCACTGGGTGAGCATGACCTGGGCGAGCGGATCGTGTTGCCGAGCTTGCGCAAGTTGGGGGTGCAAGCGCTGGATCTGATGTTGCTCAGTCATGCCGATGCCGATCATGCGGGCGGCGCCCTGGCGATCAAGCGCGGCCTGCAAGTGCATCAGGTGCGCGGCGGAGAAACAGCGCGCCTGGCGCCAGCTTTGCAGGCGCAGCCCTGTGTCAGCGGCGAGCGCTGGCAGTGGGACGGCGTGAACTTTTCGGTCTGGCAATGGCAGGGCGGTCGCGACAGTAACCAGGACTCCTGCGTACTGCTGGTCGAGGCCGGTGGCGAGCGGTTGTTGCTTACCGGCGATCTTGATGCCGCTGGCGAGCGGGCCTGGCTCGGTGATTGGCAAGCCACCCGGCTCGACTGGTTGCAAGCGCCGCACCATGGCAGTCGTACCTCGTCCAGCCAGGCGTTGCTGGCCGCCACGGCGCCGCGTGGCGTATTGATTTCCAGGGGGCGTTACAACGCATTCGGCCATCCCCATGCCGAGGTCATGGAACGCTACCGGATAAATGGCATCGAAGCCTTCGACAGTGCCGTGCACGGTGCGCTGCGCCTGCGTCTTGGGACTTTCGGCGAGCCTCTGGGGCTGCGCAGCCAACGACGCTTCTGGCGAGACCCGAGTTGACGACCTTCGGCAGATGAGCGTCTAAGGGTCCTATGGTAGAGTGGCGGACTTTTTCAAGGGGATGCTAACTGTGTGGGAATTGGTCAAGTCCGGTGGTTGGATGATGCTGCCGATCATTCTGAGTTCCATCGCCGCCATGGCTATCGTCGCCGAGCGCCTCTGGACCCTGCGCGCCAGCCGGGTCACTCCACCGCACCTGCTGGGTCAGGTATGGCTGTGGATCAAAGACAAGCAGCTGACCAGTGACAAGCTCAAGGCCCTGCGCGCCGATTCGCCGTTGGGCGAGATCCTCGCCGCGGGCCTGGCTAACTCCCGGCATGGTCGCGAGATCATGAAGGAGTGCATCGAAGAAGCCGCAGCCCGGGTAATCCACGAGCTGGAGCGCTATATCAATGCCCTGGGCACCATTGCCGCGATGGCACCGTTGCTCGGTCTGCTCGGCACTGTGCTGGGCATGATCGACATCTTCAGTGCATTCATGGGCACCGGCATGACCACCAATGCCGCGGTGTTGGCCGGCGGTATCTCGAAAGCATTGATCACCACCGCAGCCGGTCTGATGGTCGGTATTCCGTCGGTGTTCTTCCACCGTTTCCTGCAGCGCCGTATCGACGAACTGGTGGTCGGTATGGAGCAAGAGGCGATCAAGCTGGTCGAAGTGGTGCAGGGCGACCGTGATGTCGACCTGGCCGAGGGCAAGGCGTGAAATTCCGGCGCAAGGCACGGGAAACCGTGGACATCAACCTGGCGTCATTGATCGACGTCGTGTTCATCCTGTTGCTGTTTTTCGTGGTGACCACCACCTTTACCCGCGAAACCCAGCTGCGGGTCGAGCTGCCGGAGTCGGTCAGCGGTGCGCCGGTACCCGACAGCGAGCTCAAGCAACTGGAAATCACCATCAGCGCCGATGGCGTCTATTCGCTGAACAACAATCTGTTGCCCAAGAGCGATCTGGCGACGCTGACCGAAGCCCTGCAGAAAGAATCTGCCGGTGACACCAAACTGCCGTTGTCGATCAGCGCCGACGGCAAGACTCCGCACCAGGCGGTGGTCACTGCCATGGATGCGGCCGGCAAGCTCGGTTTCAGCCAGTTGCGCATGACCACGGTCGAGGCTGCCCAAGGAACACCTTGATGGCCTTTGCTGATCGCCTGCTCAATGCCTGGTACGCCGGTCATCCGGCCCTGGGACTGCTGCGCCCGCTTGAAGCGCTCTATCGCCGGGTGGTGCTGCGCAAGCGCGCGCGCTTTCTCAGTGGCGAAAGTCAAAGTTACCGCGCCCCGGTGCCGGTAATCGTGGTGGGCAATATCACTGTTGGCGGTACCGGCAAGACACCGATGATTCTCTGGCTGATCGAGCATTGCCGGCAGCAAGGCTTGCGCGTCGGTGTGGTCAGTCGTGGCTATGGCGCCAAGCCGCCGCAGTTGCCCTGGCGGGTGCGTGCTGAACAGAGTGCGGCCGAGGCAGGGGATGAGCCACTGTTGATCGTCCAGCGCAGCGGCGTACCGCTGATGATCGATCCGGACCGTTCGCGCGCCGTGCAGGCGTTGCTGGCCAGCGAGCCAGTGGACCTGATCCTGTGCGACGACGGCATGCAGCATTACCGCCTGGCCCGTGACCTGGAGCTGGTGCTGATCGATGCAGCCCGGGGCCTGGGTAATCGCCGCTGTCTGCCCGCAGGGCCTCTGCGCGAGCCGGTGGAGCGTCTGCAGGAGGTGGATGCGTTGCTCTACAACGGCGCCACAGCGGATCGTGACGATGGCTATGCGTTTGCCCTCAAGCCAACCGCGCTGGTCAACCTGCGCAGCGGCGAGCGCGTAAGCGTCGAGCACTTCCCGGCGGGGCAGGCGGTCCACGCGGTTGCCGGCATTGGCAATCCGCAACGTTTCTTCAATACCCTGCAGGGGCTAAACTGGCAGCCTGTGCCGCACCCGTTTGCCGATCATGCCGAGTACAGCGCCCAGGCCCTGAGCTTCAGCCCAGCGCTGCCGCTGGTCATGACCGAGAAAGACGCAGTCAAATGCCGTGCCTTTGCAGTGGACGACTGGTGGTACCTGGCGGTCGATGCTGTGCCTTCACCGGCCTTTGTGGCCTGGTTCGACGGCCAGCTTGAGCGATTGTTGCAGGCGCCATCGCAGCCCTGATTCTTTTCTTTTTCCGGCCACTGGCCTGAGGAATATCCATGGACACCAAATTGCTCGACATCCTGGCCTGCCCGATCACCAAAGGCCCGCTCAAACTCAGCGCCGACAAGACCGAGCTGATCAGCAAGGGCGCTGGCCTGGCCTATCCGATCCGCGACGGTATTCCGGTGATGCTCGAAAGCGAAGCCCGTACCCTGACCGATGACGAGCGTCTGGACAAATGAGCCTGACTTTCACTGTGGTGATTCCGGCACGCCTGGCTTCCACCCGCCTGCCGGGCAAGCCGTTGCTGCCGATTGCCGGCAAGCCGATGATCCAGCATGTCTGGGAGCAGGCACGCAAGAGCAGCGCCAGTCGCGTGGTGATTGCCACTGATGATGCCGGTATCTACCAGGTCTGCGAGTCCTTTGGCGCTGAAGTGCTGATGACCCGAGAAGACCATGATTCGGGCACTGACCGTCTTGCCGAAGTGGCTACCAGGCTCGGGTTGGCTGCGGACGCCATTGTCGTCAATGTCCAGGGCGACGAGCCGCTGATTCCACCGATCATCATTGATCAGGTGGCGGCCAACCTCGCGGCGCATCCTGAAGCAGGCATTGCGACCCTGGCCGAACCGATCAGCGACGTCACCGCCGTGTTCAATCCCAATGCCGTCAAAGTGGTCAGCGACTGCAATGGCCTGGCCTTGACCTTCAGCCGGGCGCCATTGCCCTGGGCGCGGGATGTGTTTGCCCAGAGCCGCGATACGCTGCCGGAAGGCGTGCCTTATCGTCGGCATATCGGCATGTACGCCTACCGTGCGGGTTTCCTGCAGGACTTCGTCGCCTGGGGGCCTTGCTGGCTGGAGCGCACCGAATCGCTTGAGCAACTGCGTGCGCTCTGGCATGGCGTGCGTATTCATGTTGCCGATGCCATCGAAGCGCCACCGGTTGGCGTCGATACCCCTGAAGACCTGGAGCGCGTACGGCGCATTCTGGAGGCCTGATGCGGGTTCTGTTTGTTTGCCTGGGCAATATCTGCCGCTCGCCTACCGCCGAAGGCGTGTTGCGCCATCAGCTTCAGGCCGAAGGCCTGGGTGAGCTGATCGAAGTGGCCTCGGCGGGTACCGGTGACTGGCATGTCGGCAAGCAGCCGGACAGCCGTACCCGCCGCGCCGCGCAATTGCGTGGCTATGACCTGTCGCAGCAGCGCGCACAGCAGGTCAAGGCCGGGCACTTCAATGACTACGACCTGATCCTGGCGATGGACAAGAGCAACCTTGGTCATCTGCGGGCCATGCAGCCCGCCGGGGCAAAAGCCGAGCTGGACCTGTTCCTGCGTCGTTATGAGGGGGCGCTGGATGAAGTGCCGGATCCTTACTACGGCGGTGAGCAAGGTTTCGAGCAGGTGCTTGACCTGATCGAGGCTGCCTGTCGCCAATTGGTTATCGAACTCAAGGGTCGTCTATGAGCGGTCAGTGGCAGGAGCAGGTATCGCTCAAGCCGTACAACACCTTCGGTATTGATGTCAGGGCGCGGTATTTCACCGAAGTCCACAATGATGTCGAGGTTCGACAGGCCCTGGCCGACGCCAGGCAGCATGACGTTCCGGTGCTGGTCATTGGCGGCGGCAGCAATCTGCTGTTGACTGCGGATGTGCAGGCGCTGGTGTTGCGTATGGCCAGTCGTGGCCTGCGCATTCTGGCCGATGATGGGCAGCGGGTGATTGTCGAAGCCGAGGCAGGGGAGCCCTGGCATCCTTTCGTGCAGTGGAGTCTGGCCCAGGGCTTGGCGGGGCTGGAGAACCTCAGTCTGATTCCCGGTACCGTCGGTGCTGCGCCGATGCAGAACATTGGTGCCTACGGGGTCGAGATCAAGGATGTCTTCGTCGGGCTGACCGCGCTGGACCGCCAGACCGGTGAGTTGCACGACTTTGATCTGGATGGGTGCCAGTTTGCCTACCGCGACAGCCTGTTCAAGCAGCATCCAGGGCGTTGGCTGATTCTGCGGGTGCGTTTCGCCTTGAGTCGCGTCATGCATGCGCATCTGGACTACGGTCCGGTGCGTCAGCGCCTGAGCGAGCAGGGTATCGGCCAGCCGACCGCACAGAATGTCAGTGATGCAATTTGCAGCATTCGCCGGGAGAAGCTGCCAGATCCGCTAGAACTCGGCAATGCCGGGAGCTTCTTCAAAAACCCGGTGGTCGCCGCTGTACTGGCCGACAAGATTCGTCTGCAGTATCCGGGGCTGGTGGCTTATCCACAGGCCGACGGGCAAATGAAGCTGGCGGCGGGCTGGCTGATCGAGCAGGCGGGCTGGAAGGGGCACCGTGAAGGCGATGCCGGGGTGCACCGTTTGCAGTCGTTGGTACTGGTCAACTATGGCCAGGCCACTGGCCTGCAGTTGCATCAGTTGGCGCAGGAAATCCAGGCTGACATTCTTGAGCGCTTCGGCGTCAGGCTTGAGATGGAGCCGAATCTGTACTGACTACCGTGGGAGTAGGAGCGGGCTTGTCCCGCGATTGCGGTGCGTCACTTACATCGTATCGCGGGGCAAGCCCGCTCCCACCGGATTCAAGACGCCATAAAAAAGCCCGCCCAGTTACCTGGCGGGGCTTTTTATTACCTGGAAGGTCAGACGAGCGGTTTGTGCTCTTCTGCGGTTTCCAGGGCTTCAGCTTGTTGCTCTACCGGTGCGGCTTGGGCGGCGGCAGCGGCAGCAGCTGCTTCGGCCTCACGCTTGCGGCGACGCACTTCGCGCGGGTCGTTTGGTGCACGACCGTTCGGCAGCATCACTACCGGGGCTTCGACCACTGCTGGCTCGGCAGCTGATGCCTGTTCCGCGACAACTGGCGCTGGCTCGGCAGCAGCCGGCTCGGCAGTTTCAGCTTCAGCTTCAGCCACAGGGGCCTGAACAACTTCTGGCTCGCGTGGTGCTTCAACAACAGGCTCAGCGGCGACAGCTACTTCAACCGGTGCTTCTACAGCTGGCTGAGGGGCAACTTCGACAACCGGCTCAATGCTCGCTTCAACCGCAGCCACAGGCTCGCTGAACGGCTGCTCGACCACTGGGGCGATTGCCACTTCTTCAGCAACGACAGGCTGTTGCGCTTCAACCACAACAGGCTCGACCGCAGTCGGCTCGGTTGCTTCAACGGTTTCTGCAGCGACAACCTCAGCAGCTACCGGGGCAGCTTCTTCAATGGCGGCAGTGGCACGTTCAGCTTGAACGTTGGCTTGAGCTTCGGCTTCAGCACTGATGTTGCTGGTCGCAACGGCGGCGGTGACAGCCAGGCCGGCTGCCAGTTCGGCGCCCGACGGCTCGTTGCCTTCTTCGCTACCGTCTTCGGTGCCTTCAACGACATTGCCGTTGGCATCACGCTGACGCTCGCGACGGTTGCTGCGGCGACGCTGGCCACGGGAGCGGCGACGTGGGCGTTCGCCTTCGGTGCCTTCCTGGTTGTCGTCCTGCAGCAGCTCTTCGTTTGGCAGTTGCTCTTCAGCAGCTTCCGCAGCCTGTTCGGCTGGACGAGGCTGGCGCTCTTCGCGTGGAGGGCGTGGTTGACGCTCTTCACGTGGTGCGCGTTCTTCACGAGGCGCTCGTTCTTCGCGCGGTGCGCGTTCTTCACGTGGGCTGCGCTCTTCGCGCGGTGCACGCTCTTCACGAGGCTGGCGTTCTTCACGCGGCGCGCGCTCAGGGCGCTCTTCACGTACGGCCGGGGTGGCAGCATCCAGCGGCTCGCGCAGTTCGCGGACCGGACGCTCTTCGCGGGAGCGGCGCTCTTCACGTGGTGCGCGAGGTTGACGCTCTTCGCGTGGCTGACGTGGTGCGCGCTCTTCGCGGGCCTGGGTTTCTTCACGGGCTTCGCGTGGTTGACGCTCTTCACGCGGTGCGCGCTCTTCGCGAGGCTTGCGATCTTCATCGCGACGGCCATTGCGGTTGCGGCTCTGCTGACGACCGTTGCGGCGCTCTTCGTTACGCTGCGGACGCTCGGTGGCGGGCTTCTCGGCGACTACCGGGGGGGCGGCAGGCTCTTCCTTGCCGGCGAACAGGCTGACCAGCGACTTCACCAGGCCTTTGAACAGACTTGGCTCCGGTGCGACATGTACCGGCGCGGCCGCTGGTTGTTCCGGAGCGGTTGGAACCGGAGCGTTGGCGCGAGCCGGTGCGGTCTTCACCGCGGCTTCCTGGCGAACCAGAGTGCGGGTGGCGGCAGTCGGCTGGACTTCTTCGGTCTCGGCAGCGGCGATTTCGTAGCTGGACTGGCTGCTCAGCGCTTCCGGGCTGTCGTCGCGCAGACGCTGGACTTCGAAGTGCGGGGTTTCCAGGTGGTCGTTCGGCAGAATGACGATGCGCGCCCGGGTACGCAGTTCGATCTTGGTGATCGAGTTGCGTTTTTCATTGAGCAGGAAGGCTGCAACCGGAATAGGCACTTGTGCGCGAACTTCAGCGGTGCGGTCTTTCAGCGCTTCTTCTTCGATCAGGCGCAGGATTGCCAGCGACAGGGATTCGACGTCACGGATGATGCCGGTACCGCTGCAGCGCGGGCAGACGATGCCGCTGCTTTCGCCCAGGGATGGACGCAGGCGCTGACGGGACATTTCCAGCAGGCCGAAGCGCGAGATGCGGCCGACCTGTACGCGGGCACGGTCGGCTTCCAGGCACTCGCGCACCTTTTCTTCGACGGCGCGCTGGTTCTTGGCCGGGGTCATGTCGATGAAGTCGATGACGATCAGGCCGCCGATGTCACGCAGGCGCAGCTGGCGGGCGATTTCTTCAGCCGCTTCCAGGTTGGTCTGCAGGGCGGTTTCCTCGATGTCGCTGCCTTTGGTGGCGCGCGCCGAGTTGATGTCGATGGACACCAGGGCTTCGGTCGGATCGATGACGATCGAGCCGCCGGACGGCAGGTCGACTACGCGCTGGAAAGCGGTTTCGATCTGGCTTTCGATCTGGAAGCGGTTGAACAGCGGAACGCTGTCTTCATACAGCTTGATCTTGCTGGCGTACTGCGGCATTACCTGGCGGATGAAGGTCAGGGCTTCTTCCTGGGCATCGATGCTGTCGATCAGCACTTCGCCGATGTCCTGGCGCAGGTAGTCGCGGATGGCGCGGATGATGACGTTGCTTTCCTGGTAGATCAGGAAAGGCGCAGCGCGGTCCTGCGAGGCTTCTTTGATGGCGGTCCACAGCTGCAGCAGGTAATCCAGGTCCCACTGCATTTCTTCGCTGCTGCGGCCAAGGCCGGCAGTGCGCACGATCAGGCCCATGTCGGCAGGAGCAACCAGGCCGTTCAGGGCTTCGCGCAGTTCATTGCGCTCTTCGCCTTCGATGCGGCGGGAGATGCCACCGGCACGCGGGTTGTTCGGCATCAGCACCAGATAGCGGCCAGCCAGGCTGATAAAGGTGGTCAGGGCTGCGCCCTTGTTGCCGCGCTCTTCTTTCTCGACCTGGACGATGACTTCCTGGCCTTCGCTGAGCACTTCCTTGATGTTCACCCGGCCTTCCGGGGACTTCTTGAAGTATTCGCGGGAGATTTCTTTCAGCGGCAGAAAGCCGTGGCGTTCGGAGCCGAAGTCGACGAAAGCGGCTTCCAGGCTGGGTTCGATCCGGGTGATCCGGCCTTTGTAGATGTTGGCCTTCTTCTGCTCGCGCGCACCGGACTCGATGTCCAGGTCGTAGAGACGTTGGCCGTCTACCAGAGCTACACGCAACTCTTCGGGTTGAGTCGCGTTAATCAGCATTCTTTTCATGTAATACCGTCGGTTTCCGGGCTGCCGGAAACGGCGTTCGGCACACACGACTTCTCACGGTCGGTGTCAGGTGCGCAAGGGGTGGCGGGCCACCCCCGTGTCCAGCGACTGTCGAGCCAGACTGGTAACCCAGTACTGCCGAAGTCGCGACGACGCGTCCTGCTTGCTGTGGTGTCAAATGCACTCAGTCAGGAGGAGGAATCAGCCTTCGGCCGTGGACGCCCTGGGGGCATCTTGATCAAGACCGGGTCCGGTCGCCTGGCCAGAAGGCCTGTGGACTGGACGCGGTGCTACACGGTCCGACGGTTGTGCATCTCCACCCTACACGTATCCCTGATAATTCGGGTGCTGCCGCGCGCTGAATCCGCAACGGGTTGCATTTATCGCCAGCTCCAATACGGGAGCCCGCGCCTTTTATGTCCAAGGCTGGTATTTCCGAAGCTTTCACCCTGACTGCGTGAAATTGACGGCACTGACAGAGTGGCATCGAAAAAAACATCGGGGGAGGGCAAAACACCGCTCTTGTCGTTTTTTATCGGTCTTCTCTGCACGGCGCTGGTGGCGATTCCAGGCAATTCTGTAAACTGGCAAAAGCCCCGTCGGACGGCCTCGCGTCCTCGAGATTTTGCGTCGGTCAGGGCCGGCTAGAAGCCGTGAGTCCGCTGGCCAGCCGCTTTTGGCGGCGTTCGCGACTATAGCAGCAATCATTAAGTGCTTCAAATCCATAAAAAATTGTTATGATTGGCAAATGACGACTAATGCCCCTCCGACCTCCGGCGTCCAGCTGATCGAGGTCGCGCCGGAACTTGCCGGCCAACGAATCGATAATTTCCTTATCACTGCGCTCAAGGGTGTTCCCAAGACCCTGATTTACCGCATTTTGCGCAAAGGCGAAGTGCGTGTGAACAAGGGGCGGATCAAGCCCGAGTACAAGTTGCAGGCCGGTGACATCGTGCGCGTGCCGCCCGTTCGTCTGCCTGAGCGCGACGAGCCTGTGCCGGTGGCCCAGGGTTTGCTTCAGCGCCTTGAGGCCGCCATCGTCTATGAAGACAAGGCCTTGATTGTGCTGAACAAACCGGCAGGTATCGCCGTGCACGGCGGTAGTGGCCTGAACTTCGGCGTGATCGAAGCCTTTCGTCAGATGCGTCCGGATGCCAAGGAGCTGGAGCTGGTCCACCGCCTGGATCGCGACACCTCCGGGCTGTTGATGATCGCCAAGAAGCGCAGCATGTTGCGTCACCTGCATGCCGCGCTGCGCGGTGATGGTGTCGACAAGCGCTACATGGCCCTGGTTCGTGGCCACTGGGCGACGGCTAAAAAGCAGGTCAACGCGCCGTTGCTCAAGAGCAATCTGCGCTCCGGTGAGCGCATGGTCGAAGTCAACGACGAAGGCAAGGAGGCGCTGACCATTTTCCGCGTCCTGCGTCGTTTTGGTGAATTTGCCACCATCGTCGAGGCGCGTCCGATTACCGGGCGTACTCACCAGATCCGCGTGCACGCCTTGCATGCCGGGCACTGCATTGCCGGTGACAGCAAGTACGGCGATGAAGATTTCACCCGCGAGATTCGTGACCTGGGCGGCAAGCGTCTGTTCCTGCATGCCTATGCCCTGACCGTGCCCCTGCCTGACGGTGGCGAGCTCAAGCTTGAGGCGCCAGTGGACGAGATGTGGGCGAAAACCGTGGAGCGTTTGAGTGCGGCGTGATTACGATCTGCTGATCTTCGATTGGGATGGCACGCTGGCCGACTCAATCGGGCGCATTGTCCAAGCCATGCATCAGGCCGCCGGTCGCGCCGGTCATGCCACCTGCGATGATGAGGCGGTCAAGGGTATAATTGGCCTGGCGCTGTCCGAGGCGATCGCCACGCTGTATCCGCACCTGGATGCCGAGCAGGTTGCGGTGTTTCGTCAGCACTACGCCGATGTGTACATGGCGCTGGATGAGCAGCCGTCGCCCCTGTTCGAGGGGGTGGTGGAGTCGCTGGAGGCGTTTCGTGCGCAGGGCTATCGTCTGGCGGTGGCTACCGGCAAGGCGCGGCGCGGTCTGGATCGGGTCCTGCGGGCCAATGGCTGGCAGGATTACTTCGATATCACCCGGGCTGCCGACGAGAGTCGTGGCAAGCCTCATCCGCAAATGCTCGAAGAGATTCTGGCGCATTGCCGGGTCGAGCCGGGCAGGGCGTTGATGGTTGGGGATTCGTCGTTCGATCTGTTGATGGCCAGTAACGCCGGCATGCATTCGGTGGCTGTCGCCTACGGGGCCATGTCGCCGCAAGCATTGAGTGCTTTCGGGCCGCAGGTCTGTATTGAGCACTTTTCACATTTGCAGGCCTGGCTGAGCCGGTCGCCTGCCGCGGTAATTCCAGGGTAGGTGAGCATGGCTGACGAGTGGAAGGCGCCTAGCGCCGAAGGCAACGAAGAGCAGAAAAGCTGGAAGCTGTTGGAGAAAACCCTTCTGGCAGGTGTGCAGGAGCAGCGTCGTGCGCGGCGCTGGGGGATCTTCTTCAAGCTGCTGACCTTCGCCTATCTGTTTGGCATTCTCGCGCTGTTCAGTCCCTTGATGAATGTCGACAAGGCCGCTTCTCGAAGCGTCAGTCACACTGCACTGGTTGAAGTGCGCGGGGTGATTGCCGATCAGGAGCCTGCCAGTGCCGATAACATCGTCGGTGGTTTGCGCGAAGCGTTCAAGGATTCGAAGACCAAGGCGGTGATCCTGCGAATCAACAGTCCGGGTGGTAGCCCGGTGCAGTCGGGTTACATCTACGACGAGATACGTCGCCTGCGCGCCGAGTATCCGCAAATCAAGTTGTACGCGGTGATCAGCGATCTGGGGGCCTCCGGCGCTTACTACATTGCCAGTGCCGCGGACCAGATCTACGCCGACAAGGCCAGTCTGGTCGGCTCCATCGGTGTTACAGCTGCCGGTTACGGCTTTGTCGGCACCATGGAGAAGCTCGGTGTCGAGCGCCGTACCTACACCGCGGGTGAACACAAGGCCTTCCTTGATCCGTTCCAGCCGCAGAAGCCTGAAGAGACGGCGTTCTGGCAGGGCGTGCTGGAAACGACCCACAAGCAGTTCATTGCCAGCGTCAAGCAGGGTCGTGGTGAGCGCCTGAAGGACAAGGAGCATCCTGAGCTGTTCAGTGGCCTGATCTGGTCGGGCGAGCAGGCCCTGGACCTGGGGTTGGTGGATGGCCTGGGCAGCGCCGGTTACGTGGCGCGCGAAGTGGTGGGGGAGAAAGAGCTGGTTGACTTCACCATCGAGGAGTCGCCGTTCGATCGTTTCTCCAAGCGCCTGGGTACCAGCATTGCCGAGCGTCTGGCGATGTGGATGGGCTTTCAGGGGCCGTCGTTGCGCTGAGTGCGACCGAAGTGAAAAAGCCCCGGCATCTGCCGGGGCTTTTTATTTGGGGTGGATCCGGTGGGAGCGGGCTTGTCCCGCGATTGTGAGCTGCCAGGTGAGTCGCATCGCGGGGCAAGCCCGCTCCTACAGGGTTACGCCTTCGATCAGGAGCATGTCGACCAATCGAATCAGGGGTAGGCCGACCAGGCTGGTGGCATCGACCCCGTGGGTGCTCTGGAACAGGCTCACGCCAAGCCCTTCGGCCTTGAAGCTGCCGGCGCAGTCATAAGGCTCTTCAGTGCGCAGGTAGCGCTCAATGCGCGCCAGGTCCAGTTCACGCATGTTCACCGTGAACGGCACGCAGTCGACCTGGTAGTGGCCGGTAGCGCTATTGAGCAGGGCAAGGCCGGTAAGGAAGGTGACATGGTTGCCGCTGGCCGCAAGCAATTGCTCGCAAGCCCGTTCGAAGGTGTGCGGCTTGCCGAGAATCTGTTCGCCGAGCACGGCGACCTGGTCGGAGCCAATGATCAGGTGCTCGGGGTGGCTGGCGGCCAGGGCCTGGGCTTTCTCCCGGGCCAGGCGCTTGACCAGGTCAACGGCAGGCTCTTCGGGCAGGCGCTGTTCGTCAATATCGGGGGATGCCCAGCTGAAGGGCAGGCGCAAGCGTTCAAGCAATTCGCGCCGGTAGGGCGAGCTGGAAGCCAGTAATAAAGGCAGCATGATAAACTCCTGGGCAGGTGAAACGATTCTAACATGCTGAACGGAGCCGAATTTCCTTTGACAGGGGCGGGGGTCATCCCTAGAATGCTGCGCCTATGTTGAATGACCCGATTCCACCTCACGTTGACCCGCGCAAATTGGCCGATCGTGGTGTTTCCCTCGAAGGAACACTGCAGCTCGCCGATTTGGAGAGACTCTGCGACCCGCTTTCCGACAATGTCGGTACGGTGCAGGCTAAATTCGATTTTGAGCGAGACGAGCAGAAGGCTGTGGTTATCCACACCGACCTGAGCGTCGAGGTCAAAATGGTTTGCCAGCGTTGTCTTGAGCTGGTCACCCTGCCGATCCACAGCGAAAGTACTTACGCCGTGGTGAAGGAGGGTGCGAATACCCAGTCGTTGCCGAAAGGTTATGACGTGCTGGAACTGGGCGAAGATCCTTTGGATCTGCAGGCTTTGGTCGAGGAGGAGCTTTTGCTCGCCCTGCCCATCGTGCCTGCTCATCATCCGGAAGAATGCCAGCAGCCGGCGGGCGCCGATGAGCCCGAACCGAGCAAGGACGAGGTAACACGGTCCAACCCGTTCAGTGTATTGGCGCAGTTAAAGCGTGACCCAAACGTTTAGGAGTTAATCAATTATGGCTGTTCAGCAGAACAAAAAATCCCGCTCTGCCCGTGACATGCGCCGTTCGCACGACGCTCTCTCGGAAAACGCTCTGTCCGTAGAGAAAACCACTGGTGAAGTACACCTGCGTCACCACGTATCGCCAGAAGGCGTATACCGTGGTCGTAAAGTGATCGACAAGGGCGCTGACGAGTAATCCTTGTCCGCTCAGATCATCGCGATTGACGCAATGGGCGGGGACTTCGGTCCCCGCAGCATTGTTCAGGCGAGTATTGCTTGCCTGTCGGCTACCCCCTCGCTGCACCTGACCCTTGTCGGTCAACCCTCCCTCCTAGAAGACCTTATCGCTGGCCAGTCGGCAGCGGATCGCGCGCGCCTGCAGATTGTTGCAGCCAGCGAAGTGATCGGCATGGATGAGCGGCCCTCGCAAGCGTTGCGTGGCAAGCCTGATTCGTCCATGCGCGTGGCCCTGGAACTATTGCGTGATGGCAAGGTTCAGGCCTGCGTGAGTGCCGGTAATACCGGTGCGCTGATGGCGCTGTCGCGCTATGTGCTGAAAACCTTGCCCGGCATCGACCGCCCGGCCATGGTGGCAGCCATTCCCACCCAGACCGGTTATTGCCAGCTACTCGACCTGGGTGCCAATGTCGATTGCAGTGCCGACAATCTCTTCCAGTTTGCCGTGATGGGCTCCGTGGCTGCGCAAGCGCTGGGTATCTCGCGTCCGCGTGTGGCGTTGCTGAATGTCGGCACCGAAGACATCAAGGGCAACCAGCAGGTCAAGCTCGCCGCCAGCATGCTGCAGAATGCCCGTGGGCTTAACTACATCGGTTTCGTCGAAGGCGACGGGTTGTACCGTGGAGAAGCGGATGTGGTGGTCTGCGACGGCTTCGTCGGCAACATCTTGCTCAAGTCCAGCGAAGGCCTGGCGACCATGATCGGTTCACGTATCGAGGCGCTGTTCAAAGGCGGGCTCGGTGCGCGCCTGGCCGGTGCGGTAGCCATGCCGCTGCTCAAGCGTCTGCAGGCCGATCTGGCGCCGGCGCGGCATAATGGCGCAAGCTTTCTGGGTTTGCAGGGCATCGTTATCAAGAGTCATGGTTCTGCCGGTGTTCAGGGCTTTCAGAGTGCTATTCAGCGTGCCTTGATCGAGATTCAGGAGAACCTGCCGCAGCGCCTGCACGGGCGCCTGGAAGATCTGTTGCTTTAGGCATATGCCTCAGGAAGTGGTTAAATGTGACCGCTTGGTCCTCATTACCATCCAAGTCTTCAGTTTCTTGTGCTCAGCCTGGCGCTGGGCGCTTCATTTCCGACGACAAGATCATTAGGGGCTTGTTCAATGTCTGCATCCCTCGCATTCGTCTTTCCCGGTCAAGGTTCGCAGTCCCTCGGCATGCTTGCCGAGCTGGGCGCCCAGTATCCGCTGGTCATTGATACCTTCCGCGAGGCCTCCGAGGCTCTGGGCTATGACCTCTGGGCGCTGACCCAGGAGGGTCCGGAAGAGCAACTCAATCAAACCGACAAAACCCAGCCGGCCATTCTCACCGCCTCGATCGCCCTGTGGCGTCTGTGGCTGGCAGAGGGCGGTGCGCGTCCGGCTTTCGTGTCCGGTCACAGCCTGGGCGAGTACAGCGCGCTGGTTGCCGCTGGCAGCCTGAGCCTGGGTGACGCGGTCAAGCTGGTCAAACGTCGTGGTGAGCTCATGCAAGAGGCCGTACCGGCCGGGCAGGGCGCCATGGCGGCAATCCTCGGTCTGGACGACGCTGTCGTTGTGGGTATCTGCGCTGAAGCAGCCCAGGGCGAAGTGGTCAGCGCGGTAAACTTCAACTCGCCAGGCCAGGTCGTGATCGCTGGCGCCAAGGCCGCTGTCGAGCGCGCCATGGAAGCCTGCAAGGCTGCCGGTGCCAAGCGCGCGCTGCCGTTGCCGGTCAGCGTGCCATCGCACTGCGAGCTGATGCGTCCGGCTGCCGAGCGCTTTGCCGAGTCGGTCAATGCCATCGACTGGCAAGCCCCGCAGATTCCAGTGGTGCAGAACGTCAGTGCCGCAGTCGCTGCTGACCTCGACACCCTCAAGCGTGACCTGCTCGAGCAGTTGTACAAGCCGGTTCGCTGGGTTGAATGCGTACAGACCCTGGCCGCCAATGGCGCGGTACAGTTGGTCGAGTGCGGTCCAGGCAAGGTTCTGGCCGGCCTGAACAAGCGCTGCGCCGATGGCGTGAACACCTCTAACCTCAATACCCCGGATGCTTTCGCCGCCACCCGCGCGGCGCTGGCCTGATTTAGGAGAAGCTTGCATGAGCCTGCAAGGTAAAGTTGCATTGGTGACCGGCGCCAGCCGTGGTATCGGCCAGGCTATCGCCCTCGAGCTGGGCCGTCTGGGCGCTACCGTGATCGGTACCGCGACCTCCGCCTCGGGTGCCGAGCGTATCGCCGCTACCCTCAAGGAACACGGCATCACCGGCACCGGCCTGGAGCTGAACGTGACCAGCGACGAGTCGGTCGCTGCCACCCTGGCCAAGATCCAGGAGCAGTTCGGTGCGCCGACCATTCTGGTCAACAACGCCGGCATCACCCGTGACAACCTGATGATGCGCATGAAAGACGACGAGTGGTTCGACGTCATCGACACCAACCTGAACAGCCTCTACCGTCTGTCCAAGGGCGTGCTGCGCGGCATGACCAAGGCGCGCTGGGGTCGTATCATCAGCATCGGTTCGGTAGTCGGCGCCATGGGTAATGCCGGGCAGGTCAACTACGCTGCAGCCAAGGCCGGTCTGGAAGGTTTCAGTCGTGCATTGGCCCGTGAAGTCGGCTCGCGCGCGATCACCGTCAACTCGGTGACCCCGGGCTTCATCGACACCGACATGACCCGTGAATTGCCTGAAGCCCAGCGTGAAGCGCTGCAAACCCAGATCCCGTTGGGGCGTCTGGGCCAGGCCCAGGAAATCGCCAATGTGGTCGCTTTCCTGGCCTCTGAAGGCGCAGGTTACGTGACTGGCGCGACCATTCCGGTCAACGGCGGCATGTACATGTAAATCTAATGTGACGGATTGCTTCAAAAAAATGTCATACGAGCTGTCTAAAATCCGTTATAAAGCTGCAACCAGATTCTAGTCGGTTGGCAGGTGTGGTCTGGCGAGGCGTGTTGCGCTTGAAAAGCGGACGTCTTTCTATACACTTACACACCGGCCAGCTGCCTGACATATGTCCATTAGGAGTGAAAACAAGGTATGAGCACCATCGAAGAACGCGTCAAGAAAATCGTCGCCGAGCAACTGGGCGTTAAAGAAGAAGAAGTAGTGAACACTGCTTCCTTCGTCGAAGATCTGGGTGCCGATTCCCTTGACACCGTTGAGCTGGTGATGGCTCTGGAAGAGGAATTCGAGACCGAAATCCCTGACGAAGAAGCCGAGAAGATCACTACTGTTCAAGCTGCTATCGACTACGTCACCAGCCACCAGGCCTAAGACGTTGTAGTCGTCGCTTCTTGTCATGGAAAAACCGCACTGCCTTCGCCGGCGTGCGGTTTTTTCTTTACAAGAGATGTAGTCAATTGAATAAGGAGAGTGCTGTGTCGCGTAGACGCGTCGTGGTCACCGGTATGGGTATGCTGTCGCCACTGGGTACGGATGTGCCGAGCAGTTGGCAGGGCATTCTGGCTGGCCGCAGTGGCATAGGTCTGATTGAACATACGGACCTGTCTGCCTACTCCACCCGTTTTGGCGGCTCGGTAAAGGGCTTCGAGGTTGAGCAGTACCTGTCGGTCAAGGAAGCCCGCAAGCTCGATCTGTTCATTCAGTACGGCCTGGCAGCCGGTTTTCAGGCAGTGCGTAACGCCGGCCTGGAAGTGACCGATGCCAACCGCGAGCGCATTGGCGTGGCCATGGGCTCGGGTATCGGTGGCCTGACCAATATCGAAGAAACCAGCCGGACTTTGCATGAGCAGGGCCCGCGGCGCATTTCGCCGTTCTTCGTGCCGGGTTCGATCATCAACATGATTTCCGGTTTCCTGTCGATCCACCTGGGTGTACAGGGACCTAACTACGCCATTGCCACGGCCTGCACGACCGGTACCCACTGTATCGGCATGGCGGCGCGCAACATCGCCTTCGGTGAAGCCGACGTGATGATTGCCGGTGGTGCGGAAATGGCCGCCTGCGGTCTGGGCATGGGCGGCTTCGGTGCCTCGCGGGCGCTGTCGACCCGCAATGACGACCCGACCCGTGCCAGTCGTCCGTGGGACAAGGGCCGTGATGGCTTCGTGCTTGCCGACGGTGCCGGTGCGCTGGTGCTCGAAGAGCTCGAACACGCCAAGGCCCGTGGTGCGACCATCTATGCCGAGCTGGTTGGTTTTGGCATGAGTGGCGACGCCTACCACATGACCTCGCCGCCAGAAGATGGCAGCGGCGCAGCGCGCTGCATGGTCAACGCCTTGCGCGATGCCGGCCTGAACGCTGATCAGGTGAACTACATCAACGCCCACGGCACTTCGACCCCGGCCGGTGACCTGGCTGAAGCGTCGGCGATCAAGTCGGTGTTTGGCGACCACGCCTACAAGCTGGCGGTCAGCTCGACCAAGTCGATGACCGGTCACCTGTTGGGCGCCGCCGGTGCAGTGGAAGCGATCTTCAGCGTGCTGTCGATCAACAGCCAGGTAGCCCCGCCGACCATCAACCTCGATGAGCCAAGCGAAGGTTGCGATCTGGATTTCGTGCCGCATGAGGCGCGCAACATGCCGATCGATGTCGTGCTGTCCAACTCCTTCGGGTTTGGCGGTACCAACGGCTCGCTGGTGTTCCGCCGGTTCGCCGAGTAATGCACAGCTGGATCGATGGCCAGCCGGCGCAGGCAATCAACCTGCAAAGCCGTGCGCTGGCCTACGGCGATGGTCTGTTCGAGACCATCGCGGTCAGGGCCGGTCGGCCATCGTTGCTCGAGTACCATCTCGAGCGCCTGGCGCTGGGTTGCCAGCGCCTGGCGATCAGCGCCGATCATGGCCTGATTCGCGACGAGCTATGCCGTTACGCCAGCCTGCTGGATGACGGTGTACTCAAACTGATTCTCGTCCGTGGTGACAGCCAGCGTGGCTATGCGCCTGCCGCTGGCGCGGCACCACGGCGTATCCTGCAGGGCAGTCCCTTGCCCGTTTATCCTGCCCAGCATGCCGAGCACGGGGTTCGTCTTTTTTCCTGTAGCACTCGTCTGGCGGAACAACCGCTGCTGGCCGGGCTCAAACACCTCAATCGACTTGAACAGGTGCTGGCGCGTGCCGAATGGCAGGATGCCGAGCATGCTGAAGGATTGATGCGCGATGTTTCCGGTCGCATCATCGAAGGGGTCTACAGCAATCTGTTCCTGGTGCGCGGTGCTGAGCTGCTGACGGCTGATCTGAGCCGCTGTGGCGTGGCCGGGGTCATGCGCGCGGCCTTGATCGAGCACGCGGCAAAGGCCGGGATTGCGCTGCGCATTACCGATCTGTCCCTGCAGGACCTGGAGCAGGCTGACGAAGTCTTCGTCTGCAACAGCGTCTACGGTGTCTGGCCAGTGCGTGCTTTTGCATCGCTGAACTGGTCGCCGGGTCCGCTCACCCGTAAACTGCAGGCCATTGCCCGTACGTTACTGGATACCTGATTTGTGAGACGTAAATTCTTGGTGCTGCTGGAAACCGGTTTGATTCTGGCAGGCCTGATCCTGGGTTTTTCAGCCTGGAAAGTGAATTCGGCGCTGGAGCAGACCCTGCACGTTAGCCAGGAGCAATTGCTCGACGTGCCCACGGGTACCAACCCCAACCGCATGTTCTATCGCATGGAGAGTCAGGGCCTGCTGGACGATGCCTTCTGGTTGCGTCTGTACTGGCGCTTCAACATGGCGGGGGTGCCGCTGCACACCGGCGAGTACCGCATGACCCCGGGCATGACCGTACGCGACCTGTTCGAGGTCTGGCGTCGTGGCGATGTCGTGCAGTACAGCCTGACCCTGGTCGAAGGCTGGAACTTCCGTCAGGTGCGCTCGGCGTTGGCCAAGCATGAAAAAATCAAGCAGACCCTCGATGGCCTCAGCGATGCCGAGGTGATGGACGAACTCGGTCACCCGGGGGTGTTCCCTGAAGGGCGTTTTTTCCCTGATACCTATCGCTTCGTACGCGGCATGACCGATGTCGAGTTCCTCCAGCAAGCCTATGCGCGCCTGGATGAAGTGCTGGCCAAGGAGTGGGCGGAGCGTCCTGCTGACCTGCCGTATCGTGACCCGTACCAGGCGCTGATCATGGCGTCGCTGGTGGAGAAGGAAACCGGCGTGCCGCAGGAGCGCGGTCAGATCGCCGGGGTGTTCGTGCGTCGCATGCGCATCGGCATGTTGCTGCAGACCGACCCGACAGTGATCTACGGCATGGGGGAGCGTTACAACGGCAAGATCACCCGCGCCGACCTGCGCGAACCGACGCCGTACAACACCTATACCAATGCTGGCCTGCCGCCGACCCCGATTGCCATGGTCGGACGTGAAGCCATTCACGCAGCCTTGAACCCGACGCCGGGCAGCAGTCTGTACTTCGTCGCCCGTGGCGATGGTAGTCATATCTTCTCCGACGACCTGGATGCGCACAATTCGGCGGTCCGCGAGTACCAGATCAAGCGCCGTGCCGATTACCGTTCGAGCCCGGCACCGGTGACTGAATCCGAGCCTGAGCCCGAGGCCGGGCCGCAGTCATCGGAACCCACTGAGGCTATCCCGGAGCCGTTGCCTGAAGCGTCGGCGCCAGCCACTGAAACCTCTTCGCAATGATCAACTGTAAGGACTGCCTGTGAGCGGCTTGTTTATCACCCTGGAAGGTCCCGAAGGCGCGGGCAAGAGCACCAATCGCGAGTACCTGGCCGAGCACCTGCGTGCCCAGGGTGTGGATGTGGTGCTGACCCGCGAGCCTGGCGGTACGCCGCTGGCCGAGCGGATCCGCGAACTGCTGCTGGCCCCCAGCGACGAAAAAATGGATGCCGACACCGAGCTGTTGCTGGTGTTCGCTGCCCGTGCCCAGCACCTGGCCGAAGTGATTCGCCCGGCCCTGGCCCGCGGTGCAGTGGTGCTCTGTGACCGTTTCACCGATGCCACCTACGCCTACCAGGGTGGTGGCCGTGGCCTGTCGCTGGAGCGCATTGCTACGCTGGAAAACTTTGTTCAGGGCACGCTGCGCCCGGACCTGACCCTGGTCTTCGATCTGCCGGTGGAAATCGGCCTGTCCCGCGCCGCGGCCCGCGGGCGCCTGGACCGTTTCGAACAGGAAGGCCAGGCCTTTTTCGAGGCCGTGCGTCAGGCCTACCTGGCACGCGCCAAGGCGGCCCCGCAGCAGTACAAACTGATCGACGCTTCGCAAACGCTGGCACAGGTGCAGCAAGCACTGGATGCCTTGCTGCCGCAGATCCTGGAACGCTGCCGTGGCTGAGGCCTTCCCTTGGCAGCAGGCGTTGTGGCAACAACTGGCCGGACGCACCCAGCACGCTCACGCCTATCTGCTGCATGGGCCGCAAGGCATCGGCAAGCGCGCGCTGGCCGAGCGGCTGATGGCCTTGTTGCTGTGTCAGCGCCCGGCCAATCTGCAAGCGTGCGGGCAGTGCAAATCGTGCCTGTTGCTGGCCGCCGGCAGTCATCCGGACAACTATGTGCTGGAGCCGGAGGAGGCCGACAAGCCGATCAAGGTCGACCAGGTGCGTGACCTGGTGTCCTTTGTGGTCCAGACCGCACAGTTGGGCGGGCGCAAGGTGGTGTTGATCGAGCCGGTCGAGGCGATGAACATCAATGCGGCCAACGCCTTGCTGAAAAGCCTGGAAGAGCCGTCCGGCAATACTGTGTTGCTACTGGTCAGCCATCAGCCCAGCCGCTTGTTGCCGACCATCAAGAGTCGTTGTGTGCAGCAGGCATGTCCTTTGCCCAGCGCCACGCAAAGCCTGGCCTGGTTGAGTACAGCCTTGCCGGAGTGCGATGAGCTGGAACGTCTGGAGCTGCTCAGCCTTGCTGCCGGTTCGCCACTGGCTGCGGTCAGCCTGCAGGCGCAGGGTGTGCGCGAGCAGCGCGCACTGGTGGTCGACGGGGTGAAAAAGCTGCTCAAGCAGCAGCAATCCCCGAGCCAGCTGGCCGAAGCCTGGAATGCCATTCCCTTGCTGTTGCTGTTCGACTGGTTCTGTGACTGGTCGAATCTCGTCCTGCGCTACCAGTTGACCGAGGATGAGGAAGGTTTAGGCTTGAACGATATGCGCAAGGTCGTGCAGTACCTGGCGCAGAAGAGCGGCCAGGGCAAGGTTCTGGAGATCCAGGACTGGATTCTCGCCCAGCGCCAGAAAGTCCTGGCCAAGGCCAATCTCAATCGCGTGCTGTTGCTCGAAGCGCTGCTGGCCTCCTGGGCCATGTTGCCCGGCCAGCGTTGAGCCGGGCTGCCCCTTTATTTCTTTTCAGTGTTGTCATCTGCCCATGCTTGTAGATTCCCATTGCCATCTCGATCGTCTCGACCTCACCGCTCACCAGGGTTCTCTGGATGCGGCCCTTGAGGCTGCCCGCGCCCGTGGTGTCGGCCACTTCTTGTGCATCGGCGTCAGTGCCGACAACGCCAAGGCGGTCAAAGACCTGAGCGAGCGTTACAGCGACGTTGACTGCTCGGTAGGCATCCATCCGCTGGACCTGACTCCCGACGGTGCGCCGCCGCTGGAGTGGCTGCTCAAGGAGCTTGAGCACCGGCATGTGGTGGCCATCGGTGAAACCGGGCTGGATTATCACTACGAGCCAGAAGCGGCCGAGGTGCAGCAGGAGTCCTTCCGCCTGCACCTGCAGGCTGCGCAGACTACCGGCAAGCCGGTGATCATCCACACCCGTGCGGCGCGTGCCGACACCCTGAACCTGTTGCGCGAAGCGGATCTGAGTCAGGCCGGTGTGCTGCATTGCTTCACCGAAGATTGGGACATGGCCAAGGCAGCGCTGGACCTTGGCTACTACATCTCGTTGTCCGGCATCGTGACCTTCCGCAATGCCGATGCCTTGCGCGACGTCGCCCGGCAAGTGCCGGCCGATCGCCTGCTGGTGGAAACCGACTCGCCTTACCTGGCGCCGATTCCGTATCGCGGTAAACCGAACCTGCCGCAGTATGTGCGGGAAGTGGCGGAGTTCGTGGCGATGGTGCGAGGTGAAAAGTACGAGCAATTGGCGGAGCAGACCACTGCGAACTTCAAGCGTTTGTTCCCATTGGCGCGTCTGTAGGAACTGCTCTAGTGGGGCTTCGGTGGGGGCGGGCTTGTCCCGCGATGACGCCGGAGCAGCTAGCATCGCATCGCGGGGCAAGCCCGCTCCCACCGGGTATCAAGGCACCACAGCAGGAATCTCAGGCAAAAAAAAACCCGGGTTCTGGGGGGTGAATCCGGGTTAAGACCATTAGGAGTAAAACAAAGGTACGCGGTCCCTGAGCACCTTTATCGGCGCGCCACTTGGGGGGATGCGCCACGCCAACACCTGAAGTATTGGTCAGGATTGGCGGGCTGCCAGCGGCTATTGCTCGTTTTTTAAACAGATTTGGAATACGGCCACGGCTGCTGAGCACTCATCGCTCTGCAATCTGCCGCACAATTGCCAGAGTTTCGTCGATTACCTGCCTGGGCGTGTAGAAATGCGGGGAAAAGCGCACGCCAGGCCCGCGAGTAATGCATACGACCTGTTCCTGCTTCAGGCGATGATAGGCGTCGGCGTTATCCACCCCGGCGATACTGAACGAAACGATGCCGGAGCGGCGCTGCGGATCTTCCGGGCTGTGCAGTTGAACCCCGGGAATAGCCGCCAGCCCTTCATAGAGCCACTGCACCCGCTCTGCGAGCAGCGTCGATACCTGTTCCATCCCCACTTCTTCCAGCAGCGACAGGCTGGCGTCCAGTGCCGCCGCGCCGAGCATGTTCGGGCTGCCGCATTCAAAGCGCCGGGCACTGCGGGCCGGCTCCCACTCGGTGCGGGTGTAGTCGCCCATGTGTTCGAGCATGTGCCAGCCGTATTCGCTGAGCTTCAGTTGTGGGCGAACCTCGGCGCGGCAATAGAAAACGCCGAGGCCTTCCGGGCCAAGCATCCATTTGTGACCATCAGCCATGGCGAAGTCGCACTGATAGGCTTGCACGTCGAAGGGCAGGGCGCCCAGTTGCTGAATGGCATCGATGCAGAACAGCACGTTGCGCTCACGACAACCCTGGCCGAGCCGCACCAGGTCCAGGCGCAGGCCGCTGGCGAACTGCACGGCGCTGATCGCCAGCAGGCGCACGCGCGGGCTGCAGGCGGCCAGCAGATCGGCTTCCGGATCCTGCCCCTTGAGGCTCACCTGGATCACTTCTACGCCCCGGTCGGCCAAGGCTTCCCAGACGATGCGGTTGGAGGGGAACTCTTCATCGCTGATGACGATCCGGTCACCGGCCTGCCAATCAATACCGAAAGCAACGAACGAAAGGGCCTCTGAGGTGTTCTTGACCAAGGCGATGTCATCGGTCGATGGTGCGTTGGTCAGGCGCATCAGGCGTTCGCGCAGGCGTTGCTCCATCGCCATCCAGTGCGGATAGTCCCTGGCACCGAGCCAAACGTTTTCGTTGGCAAAGCGCGCAACGGCCTGGCTGGCCCTTCTTGGCCAGGGAGCGACGGCCGCGTGGTTCAGGTAGCGAAGGCCCGGAGCCTGTTCAAACTCATCAAGAAACATAGACATGGTCGGATGATCCGTGCATTTTGGCGCAAGTTAGGCATAATAACCGGCTTCGATTTTGATCCAGTCCTTCTTATGCAGAAAGAACCTCGTAAGGTCCGTGAGTTTCGTCGCCGTGAGCAAGAAATTCTCGATACCGCGCTCAAGCTGTTTCTCGAACAGGGTGAAGACAGTGTCACCGTCGAGATGATCGCTGATGCAGTCGGTATCGGCAAAGGCACGATCTACAAGCATTTCAAATCCAAGGCGGAGATCTACCTGCGCCTGATGCTCGACTACGAGCGCGATTTGAACGAACTGTTGCACTCTGCCGATGTTGATCGCGACAAGGAAGCCCTGTCGCGTGCCTACTTCGAATTCCGCATGCGCGATCCGCAGCGTTACCGCTTGTTCGACCGCCTCGAAGAGAAGGTGGTCAAGGGCAACCAGGTGCCGGAGATGGTCGAGGAGCTGCACAAGATCCGTGCCTCCAATTTCGACCGTCTGACCTTGCTGATCAAAGGTCGCATCAGCGAAGGCAAGCTCGAAGATGTGCCGCCGTACTTCCACTACTGCGCCGCCTGGGCGCTGGTGCATGGCGCGGTGGCGCTGTATCACTCGCCGTTCTGGAGCAACGTGCTGGAGGACCAGGAAGGCTTTTTCCAGTTCCTGATGGATATCGGCGTGCGTATGGGCAACAAGCGCAAGCGTGACCCGGACGCCACCGGCAGCTGACCTGTTCGGCAGTCGAACGAAACTACTGGCGTGGCCCCCGCAGGAATATACTCAGGTATGAGGCTTGCAAAAACCTGATTTTTGAGTCAGGTTTTGCAGGCCCGATTCATCCATGCCGGAGTCATCCATGATCGTCGACCGCCAAGGCAGGCGTTTTCGCAATTTGCGTGTCAGCCTGACCGCTGCCTGCAACTACGCCTGCACCTATTGCGTGCCGGACGGCAAGCGTCTGGTGGCGGCCCTGGATGAGCTGTCTGCCGAGGCCATGGCCCGCGCTGTGGCCTACCTGATCGAAGCAGCCGGCATCGAGCGTTTGCGCATTACCGGTGGCGAGCCGCTGGTCAGCCCCAAGCTTGAAACCTTTCTGACTTCGGTCGCAGGCCTTGGCCTGGATGAAATCAGCCTGACCACCAATGGCCAGTTACTGTCGCGCAAACTGCCATTGCTGCGTGCGGCCGGTATCCGCCGCCTCAACGTTTCCCTCGATACCCTTGATCCTGATGCTTTCCGGCGTATTGCCCGTGGTGGCGACCTGGCCACTGTGCTCGATGGCATGGAGCAGGCCACAGCGGCCGGGATGAAAATCAAGGTCAACATGGTGCCGTTGCGCGGACAGAACTTCGATCAAGTGGTGCCGCTGCTTGAGTACTGCCTGGCCCGCGGCTACGAGCTGCGTTTTATCGAATTGATGCGCATGGGCCACCTGGCTCGTGACAGCAATGCCTTCCTGCAGCAGTTCGTCAGTCTCGAACACTTGCTGCAGTTGATCGGCGAGCGTTACGAATACCTGCAGGCCAATGCGCCGGTGGATGCCACCGCACTGCGCTATCAGATCCCCGGCCAGGGCTACTTTGGCGTGATCGCCAACGAAAGCGTACCGTTTTGCCGGACCTGTTCACGCTTGCGCCTGTCGTCCACCGGCTGGCTGCATGGCTGCCTGTCGTCGAGCAACCGTCACTATATCGGCGACTTGCTCGACAAGCCGCGTCACCAGGCCTTGCCGGCGCTGCAGGGGTTGCTGGTCAAGGCCCTTGGCGACAAGCAGCCGGTGGCATTTTCCGGTGGCGCAACGGTGATGAAAATCATCGGTGGCTAAGACTGGCGCAAAAGCTGCATCTGTCAGCTGTTCGCCGGTTTTCCGTCACCGGCCACTGGAGGATAGATGCGTAGCCTGGTTTTGCTGCTGGCGCTGATGGCGCTGGGCGGCTGTATGAATGTCAGCGATATGGGCGAGGGTGTCCGTTATCACATGAGTGATGCCGGTCTGCTCGATCACAGTGATACCCGCCGTTCGCTGTCGGTGCGCCTGCAGCCTGATTCATTCATTTACATTGGTCAGGGTGCCTTCGTCCCTCCCGGCAAGGGGCCTTATCCACGGCCCAACGTGGTGGCAGAGGAAGCCTTCAAGGGCTTTATCGAGTACTTCCCCATGGTCCGTCGCGCTCAGGGGCCGCTGGGGCTGGAACAGGCCCTGGTCGAGGCGCGTGGAGTGGGTGCGCATTACTTGCTCTATGCGCGCTTTGCCCGCACCGATGACCGTATCGGCAATGGCGATGAATGGTATGACGAGCAGGCAGTCGACCGCCTGGGCATCGATACCGGTGTGATCCAGTTGATGCTCATCGAAACCAATACCCGCTACCTGATCGATACCACACGGATCAACAGCCGTGGCGGAATGCTGACGTTTCACGACAACACGCCGGAAGATTTGCTAGGGCCGCCGCTTGAGGATTACGCTCGTAGCCTTTTGGGCATGAGTCGTTGAGGAGAGGGTGATGACCGATACCGGCAAGGCCATTGATCTGCTGGCGCAGATTCCCAAATCCGAAAAGGGGCTGCCACCGGTGCATCTGTGGAGCCCGGACTTCTGTGGCGATATCGACATGCGTATCGCCCGTGACGGTACCTGGTACTACCTGGGCACGCCGATCGGGCGCAAGCCGATGGTGCGGTTGTTCTCCACCATCATTCGCCGCGACGGCGACGATTATTTCCTGGTGACGCCGGTGGAAAAGGTCGGCATCAAGGTCGACGATGCGCCATTTGTTGCCGTCAGCCTTGAAGTCGAAGGTGAGGGGGAGCAGCAGGTACTGCGCTTCACCAGCAATGTCGAGGATCAGGTCGAAGCAGGCCCCGAGCACCCTTTGCGTTTCGAAATCGATGCGCAGACCCAGGAGCCATCGCCCTATGTGCATATGCGCAGCAACCTTGAGGCGCTGATCCATCGCAATGTGTTTTATCAGCTGGTGGAGCTGGCCGTACCGCAGCAGATTGCCGGGGAGCAATGGCTGGGGGTCTGGAGCAGCGGCACCTTCTATCCTATTGGTCGCAGCTGATTAGCCTCCGCGTTTTTCCCCGAATTGGCGCTTTTTACCTCGTGGTGGCCGGCATAACCTGCCGCTATTCCCCATCACGAGGCAGTGTCAATGAAACCGCGTCTGTTACCTGTCAGCACCCTGATCGTCGCTAGCCTGTTTACCCTGCCGGGCGCTTGGGCCCATGGTCCGGAGCCGGGCCAGGAGGCGGTCAAGATCCTGCAAGAGCAATTACCGAGCAATGCCGCTGGCAAGAAAGCCATCATGCTCACGGTCAGTTATGCACCAGGACAGAAGTCCGTGGCGCATCAACATCCGGGGGCAGTCATGGCTTATGTGCTCGAAGGCACGGTGGTGTCCCAGCTCAAGGGCGAGCCCAAGCCGGTGACTTACAAGGCGGGTGAGTTCTGGTACGAAGCGCCGGGGTCGGTGCACCTGGTGTCTTACAACGCCAGTGAGACAAAGCCGGCAAAATTGCTGGTGTGGTCGCTGGTGGATGAGCAGCGGCCAGTGACCGAGCCTTATCAGCCGTAGGGCAGGGTAAAGCACGAGAGGCTGAAACGAAAAAACCTCCAGTGCTCAGCGCAGCTGGAGGTTTTTCAAGTGTTTGGCTCCGCGACCAGGACTCGAACCTGGGACCCAATGATTAACAGTCATTTGCTCTACCGACTGAGCTATCGCGGAATCTGTGGCGTATCTTACTGATTGCTAAGGGGAAGTCAAGCCTCCCCCGTGCAATTCAGTGATTACAGAACCTCGACGATCGCCTTGGTTACCACATTGATGTTGCTCTGATTCAGGGTGGCCACGCAGATACGACCGGTATCCAGCGCGTAGATGCCGAACTCGTTCTTCAGGCGTGCGACCTGATCGACGCTCAGGCCCGAGTACGAGAACATGCCGCGCTGACGGGCGACGAAGCTGAAGTCGTGCTCAGGTGCCTGGGCAGCCAGCAGCTCAACCATCTGCTTGCGCATGCCGTGGATGCGCTGACGCATCTCACCCAGTTCCTCTTCCCACATCGCACGCAGTTCCGGGCTGTTGAGCACGGTGGCGACGATGGTGGCGCCGTGGGTCGGCGGGTTGGAGTAGTTGGTGCGGATCACGCGCTTGACCTGCGACAGCACGCGCGCGCTCTCTTCCTTGGACTCGGTGATGATCGACAGCGCACCCACGCGCTCGCCGTACAGCGAGAAGGATTTGGAGAACGAGCTGGAGACGAAGAAGTTCAGGCCCGACTCGGCGAACAGGCGCACGGCGAAGGCGTCTTCGTAGATGCCGTCGCCAAAGCCCTGGTAGGCCATGTCGAGGAATGGCACGTGGCCCTTGGCCTTGACCACTTCCAGAACATTTTTCCAGTCGTCCAGGCTCAGGTCTACGCCCGTCGGGTTATGGCAGCAGGCGTGCAGCACGATGATCGAGCCGGACGGCAGGGCGTTGAGGTCTTCGAGCATGCCGCTGCGGTTGACGTCGTGAGTAGCGGCGTCGTAGTAGCGGTAGTTCTGCACCGGGAAACCAGCGGTTTCAAACAGGGCGCGGTGGTTTTCCCAGCTCGGGTCGCTGATGGCCACTACGGCGTTTGGCGAAACCTGCTTGAGGAAGTCGGCACCGATCTTCAGCGCGCCGGTACCGCCAACGGCCTGAGTGGTGATAACCCGGCCAGCAGCCAGCAGCGGCGACTCGGCACCGAACAGCAGCTTCTGTACGGCCTGGTCGTAGGCGGCGATGCCGTCGATCGGCAGGTAACCGCGGGAAGCGTGCTGGGCAGCGCGCTGGGTTTCGGCTTCGATCACTGCACGCAGCAGTGGGATACGCCCTTCTTCGTTGCAGTAAACACCTACACCCAGGTTGACCTTGTTGCTACGGGTATCGGCGTTGAAAGCTTCGTTGAGGCCCAGAATGGGGTCGCGTGGTGCCAGCTCGACAGCGGAAAACAGGCTCATTATTACCTTGGCTCTGAATGGAGAGTGGAAGAGGTCGCACGCTCCAGTCGAATGCACTAGAGCGGTGCACAAACGGGGAGTCAGTATAGTGATACCCATCGGTCACGGCGACAGTCTGACGCAGCTTTTCCTGCTGTTTCGCCGATTATTTTTCGACCGTTAGTCGAATTGACCGGTCCATACTCACATCATTGCGTTGAAACTGGCGTTCGAGAGCCCTAATTCGGTATAAGTACTGTCTATAAATACAGTTGCCAGCGTCTGCGATAAAAACGTCGCGATTACACAGAGGTTTGTCATGTCCGAGTTTCAGCTCGTCACCCGTTTCCAGCCGGCCGGCGACCAGCCCGAAGCCATTCGCCTGATGGTCGAAGGCATCGAAGCGGGCCTGGCGCATCAGACCCTGCTCGGGGTGACTGGCTCGGGCAAGACCTTCAGCATCGCCAACGTGATCGCCCAGGTGCAGCGGCCGACTCTGGTGCTGGCGCCGAACAAGACCCTGGCAGCGCAGCTGTATGGCGAGTTCAAGGCATTTTTCCCCAACAATGCCGTGGAGTACTTCGTTTCCTACTACGACTACTACCAGCCCGAAGCCTATGTGCCGTCGTCCGATACCTTCATCGAGAAGGATGCCTCGATCAACGACCATATCGAGCAGATGCGCCTGTCGGCAACCAAGGCGCTGCTGGAGCGTCGCGATGCGATCATCGTCACCACGGTGTCCTGTATCTACGGTCTGGGCAGCCCGGAAACCTACCTGAAGATGGTCCTGCACGTGGACCGTGGCGACAAGCTCGACCAGCGCGCCTTGCTGCGCCGCCTGGCCGACTTGCAGTACACCCGCAACGAAATGGACTTTGCCCGCGCCACCTTCCGTGTGCGTGGCGATGTGATTGATATCTTCCCGGCCGAATCGGACCTCGAAGCCATCCGCATCGAGCTATTCGATGACGAAGTGGAGAACATTGCCGCCTTCGATCCGCTGACCGGTGAAGTGATCCGCAAGTTGCCGCGTTTCACCTTCTACCCCAAGAGCCACTACGTGACCCCGCGCGAAACCCTGCTTGAGGCGGTGGAGGGCATCAAGGAGGAGTTGCAGCAACGGCTGGAGTACCTGCACAAGGCCAACAAGCTGGTCGAGGCCCAGCGCCTGGAGCAGCGCACCCGCTTCGATCTGGAAATGATCCTCGAGCTGGGTTACTGCAACGGCATCGAGAACTACTCGCGCTACCTCTCCGGTCGTCCGGCCGGAGCGCCGCCACCGACCCTCTACGATTATCTGCCGGCTGATTCATTGCTGGTAATCGACGAATCCCATGTCAGCGTTCCCCAGGTCGGGGCGATGTACAAGGGTGACCGCTCGCGCAAGGAAACCCTGGTCGAGTACGGCTTCCGCCTGCCTTCGGCGCTGGACAACCGGCCGATGCGTTTCGATGAGTGGGAGAGCGTCAGTCCGCAGACCATCTTCGTTTCCGCCACGCCCGGGAACTATGAGGCTGAGCATGCCGGTCGGGTTGTGGAGCAGGTGGTGCGGCCGACCGGTCTGGTCGACCCTCAGGTTGAAGTGCGTCCGGCCACCACCCAGGTCGACGACCTGCTCTCGGAAATCCGCAAGCGTGTTGCAGTGGAAGAGCGTGTGCTGGTCACCACCCTGACCAAGCGCATGGCCGAAGACCTCACCGATTACCTCGCCGATCACGACGTGCGGGTGCGCTACCTGCATTCGGATATCGACACCGTGGAACGCGTCGAGATCATCCGCGACCTGCGCCTGGGGACCTTCGATGTACTGGTGGGGATCAACCTGTTGCGCGAAGGTCTGGACATGCCCGAGGTGTCGCTGGTGGCAATCCTCGATGCCGACAAGGAAGGTTTCCTGCGTTCCGAGCGTTCACTGATCCAGACCATTGGCCGTGCAGCGCGCAACCTCAATGGCCGGGCGATCCTCTATGCCGACAGAATTACCGGCTCGATGGAGCGGGCTATCGGCGAAACCGAGCGTCGTCGTGACAAGCAGATTGCTTTCAACCAGGCCAACGGCATTGTGCCCAAGGGCGTGGTCAAGGACATCACCGACATCATGGAAGGTGCCAACGTGCCCGGGTCGCGCAGCAAGAAGCGCAAGGGCATGGCCAAAGCCGCCGAAGAAAGCGCGCGCTACGAAGCCGAGTTGCGCTCACCTGGCGAGATTGCCAAGCGGATCAAGCTGCTGGAAGAGAAGATGTATCAACTGGCTCGGGACCTGGAGTTCGAGGCTGCGGCGCAGTTGCGCGACGAGATTACTGCGTTGCGCGAGCGTTTACTTACGGTTTGAGGTCCTCATCGCGGGGCAAGCCCGCTCCCACAGTGGGAGCGGGCTTGCCCCGCGATGCGATCAATGAGCTTCCCCTGCCTTCAACCCCGGCGGCAACTTGCGCGTCATCATCACCGCCAGCATGCTGATCGCTAGGCCGATACCGACAAAATGGAAGGCATCGTTGTAAGCCATGATCATCGCCTGCTGATGGGTGATTTCACTCAGCTTTCCCAGCGCCGCGCTGTCGCTTCCCAGACGTTCCGAAAGCTGTGCCAGGCGCTCTGCCACCTGTGGGTTGCTCGGCACGACGGACTCACGCAAGTAATCGAAGTACACCTTGGTTCGTGCATCCAGCAGCGTCGCCAGCAAGGCAATGCCGATGGCACCGCCAAGGTTACGCAGGATGTTGAACAGGCTCGACGCCGAGCCTGCATCCTGAGGCAGGATGTAGCTGGTGGCGATCAACGAGATGGTCACCATGATCATCGGCTGGCCAAGGGCGCGGATGATCTGGATATGGTTGAACTGTTCGCCGGCGAAGTCCGGATTGAGTACCCCGGAACCGAAGCTGGCCAGGCCGAACAGGCCGAAACCCAAGGTGCAGAGAATCTTGGGTGAAATCACCTTCATCAGCTGCGGTACCAGCGGAATCAGAAACAGCTGCGGAATACCCATCCACATGATCACTTCGCCGATCTGCAAAGCGTTGTAGTTCTGGATTTGTGCCAGGTACAGCGGCAGCAGGTAGATCGAACCATACAAACCCACCCCCATCCCCAGGCTGGCGATACTCGACAGGCCGAAATTACGGTTACCGAGAATGCGCAGGTTGATCAGCGGATTGGGTTTGGAAAACTGCAGGATCACAAAGGTGATCAGGCTCAGCAGGGCGATGCTACCGAGGCTGACGATCAGGCTCGACTCCAGCCAGTCCTTGCGATGGCCTTCTTCCAGGAACACCTGCAGGCAGCCCAGGCCGACGCCAAGCGTAACAATGCCGGCGTAATCGGTGCTTTTCAGCAGTTCCCAATGCGACTCTTTCTTTTCCAGGCCATAGAGCAGGCCGCCAATCATGATCAGGCCGGGCGGGATGTTGATGTAGAAGATGTACTCCCAGCCCCAGTTTTCGGTCAGCCAGCCACCCAGGGTAGGGCCGATGGAGGGGGCAAAGGTGGCGGTCATGGCAAACATCGCCATGCCTTTGGCGCGATGGTGTTCGGGCAGTTTGATCAGGGTCAGGGTGAACGCCAGGGGAATCAGCGCGCCACCGGTAAAGCCCTGCATGGCGCGGAAGATGATCATGCTCTCCAGGTTCCAGGCCATGGAGCACAGCAACGACGACACCAGAAAACCCAGCGACACCCACACTGCCAGGCGCCGCGCCGACAGCAGTTGCACCAGCCAGGCGGTCAGCGGAATCATGATGATCTCGGCCACCAGGTACGAGGTGGAGATCCACGAGCCTTCCTCGAGGGTGGCCGAGAGGGCGCCCTGGATGTCCTTGAGCGAGGAGTTGGTGATCTGGATGTCGAGCACCGCCATGAAGGCGCCGAGCATCACGCTCATCACCGCGATCCAGTCGCGTCGGCTGGGTTCGCCGACAGGACGGATCAGCGAATCACCGGCCATTGTCGGTAGTGTCCCGGATGTCCACAGTGGCGGTGACCGACATGCCCGGGCGGATCCTGCCGCTCAGCGGGTTGTCGGCGGCGAAGGTCAGCTTCACCGGAATACGCTGTACCACCTTGGTGAAGTTGCCGGTGGCGTTGTCGGGTGGCAGCAGGCTGAACTGGGCGCCGGAGGCGGCGAACAGGCTGTCGACCCGGGCCGCGATCGGCGTATCGGGATAGCTGTCGAACACCAGTTCGGCGGTCTGCCCCGGCAGCATGCGGCCAATCTGGGTTTCCTTGAAGTTGGCCTGGATCCAGATGTCCTGGTCGGGAACGATCGACAGCAGGTAGGCGCCAGCCTGCACCACCTGACCATTACGGGCGGCACGCTGGCCGATCATGCCGCTGATCGGCGCGTGGATTTCGCTGCGGGTCAGGTTCAGCTCGGCCTGGGCCAGTTCGGCACGGGCATTGACGATCTGCGCGTCCAGGCGCTTGATTTCAGCGCTCAGGGCGTTGACCTGCTGACGCTGGCCTTGCAGGTCAGCCTGAGCCTTGCTCACCTGGGAGCGGGCGACGTGGTTTTCTGCCGACAGGGTGGTCACCCGTTCTTCGGAGACGAAGCCCGGTTTGCGCAGGGCCTGAGCACGGTTGAGGTCCAGCTCGGCGCGCCCCAGGGTGGCCTGGTTGGCGGCGACCTGGGCCTGGCCGGCGGCAATCAGGCTGGATTGTTGGGTCAGGCGGCTTTCGGCTTGCAGGCGCTCGGCTTCACGGGTGGCGAGGGCGGCGCGGGCGCGTTCCACGGCCAGGCGGAAATCGTCCGCCTCAAGGCGTACCAGCAGATCGCCCTTGGCCACATGCTGGTTGTCCTGAACCAGTACTTCATCGATGCGCGCGCTGAGCTGGCTGGAAACCCGGGTGATTTCACCCTGTACATAAGCATTGTCGGTGCTCTCGTAGAAGCGTCCTTTGACATACCAGTGGGCGAAAAAGGCGAGGGCGATGAACAGAACCAGGGTCAGGAAAACCAGCAGGCGGCGTTTGAGTTGAGCGGGCATGGGGTACTATCGTTCCAAAAATGTAAGCAAATTTAACCGTGTTTGGATCCGCCACCACAAGTGCTGATCGCGCCCATTGCTGGAGCCCGGTGCCTGCTCCCTGTTAACATCCAGCCTTTGATTCATCTCTAGTTCGAGACTCTCATGACCACCGTTCGCACGCGTATCGCGCCTTCGCCTACTGGCGATCCCCACGTCGGCACCGCCTACATCGCCCTGTTCAACTACTGCTTTGCCAAGCAGCACGGCGGCGAGTTCATCTTGCGTATTGAAGATACCGACCAGCTGCGTTCGACCCGCGAGTCCGAACAGCAGATCTTCGACGCCCTGCGCTGGCTCGGTATCGAGTGGAGCGAAGGTCCGGACGTCGGTGGCCCGCATGGCCCGTACCGGCAGAGCGAGCGCGGCGACATCTACAAGCAGTACGCCCAGCAACTGGTTGACATGGGCCACGCCTTCCCGTGCTTCTGCACCGCCGAAGAGCTGGACCAGATGCGCGCCGAGCAGATGGCCCGTGGCGAGACCCCGCGCTACGACGGTCGAGCCTTGCTGCTGTCGGCCGAAGAAGTGCAGCGCCGCCTGGCCGCTGGCGAGCCGCATGTGATCCGCATGAAGGTGCCGAGTGAAGGCGTCTGCGTGGTACCGGACATGCTCCGTGGCGATGTCGAGATCCCGTGGGACCGCATGGACATGCAGGTACTGATGAAGACCGACGGTCTGCCGACCTACTTCCTGGCCAACGTCGTCGACGACCACCTGATGGGCATCACCCACGTGCTGCGCGGTGAAGAATGGCTGCCGTCGGCGCCCAAGCTGATCAAACTGTACGAGTACTTCGGTTGGGAACAGCCAACCCTGTGCTACATGCCGCTGCTGCGTAACCCGGACAAGAGCAAGCTGTCCAAGCGCAAGAACCCGACCTCGGTGACCTTCTACGAGCGCATGGGCTTCATGCCGGAAGCGATGCTCAACTACCTGGGGCGCATGGGCTGGTCGATGCCGGACGAGCGTGAAAAATTCTCCCTGGCCGAGATGGTCGAGCACTTCGATCTGTCGCGGGTTTCCCTGGGCGGGCCGATTTTTGACATCGAGAAGCTGTCCTGGCTCAACGGCCAGTGGCTGCGCGACCTGCCGGTGGAAGAGTTCGCCGCACGGGTGCAGAAGTGGGCGTTCAACAGCGACTACATGATGAAGATCGCGCCGCATGTGCAGGGCAGGGTAGAAACCTTCAGCCAGATCGCCCCGCTGGGTGGCTTCTTCTTTGAAGGCGCGCTCAAGCTCGATGCCAAGCTGTTCGAGCACAAAAAATTGTCGGCCGACCAGGTGCGTCAGGTGATCCAGTTGATCCTGTGGAAGCTGGAAAGCCTGCGTCAGTGGGAAAAAGACCGCATTACCGGTTGCATCCAGGCCGTGGTCGAGGCCCTGGAGCTGAAGCTGCGTGATGCCATGCCGCTGATGTTCGCCGCGATCAGCGGTCAGGCCAGTTCGGTATCGGTACTCGACGCCATGGAAATCCTCGGCCCGGACCTGACCCGCTATCGCCTGCGTCAGGCTCTGGACCTGCTCGGTGGTGTGTCGAAGAAAGAAAACAAAGAGTGGGAGAAGCTGTTGGGCACCATCGCCTGATACCTATCGCGGGGCAAGCCCGCTCCCACCGGTGGGAGCGGGCTTGCCCCGCGAAGAGGCTCCAAACCCCAGCAAAACCGGGGTGAATCACCAAGCTGGCCGGTAAGTGTTTGTTATCTCGGAAAAAATTTTCAGAATTTGTTGAAAATTTATTTGACAGGTCTGCAATCCGATCTTAATATGCGCCCCGTCCACAGCGATGAACGAAACGAAGCGCGAAGCACCCAGCCAAGCGATTCAGTTCAAAGCGACATTGTGGGGCTATAGCTCAGCTGGGAGAGCGCCTGCATGGCATGCAGGAGGTCAGCGGTTCGATCCCGCTTAGCTCCACCAAATTCCGATTCGTAGTCATCTACACTGACTGCGGAGTCAACCGGGTTCCAGCGACCGGGTTGTTAAGGTAAGAAGGTTCGTCCCCTTCGTCTAGTGGCCTAGGACACCGCCCTTTCACGGCGGTAACAGGGGTTCGAGTCCCCTAGGGGACGCCAGTTTTACACAAGTGATGACGAAAGAGATCACTGGGCCGCGAGGCTAGAAATCTGGGGCTATAGCTCAGCTGGGAGAGCGCCTGCATGGCATGCAGGAGGTCAGCGGTTCGATCCCGCTTAGCTCCACCAATTTTGCCAGGATTCGTGAAAACGGATCTGTACGAAGGTTACAAGTCCCCTTCGTCTAGTGGCCTAGGACACCGCCCTTTCACGGCGGTAACAGGGGTTCGAGTCCCCTAGGGGACGCCATTTTACCCACTTTGTGGGATTTCAAGGCTCATTCGATTATTGAATGAGCCTTTTGTTTTTGTCTCGAAAAAAGTTCTCCTCTCCCTTCTTCTTCCTCTGTGCGACAAGCGGCAGGGGAAAGTGCTTGCAGAAAAATATTATGAGAATAATATTCTACTCATAATATTCGGAGGCAAGTCATGAACGACAAAAAAGCGAAAACCCGTGAACGGATTCTTGATGCCGCCTGCAGCGCACTGATCCAGCACGGTCCGGCCGAACCCAGCGTCAACCAGGTCATGGGCGCTGCCGGGCTTACGGTAGGGGGCTTCTACGCGCACTTCGACAGCAAGGATGCGCTGATGCTCGAAGCCTTCAGCCAGCTGCTTGCAGAGCGTCGGGCGCTGCTTGCCGAGGTTGACCCGAACATGAGCGGCGAAGAGCGTCGTGCCCTGGTTGCCGCTTTCTACTTGTCGCGCAAACACCGTGATGCCACCGAGCGCGCCTGCCCGCTGCCCAACTCCCTGGGTGAGATGGCGCGGCTGCCGGATACCTTCCGTCAGGTGCTGGGCGAACACATTGAATTGATGATGGCCAATCTTGCTGACAGCCCTGAAGAGGCCGACAAGGTCCTCGCCGACCTGGCGTTGATGGTCGGTGGTCTGGCCTTGGCCCGTGCTCTAGGCACAGACGAGCTGTCTGACCGTATCCTGCGTGCCGCCAAATCGGCGGTGGTCTGATCGAGCGACACCCACCGGAGCGAAGCGATGAATACCTTGAGCTGGATTCGTAGCGTCAACGGCACCCTCGGACGGCTGGCGCCAGAACATGTTGCGGGCAAGATGCGCCGCGCGTTCATGACCCCGCGCAACCTGCCGCCGCGTGAGTGGGAGTTGCCGCTGCTGGCCCGCGCCGAGCGCATAACATTGCGCTTCGGTTTGTCGGCGCTGCGCTGGGGGCAGGGGCCGACGGTCTTGTTGATGCACGGTTGGGAAGGGCGCCCGACCCAGTTCGCACACCTGATCGATACCCTGGTGCAGTCCGGCTACACCGCCGTGGCCCTGGAAGGGCCGGCCCATGGTCATTCGCCGGGTAATCAGGCGCATGTCGTGCTGTTCGCCCGGGCGCTGCTCGAAGCCGCCGCCGAGTTGCCGCCGTTGCATGCGGTGATCGGTCATTCCATGGGGGGCTCCAGTGTCATGCTCGCCCTGCAGTGGGGGTTGCGTGCTGAAGCGGCGGTGAGTGTTGCCGCGCCGGCGCAGTTGCTGGGGGTGTTGCGTCGTTTCGCCAATCACCTGGGCATGCCGACCCGTGCGCGGGCGGCTTTTGTGCGCCAGATTGAACGGGATGTCGGCATTCCGATCGGGCGCTTGGATGTCGGCGGCTATCAACTGGAAATCCCGGCACTGATCGCACACGCCGAAGACGATAGTCTGGTGCCAGCCAGCGAGGCTCAGGCGATTCACCGGGCCTGGTTCGACAGTCGCCTGTTGATGCTGCCCGATGGTGGTCATCAGCGCGTACTGTCTGATCCAAAATTGATCGACGGCGTCATGGCACTGCTGGCGCGTCGTCTTGTACCGGCGCGGCAATCCGCCTGAGCATCCGTTACACTCTGCCCGTTCATCACAGACCTGGAGCGGGCATGAGTTGGGATCTGGCAACACCGTTCACGATTGATCTGCGCGTCGCTGCCGACGATATCGATGGCCTCGGCCACGCCAATAATGCGGTCTACGTCACCTGGCTGGAGCGCTGTGCCTGGCGCCATTCCCAGCGTCTGGGGCTGGACCTGGCCGAGTACCGGCGCCTGGACCGGGCGATGGCCGTGGTGCGTCATGAAATCGACTACCTGGCGGCCGCCTATGAAGACGACGAGTTGCAGTTGGCGACCTGGATCGTTGACTGGGATCAGCGCCTGAAGATGACCCGGCGCTTCCAGCTGATGCGGCCTAGTGATGGCATTACTTTGCTGCGTGCGCAGACTACCTTCGCCTGTATCGAGCTCTCCACCGGCAAGCCCAAGCGCATGCCGGTAGAGTTTGTTGAAGGTTACGGCCCAGCGCTTATGCAGATGGCTTGAAGTTAGGTCTTGCTCAGGCGATAAGGCAGTACTCCAGTCAAGTGGGGAGAGATGTTCACATCCGAGGAGGCGAACGGATTTCTCCCGGTGAATTGGAGCTCATCCAGAACGGTTTCTGCTGCAGGGTTTGCCAAGGTGAGGCAATCGACCCGGTTTAGCTGTGGGTTAGATTCAGTGCGGAAGTTGAGTATCTCGTAGTTGTGGGGTTTGATCTGTTTCATCTTGGGGTTTCTTTTCAGCGAGTCGCTAGCTCATTCATGAGCTGGCGACATCCTGTGGCGGGCGCGTCCAGCGTCAATTGATCTAATCATCGAACTCTTGTTTGGGAGGGGCTGGGCGCATGTAGAGGCGCTGGAGCTCCACAGTGGGAATAGCTGTTTCATTGATATCTCCCTGTCGTCGATTTCGTTTTGCGGCAGGTGTAAAAGAGTAAATGCCTTCATCTGGGGGGAGCAGTCCCAGGGCTCCTGTTTGCAAGTGGACAATTTCCGACTGGCTTGTCGGAAATATCCTGGGCTGGATGAATGCTGAGCCTGTAATCTTGCGGTTCTGGTAGCATTTACTTCTTTTTTTACGTGGTTCATCCCCCATGCAAATTGCCCTGGCCCCGATGGAGGGGCTGGTCGACAACATCCTCCGCGACGTACTGACCCAGGTGGGCGGCATCGACTGGTGTGTCACCGAGTTCATTCGCGTCTGCGACCGGCTGTTGCCTGCGGCTACCTTCGACAAGCTGGCACCTGAGTTGAGCCAGGGCGCGCAAACTGCGGCTGGGGTGCCTTTGCGCGTGCAACTGCTCGGTTCCGATCCCGTTTGCCTGGCAGAAAACGCAGTACTGGCCTGCGAGCTGGGCGCGCCGGTGATCGACCTGAACTTCGGTTGCCCGGCCAAGACCGTGAACAAATCCCGAGGCGGGGCAGTGCTGCTCAAGGAGCCGGAACTGCTTCACGCCATCCTTCGTGAGGTGCGCCGCGCCGTGCCTGCGCATATTCCGGTGACCGCCAAGATGCGCCTGGGCTTCGACAGCCCCGACGGTGCCCTGGACTGTGCTTTGGCCTTGGCCGAGGGTGGTGCCGAGCAGTTGGTGGTACATGCGCGGACCAAGGTTGATGGCTACAAGCCGCCGGCCCATTGGGAGTGGGTGGCGAAGGTGCAGGATGTGGTCAAGGTACCGGTTTACGCCAACGGCGAGGTCTGGACCCTGGATGACTGGCGGCGCTGCCGTGAAGTCAGTGGCGTCGAGGACATCATGCTTGGCCGCGGGCTGGTATCACGTCCGGATCTGGCCCGGCAGATTGCCGCGGAGCGCGATGGCGTAGCGTTCGTGCCGATGGACTGGCAGAGCCTGCTGCCGCTGATCCAGGACTTCTGGGGCCAGGCCCGGGCGCAGATGACCCCGCGCCAGGCGCCAGGACGCTTGAAGCAATGGGTGGCGATGCTGACCCGCACTTATCCTGAAGCCGTGGCATTGTTCACCGAGCTGCGCCGGGAAACCGACTGCGATCGCGTCGGCCAGTTGATCGGCATACCGGTCAGTGCGGCGGCCTGAAAAAATTTTCGCAGGGTTGCTTGAAAAGCAGGCGAGGGTCCTTATCTAAGGAGTACGCGATGCCGAAGTCGGGTCGCGCTACTACACAACCTCGCTGATTTTCAGGAGATGTATCATGACTACTGCTTTTTCTCTGGCTCCACTGTTCCGTCATTCCGTAGGCTTCGACCGTTTCAATGACCTGTTCGAATCCGCGGCGCGTAATGAGGCGGGTAGCAGCTACCCTCCCTACAACGTTGAAAAACATGGCGAAGACCACTATCGAATCGTTGTTGCTGCAGCCGGTTTCCAGGAGCAGGATCTTGATCTGCAAGTGGAAAAAGGTGTGTTGACCGTCACTGGCGGCAAGCGTGACAGCAACGCCGAAAGCGTTACCTATCTGCATCAGGGCATTGCCCAGCGGGCGTTCAAGTTGTCGTTCCGCCTGGCTGACCATATCGAGGTCAAGGCTGCTGGTTTGGCCAACGGTTTGCTCAGTATTGACCTGCTGCGGATTGTGCCGGAAGAAGCTAAGGCCAAGCGCATCCCGATCAATGGGGATAGCAAGCCTGCGCTGAACTGAGTGTGGTGATGCTGTGAAAGAGGGCACCTTCGGGTGCCCTTTTTTATTGGCGTTTCTGGTTGTGGGCATATCCATTTGCCAGGGTGGCGCTGATTCACCTTTCCGCCCTTACGGCGGCTTACTTTGGCAAACGCCTGTACGGACCGGAGACATGGTTTACACGTGTACGGGGACATGGTTAACACTTCCTGGCGAGCCAACTTTGCCGGGAAGCCATCATGCCTTGGAATACGAGAGACGCCATGAGCCTGAAAGAAGAGTTCGTTGTCTTGGCCCAGCAACCCGGCTGCAACAGAAGAGAGTTGTGCCAACGCTTTGGCATCAGCGCCCCAACGGGATACAAATGGCTTAAGCGCTACGCAGCGCATGGGAGTCAGGGGCTTTTGGAGAAGTCCCGCCGCCCGATTACAAGCCCTGATCAGACGCCACCCGCACTGGAGTCGTCCGTGCTAGAGCTTCGCCAGCAACATCCTGAGTGGGGTGGACGCAAGATCAGTCACAAGCTTGATTGCCGTATTGCTCCGAGTACCGTTACCAATGTTTTGCATCGCCACGGACTCATTCAGCCTCCCGAAAAGGAGGTGCAGCTGTTTGCGAAGCGCTTTGTACACGATGCCCCCAATGATCTTTGGCAGATGGACTTCAAGGGGAATTTTCCGACTCAAGAAGGTCGATGCCACCCTCTGACTGTGCTAGATGACCACTCGCGCTTCAACTTGGCGATTCAGGCCTGTGCGAATGAGCGCACAGTTACGGTACAGGAGAGATTGACCGAAGTTTTCCGTCGCTACGGGCTGCCGGCCCGGATCAATGTGGATAACGGCCCACCGTGGGGCTCGCCGCGTAATCCGGGGGAAATTGCGATGTTGAGCATATGGTTGATTCGCCTGGGCATCAGGGTCAGCTTCAGTCGTCCCCACCACCCACAAACTAACGGCAAGATCGAACGCTTCCATCGTGCACTCAAAGCTGAAGTGCTCAACGGGCGGCATTTTCGCAGCATTGCTGAGACCCAGAATGCCTTTGACCACTGGCGTGAGATTTACAACCACCAGCGCCCTCATGAGGCCCTCGAGTATGAAGTGCCCATGGAGCATTACCGTGTAAGCCCTTGGGCTTTTCCGGAAAAACTATCGGAGTTTGAATACGGCCCGGACGACGTGCTTGTAAAGGCCTATCACTGTCGATTCCGCTTCCGAAAACGTTACTTCAAGATAGCCAAGGGCCTAACTGGTTATCTTTTGGCAGTACGCTCACTTCCTGGTAGCGAAGATCTGTTCAACGTCTATTTCTGCCATCACCTGGTACGAACCATCGACGTGAATCAGCCTGATTCTGGTCGATAATGTGTAAACCATGTCTCCGCACGTGTGTAAAGCATGTCTCCGGTCCGTACAGGCGTTTGCCAAAGGGACCCGCCGTAAGGGCGGAAAGGTGAATCAGCGCCACCAGCGCCAATGGATATGCCCACAAACCCGAGGGCCTCATCGCGGGGCAAGCCCGCTCCTACAATGCCGGCGTTTCCAGCAACAACCGCCGAAACTCCCCCAACGGCAACGGCCGGCTGTGCAAATACCCCTGATACAAATAACACCCCAGCCGCTCCAGAAACTCCAGCTGCTCAGACAGCTCCACCCCTTCGGCAATCACCGCCAAATCCAGACTCCGGGCCATGGCCACAATGGCGCGGACGATCTCCGCATCGTTGGGATCCTCTGGCGCATCGCGCACAAACGACTGGTCGATCTTCAGCGCATCCACCGGCAGGCGCTTGAGGTAGGTCAGCGACGAATACCCGGTGCCGAAATCATCCATGGCAAAGCTCACCCCATAACGCTTGAGCTCACGCATCTTGTTGATGGTGTCTTCCAGGTTCTGGATGACGATACCTTCGGTGATCTCCAGCTTGAGCATCTTGTAAGGCAGGCGAAAGTCATCAAGGCTGCGCAGTACCCGCTCGACAAAGTCGTTCTGGCGGAACTGTCGCGGGCTGATGTTCACGCACAGGCTGAAGTCATCGGCGTCGATCAAATGGTCACGCAGCATGCCGGCACAGGCATCGCAGGCTTCGTCGAGTATCCAGCTGCCAACTTCGAGAATCAGCCCGCTTTCTTCCAGCACCTGGATGAACTGCGCTGGCGGCTGCTGACCCAGCTGCGGGTGGTGCCAGCGCAACAGCACTTCGGCGCCGATAATGCGATTGTCACGGGCGTCGACCTGGGGCTGGAAGTGCAGGGCCAGTTCGCCGCGAGCAAGAGCCATGCGCAGGTCGCTTTCCATGCGCAAGCGTTCGCTGGCGGCTTTTTGCATGGTGGTGTGGAACAGCTGGGTGGTGTTGCGTCCGGAGTCTTTGGCCCGATACAGGGCAATGTCGGCGCGTTTGAGCAGGTCGGCCGGGGTCGAGCCGTGATCGGGAATCAAGGCCACGCCGATGCTGGGCGTAACCTGCAGGCGCTGACCATCGAGGGACATCGGTTCAGCCAGTAATTGGCGCAAGGTATCGGCCAGCTCGCGGACTTTTTCCGTGACTTCGTCGCGGCTGCCTTCCAGGCCGCTGATCAGTACCACGAATTCATCGCCCCCCAAGCGCGCCACGGTGTCTTCCAGGCGCACACTGGCTTCCAGGCGTGCGGTGATTATTTTCAGCACCGTGTCGCCGACCGGATGGCCGAGGGAGTCATTGATGTGCTTGAAGTGGTCAAGGTCGAGAAACAGCAGGGCGCCGCGCAGGTTGTGGCGTTTGAGCAAAGCGATCTGCTGGCTCAGGCGATCCATCAACAGCGCGCGGTTAGGCAGGTTGGTCAGCGGGTCGTGGTAGGCCAGGTGGCGGATCTGCGCCTGGGCGTTTTTCAGCTGGCTGACATCACGGGCAGTGAGCAGCAGGCATTGCGACTCGTTGAGGACAATCGGTTCGATCGACACCTCGACGGTGAGGATTTCCCCGCGTTTGTTGCGCCCGAGCATCTCCCGGTGGTGCACCCGGCCCTTTTCCTGGAGTTCCGAGGTCAGGATCGCGCGCTGTTTGTCGTCGGCCCAGATGCCGATTTCGTTCGCGGTGCGGCCGATCACTTCGCTGGCGCTGTAGCCCGTCAACCGGCAGAAGCCATCGTTGATCTCCAGGTAGCGACCGCTGTCGAGTTCGGTAATGGTGATGGCGTCGGGGCTGGAGTGGAAAGCTTTGGCGAACTTCTCTTCGCTGGATTTGAGCGCAGCTTCGGCCCGTTGTTGTTGAGTGATGTCGCGCAGGGTGGTGACGCTGCAAGGCTGGTCGTCGACGGTGATCAGGCGGCTGGAGATCACGCAGGTCAGGGGCTGGCCGTCTTTGTGATTGATCGCCACGGCGACATTGTTCAGGGCTTCGTCGCGAATCACCTGTTCGATGCGCCGGGCGCGTTCGGCGGACTCGGCCCACAAGCCGATTTCTTCGGCGGTGCGGCCGATGACGTGCTGGGCGTCCCAGCCGAAGGTCTGGGTGAACGCCGGGTTGATCTCGATGAACTGACCACTGTCCTGGCGCGTCACGCAGATCGGATCGGGGCTGGCCTGGAACAGGCTGGCGAATTTTTCTTCCGAGCTGGTCAGACGTTGCTCACGTTCAACCTGGTCGGTGATGTCGAGCAGAGTGCCGGCCATGCGCAGCGGTTTGCCCTGTTCGTCGCGGTACAGCCGGGCACGGCTTTCAATGTAGCGCGAGGTGCCGTTTTCCAGCTGGATCTGGTAGGTGATCTGGTAGTTGCCGGCCGGACCTTCGCGCAGGCTGCGATAGGCCTTGTGCATGTTGCGGCGTTCGAGCTCCGGCACACCCTCGAAAAACGCCTCGAAGGATTCGTGGAAAGGCACCGGTTCCAGGCCGTGCAGTTCGGCGGCGCGTGCCGAGCCATAGAGCATACCGCTGGGAATATGCCAGTCCCAGGTGCCCATCTGCGCGGAATCCAGAGCCAGGTCCAGGCGTTCCTGGCTGTCCTTGAGGGCCTGTTCGGCGCGTTTGCGCTCACTGGTGTCGACAAAAGTGCTGAGCAGGTAGACCGTGCCTTCGAGCTCGATGTTCTGGGTGCTGAGGATGCCGTCATGGACCTTGCCGTTGCTGGCGCAAAACTGCACTTCCAGGGTGACCGGGCCGCTGTTGCCACGTGTAGCCTCAAGCACCAGGTTTCGCTGCTGCGGATTGGCCCACAGGCCAATCTCGATGGTGGTCTTGTTGATTACCTGATAGCCGGGCCAGCCGAGCGTCTGTTCGAAGTGCTGGTTGACTTCATGGATCAGGCCATCGGAGCGGCGGGTCAGCAGCACCACATTGGGGCTCAGATGAAACAGCGTGGCAAAGCGCTTTTCCGAATTGATCAGCGCGGTTTCGCGCTCCCGCTGGCGAGTGATTTCGCGGATCACTCCAATCATCTGGGGGCGGCCGTGCTTGTCCTTGGCCAGGCTGCCATTGATTTCCAGCCAGTGCAGGCTGCCGTCGGGCCAGCGGATACGGTGGCGCAAGGCTTGTTCCACTGGCTCGCCGTTGAGGACCGCATTAAAGGCCTGCAAGGTGCGCGCGCGGTCTTCGGCTGGCAGCAGGTCGAGGTAATCCAGGTCGTTGGGTAGCGGTTGCTCGGGGTCAAAGCCAAACAGCGCCTGGGTCCCCCTGGACCAGCCGATCTGGCCGGTCTCGACATCCCAGAACCAGGCGCCCAGGCGCGCGCCATTCAACGCCGCCAGCAGTTGCGGTGCATTTTCCCAGGTCTGCTCCAATGCCTGGGGGTCTGCCGCATGGATGCGCGGCAGACGCGGGAAGCGGTTTGCTGATTTGGGCATCGATACCAGACCTTTGGCAGGTGACGCGTCCTTGAGAGTTGTTCTGGCCGTGATTTACCTCATTGGCTCGTGGCCACCTGCGTGGCTGTCGAGCAGTGCCATGAAGGCCTTGGCCGCATTCGATAACGTCCGCTCGGTGTGCAGAATGTAGCCTAGCTGGCGCGACAGCTGTATGCCCGGCAAAGCGATAGGCGCAACCTGCTCATCGAGCATGGTTCGCGGCAGTACACTCCAGGCCAGGCCGATGGAAACCATCATCTTGATGGTTTCCAGGTAGTTGGTGCTCATGGCGATGTTCGGCGTCAGCCCCTGGGCTTCGAACAGGCGCTGGACAATATGGTGTGTAAAAGTATTGCCGCCAGGGAAAACCGCCGGGTGATGGGCGATATCGGCAAGGCTTACCGGGCCATTGCACGCCAGTGGATGCTCCGGGGAGGCGACGAAATCCAGCGGGTCGTTCCACACCGGCACGGCCTGAACCAGCGGGTGCGGTTCGGGTGCCAGGGTGATTACCGCAATTTCGGCGCGGCCATGGAGTATCTCGTCGTAGGCAGCTTCTGAATCCAGGAACTGAATATCCAATGCCACTGCTGGGTACTGGCGGGTGAAAGCCCGTAAAACCGGAGGCAAGCGATGCAAGCCTATATGGTGACTGGTGGCAAGGGTCAGGCGACCGGTCACTTCACCGGTGAGATTGCTCAAGGCGCGGCGGGTATCATCCAGTACGTTGACGATTTGATAAGCGCGCGGCAGCAAGGCGCGGCCAGCCTCGGTGAGATTGATGTCGCGGCCCAGGCGATCGAACAGGCGCACATCCAGTTGCTGTTCCAGTCCGGCAATCCGTTTACTGATGGCTGGCTGGGTGAGGTGCAGGCGCTCACCCGCGCCGGAAAAGCTGCCGGTTTCAGCCACGGCGATAAAGGCATTGAGGTTGGCGAAGTCCACTGCTTGGCTATTCCTCTGAGTTATCCAAAGCATAAAAATTATGAATTTGAGTTATTCAATCTACCGTCATAGCATCGTCCGTACAAGCCAAGTGGTTATTGGCATAGAAAGACGCTGATGAGGAAAGTCTGATGGCCGGCAAAACGCTCTACGACAAGCTCTGGGATTCGCATTTGGTCAAGCAGCGCGACGATGGTTCGGCGCTGATCTATATCGACCGTCACATCATTCACGAAGTGACGTCACCGCAAGCCTTTGAAGGCCTGCGCCTGGCCAGCCGCAAACCCTGGCGCATCGATGCCAACATCGCCACGCCTGACCACAACGTGCCGACCACCCCGGAACGCAAGGGCGGTATCGACGCCATTGTCGACCAGGTGTCGCGTTTGCAGGTGCAGACCCTCGATGAAAACTGCGACGAGTATGGCATCACCGAATTCAAGATGAATGACGTGCGTCAGGGCATCGTCCACGTCATCGGCCCGGAGCAGGGCGCAACCTTGCCGGGCATGACCGTGGTTTGCGGCGACTCGCACACCTCCACCCATGGTGCCTTTGGCGCCCTGGCCCATGGCATCGGTACCTCGGAAGTCGAGCATGTGCTCGCGACCCAGTGCCTGGTGGCCAAGAAAATGAAAAACATGCTGGTGCGCGTCGAGGGTCAGTTGCCGTTCGGCGTCACGGCCAAGGACATCGTCCTGGCGGTGATTGGCAAGATCGGTACTGCCGGTGGCAACGGCCACGCGATGGAATTCGCCGGTAGCGCGATTCGCGAGCTGTCCGTCGAAGGCCGCATGACCATCTGCAACATGTCCATCGAAGCCGGTGCCCGCGTGGGCCTGGTGGCGACCGATGAAAAAACCGTGGCCTACGTCAAGGGTCGTCCATATGCACCTAAAGGCGAGCAGTGGGATCAGGCGGTAGAAGCCTGGAAAGACCTGGTATCCGACGCCGATGCGGTGTTCGACACAGTGATCGAGCTGGACGCTGCACAGATCAAGCCACAGGTCAGCTGGGGCACCTCGCCGGAAATGGTCCTGGCGGTTGATCAGCGCGTGCCGGATCCGGCTGCCGAAGCCGATCTGGTCAAGCGCGGTTCCATTGAGCGTGCCTTGAAGTACATGGGTTTGAGCGCCAACCAGGCGATCACCGATATCCAGCTCGACCGGGTCTTCATCGGTTCGTGCACCAACTCGCGGATCGAAGACTTGCGCGCCGCTGCCGAGATCGCCAAGGGCCGCAAGGTGGCTGCGACCATCAAGCAGGCCATCGTCGTGCCGGGCTCGGGTCTGGTCAAAGCCCAGGCCGAGAAAGAGGGCCTGGACAAGATCTTCCTCGAAGCCGGTTTCGAATGGCGTGAGCCGGGCTGCTCGATGTGCCTGGCGATGAACCCGGACCGCCTGGAGAGTGGCGAGCATTGCGCCTCGACCTCCAACCGTAACTTCGAAGGCCGTCAGGGTGCTGGCGGTCGTACCCACCTGGTGAGCCCGGCCATGGCCGCCGCCGCCGCTGTAACCGGTCGTTTTGTCGACGTACGTGAGTTGATTCAAGGGAGCGCAGCATGAAAGCCTTTACCCAGCACACCGGCCTGGTTGCGCCTTTGGATCGCGCCAACGTCGACACTGACCAGATCATTCCCAAGCAGTTCCTCAAGTCGATCAAGCGCACCGGCTTTGGCCCCAACCTGTTCGATGAGTGGCGTTACCTGGATGTCGGTCAGCCGTACCAGGACAACAGCAAGCGCCCGAAGAACCCGGACTTCGTCTTGAACCACGACCGTTACCAGGGCGCCAGCGTGTTGCTTGCCCGCGAGAACTTCGGTTGCGGCTCGAGCCGTGAGCATGCGCCATGGGCCCTCGAAGAGTACGGTTTCCGCAGTATCATCGCGCCGAGCTATGCCGACATCTTCTTCAACAACAGCTTCAAGAACGGCTTGCTGCCGATCATCCTCAGCGATGAAGAAGTCGATGAACTGTTCAAGCAGGTCGAGGCCGACCCTGGCTACCAGTTGACCATCGACTTGCAGGCGCAGACAGTAACCCGCCCAGATGGCAAAGTATTGAGTTTCGAAATCGATGCGTTTCGTAAACACTGCTTGCTCAACGGTCTGGACGATATCGGTCTGACCTTGCAGGACAGTGACGCGATTGCCACGTTCGAAGCCAAGCATCGGGCTAGTCAGCCTTGGTTGTTTCGCGATGTTTGATTGAAAACATCGCGGGGCAAGCTGGCTCCCACCGGTAGTGGAAACTCTGTGGGAGCGGGCTTGCCCCGCGATGCTGCTGATTACTTTTCGCTTGATTTGAACACGAGGAACCCATGAGCAAGCAGATTCTGATTCTTCCAGGTGATGGCATCGGTCCGGAAATCATGGCCGAGGCGGTCAAGGTGCTGGAGCTGGCCAACGACAAGTTCCAGCTCGGCTTCAGCCTGTCCCATGATGTGATCGGTGGCGCGGCCATCGACAAGCACGGCGTGCCGCTGGCTGATGAGACCCTGGAGCGCGCGCGTCAGGCAGACGCTGTATTGCTGGGCGCCGTGGGAGGCCCCAAGTGGGACAAGATCGAGCGTGACATCCGTCCTGAGCGCGGCCTGTTGAAGATCCGTTCGCAACTGGGCCTGTTCGCCAACCTGCGTCCGGCCATCCTCTATCCGCAGCTGGCCGACGCCTCCTCGTTGAAGCCGGAAATCGTTTCCGGTCTGGACATCCTCATCGTTCGCGAGCTGACCGGTGGCATCTACTTCGGCGCCCCGCGCGGTACCCGCGAGCTGGAAGGTGGCGAGCGTCAGTCCTACGACACCCTGCCGTACAGCGAGAGCGAAATCCGCCGTATCGCTCGTGTCGGTTTCGACATGGCTCGTGTACGCGGCAAGAAACTCTGCTCGGTGGACAAGGCCAACGTCCTGGCTTCCAGCCAGCTGTGGCGCGAAATTGTCGAAGAAGTGGCCAAGGACTACCCGGATGTGGAGCTCAGCCACATGTACGTCGACAACGCGGCCATGCAGCTGGTTCGTGCACCCAAGCAGTTCGATGTGATGGTCACCGATAACATGTTTGGTGACATCCTGTCGGATGAAGCTTCCATGCTCACCGGCTCCATTGGCATGCTGCCTTCAGCGTCCCTGGATGCCAACAACAAGGGCATGTACGAACCGTGCCACGGCTCGGCGCCAGACATCGCCGGGCAGGGCATTGCCAACCCGCTGGCAACCATTTTGTCGGTGTCGATGATGCTGCGTTACAGCTTCAATCAGCAGGCGGCAGCCGAAGCTATTGAAAACGCCGTCAGCCTGGTGCTGGATAAGGGGCTGCGCACGGGTGACATCTGGTCGGCCGGTTGCAGCAAGGTAGGTACGCAGGAAATGGGCGACGCAGTAGTCGCAGCGCTGCGGAATCTGTAATCTCTCGGGCCCGCTGCTGTTTTTCCTTGTGAAGCAGCGGCCCACTTTTTAGCAAAGGTGTAGTTGCGATGAAACGTGTAGGTCTGATCGGTTGGCGCGGTATGGTCGGTTCCGTGCTCATGCAGCGGATGCTGGAAGAGCAGGATTTCGATCTCATCGAGCCGGTGTTCTTCACCACTTCCAACGTAGGTGGCCAGGGTCCGGCTGTGGGCAAAGATATTGCTCCGCTCAAGGACGCGTACAGCATTGAAGAACTCAAGACCCTCGATGTGATCCTGACCTGTCAGGGCGGCGACTACACCAACGAAGTGTTCCCCAAGCTGCGCGAAGCCGGCTGGCAGGGTTACTGGATCGACGCCGCCTCCAGCCTGCGTATGCAGGATGACGCGGTCATCGTCCTCGACCCGGTCAACCGCAAGGTCATCGACCAGCAGCTCGATGCGGGCACCAAGAACTACATCGGTGGCAACTGCACTGTCAGCCTGATGCTGATGGGCCTGGGTGGCCTGTTCGAGGCTGGCCTGGTCGAGTGGATGAGCGCCATGACCTATCAGGCGGCTTCCGGTGCCGGCGCGCAGAACATGCGTGAGCTGATCCGCCAGATGGGCGCGACCCACGCCGCTGTGGCTGACGACCTGGCCAACCCGGCCAGCGCCATCCTCGACATCGACCGCAAGGTTGCCGAGGCCATGCGCAGCGAAGCCTACCCGACCGAAAACTTCGGTGTGCCGCTGGCCGGCAGCCTGATCCCGTGGATCGACAAGGAACTGCCTAACGGCCAGAGCCGTGAAGAGTGGAAAGCCCAGGCCGAGACCAACAAGATCCTCGGTCGCTTCAAGAGCCCGATTCCGGTCGACGGCATCTGCGTGCGCATCGGTGCGATGCGTTGCCACAGCCAGGCGCTGACCATCAAGCTGAACAAAGATGTGCCAATCGCTGATATCGAAGGCATGATCAGCCAGCACAACCCATGGGTGAAGCTGGTGCCGAACCAGCGCGAAATCAGCATGCAGGAGCTGAGCCCGACCAGTGTCACCGGTACCTTGAACATTCCGGTGGGTCGTCTGCGCAAGCTGAACATGGGTTCGCAATACCTGGGCGCCTTCACCGTTGGCGACCAGCTGCTGTGGGGCGCGGCCGAGCCGCTGCGCCGCATGCTGCGGATTTTGCTGGAGCGTTGATCTGACGCTGATTGGACCGAAAGCCCGTGCTGGAGACAGCGCGGGCTTTTTTGTTGGCGACTAACCGCGAAAAAACGGTGGGAGCGGGCTTGCCCCGCGATGCAAGGTGACTGAACAAGCGCAATCGCGGGGCAAGCCCGCTCCCACACACAGCAAGCCAGCTCCCACATGCCCCGCGATTGTGGTGTAAAGTGCCGCTCCCGCCGTTCCAGCAGAGGATTTCCCCATGAGCCAGCCTATTGATATTGCCGTGATCGGTGCCACCGGTACTGTCGGTGAAACCCTCGTGCAGATTCTCGAAGAGCAGGATTTTCCGGTGGGCACCCTGCACCTGCTGGCCAGCAACGAGTCAGCCGGCAGCGGTGTGATGTTCCGCAACAAGAGCCTGCGCGTGCGCGAGGTCGACAGCTTCGATTTCAGCAAGGTCAAACTGGCCTTTTTCGCTGCCGGCCCTTCCGTCACCCGCAGTTTTGCTCCGCGGGCCCAGGCGGCCGGTTGCGCTGTTATCGATCTGTCTGGAGGCTTGCCTGCCGAGCAGGCGCCAGCGTTGGTGCCAGAAGCCAACGCTGCACGACTCGAAAACCTGCCCAAGCCGCTGCAGGTCAGCAGCCCAAGTGCCGCCGCAGTGGCATTGGCCGTTGCCCTGGCTCCGCTCAAAGGACTGCTCGACATCGAGCGGGTCAATGTCACCGCCTGCCTGGCGGTCTCGGCCCAAGGCCGCGAAGCGGTCAATGAGCTGGCGCGGCAGACCGCCGAACTGCTCAATGCACGTCCTCTGGAACCACGCTTCTTTGACCGGCAAATGGCCTTCAATCTGCTGGCCCAGGTGGGCGCCAACGATGCTGAAGGTCATGGCTTGCTGGAGCGTCGTCTGGTTAGCGAATTGCGCGAGGTGCTGGATTTGCCGGCGCTGAAGATTTCCGTCAGCTGCATTCAAGTCCCGGTGTTTTTCGGCGATAGCTACAGTGTATCGGTGCAAAGTCGTGAACCGATCGACCTCAAGGCAGTCAATGCTGCGTTGGAAGCGGCTGACAGCATCGAGCTGGTCGAAGAGGGCGATTACCCGACCC